>JBIKVP010000001.1:0-95108 GCA_044356745.1 Beijerinckiaceae bacterium | reverse complement strand
CAACCTTCAACGACTTCGTGAAGGCCATCCTTGGCTTCCTGAATACCACTTTTCCGCAAAAAGCACGATTATGGGTTGACCGCCTATCCGATAACTTCAAAATACTTCAGACACCAACTCTTCACTCACGAGGGGTATACGTTCCTCTGGCTCTCATTTTGATGGCGTGTCTTGAAAGTTTACAAATATCGGCGTATTTGCTGCATTTGTTAGGTTTTGTATTGCTCGTCGGCCGCGTCCTTCATGCTTATGGGGTTTCGTGTGAGCGTGAGAATCTTAGCCTCAGAGTCGCGGGGATGGCTGCAACATTAACAGTGATCGGTATTGGTGCACTTGTTTGCATTTTTATCGCTTTAAATGGCGGTGTATTCGCAAAGATTTTTTAAGCATAAATGCATGAGAATTTGTTTTTTGTGCTGTGATGCATTCTGAGGCAAAAAATCGCTTACACTTTTTTGCATCATGCTTTAAAGGCATATCAAGACGGCAAATGGGCCTCGTGGCGGAGCGGCTACGCAGAGGACTGCAAATCCTTGTACCCCGGTTCGAATCCGGGCGAGGCCTCCATGTGTTGTCTTATCAAAACCATAGGATATTTTATTTTTTGGGCGGGCGCATTGCATGACAGATTATAGCTCTCAACGTCGCCAGATGGTTGATACACAGCTTCGTACCTTTGATGTGACTCATCGCCGTGTGATTGATGCTTTTGACGATGTTCCGCGCGAAAAGCTTGTCCCATCCGATCAAGAGACACTCGCCTATTGCGATAAGCCGTTACTGCTTGGGCATGAGGGGCGCACGTTGCTGACCCCCATGGTGCTTGCCCGTCTTATTCAGTCGCTCTTATTGTCTTTGCCAAGTGATAAGCCGTTTAAGGTTTTGAATATTGCGGGTGGCGCTGGTTATGGTGCGGCTCTTTTATCGCATGTGGGTGCGAACGTTATATTTCTTGAAGAAATGCAAGACCTTGCGGATCAAGCATTGCAAAATCTCAGTCGTGCGGGATACGCGTCTCATGTCATATGCGTCCATGGGGATTTTGCGCAGGGTGTCATTCAACATGCGCCGTTTGATGCCATTTTGATTGAAGGTGTATTTGCTCAATTACCCGATACACTCATTCAACAACTGCGTGAGGGTGGTATTCTCGTTGGACTTGAAGGTGTAAACGCCGCACCTAAAGCGATGCTTTATACCAAATCCACACAGCACATGAGCGGACGCGCGTTGTTTAGTGCGCATGGCGCTATGCTTAAAGCTTTTGCACCTGTCGAAAATTTTGCTTTTTAAATTTTTATCTTCTAGAATAAAATTTGTCAAAGGCCGCTTATCGGGGGTGATAAGCGGTTTAAACCACATAAACGGACAAAGATAACAACGGGGTAGGGACGTCATTATGATCAAATCAGAATTAGTGCAAAATATTACAGCGCGTAATCCTCATCTCTATCAGCGCGATGTAGAGAATATCGTCAACGCAATTTTAGGCGAGATTATTAAAGCACTCGCTAGCGGATCGCGTGTTGAGCTGCGCGGGTTTGGTGCGTTTTCTACCAAGCGCCGCGAATCACGTACAGGGCGTAATCCGCGTACAGGTGAGAAAGTCTCTGTCGATGAAAAGCTGATGCCTGTTTTCAAAACAGGTAAAGAGATGCGTCAACGTCTCAATACATAAAACATTGAGCGAAATAGGCGAGATAGGATTATTATGACGTGGCATCGCGCTGTTAAGCTCATCATCTTGATGCCCCTGTTTGTGGGGCTTCTTGTTCTGTCGATGGCTAACCGCGATGTGGTGTCGCTGCGCTTTGTTCCGCTTGCTCTTGATCGTTCAGTGCCCTTATGGGAATTGCCGCTTTATCTTGTCATTTTGGGA
The DNA here is from genome assembly GCA_044356745.1 of Beijerinckiaceae bacterium. GTDB lineage: Bacteria > Pseudomonadota > Alphaproteobacteria > Rhizobiales > Beijerinckiaceae > JBIKVP01. Next base: position 93,229 of record JBIKVP010000001.1, on the reverse strand, counting down.
TCAATCGCTTTTGGCGTTTTGCTTGGCGGCATCACGGTGTGGCTCTCTCAAGGGAAGTATCGTAAAAGTTTGCGCATTTCTCGTAAAGAGATTGAACGCTTACAGCGTGAACTGGATGACATGCGGCGTGAAAAAGCGGTTATCACCGCTCCACCTCATTCGGAAACGGTGATAGCGCCTTCATATCCAGCTTTGGCTGGCTCTTAAGGCGCGAGAAGAGCGCTATGGATACGTTATTAAAACCTGCGGGCCTGATTAAAATCTGTGGTCTTTCCACAGCAGAAACCCTTGAAAGCGCGCTCAGTGCGGGTGCGGATATGGTGGGGCTAGTTTATTTCGCGAAAAGTCCACGCCATGTTAATATTGCACAGGGTCAGCAACTGGCAGATCAAGCGCGGGGACGGGCTAAAATTGTTGCGCTCACAGTGAATGCCGATGATGCCTTGCTTGAATCCCTCATTCAATTTTGGCAGCCTGATGTGATTCAGTGTCATGGCGATGAAAGTCTTGAGCGTTTATCAGAACTACGTACATTTTACAGCGGCCAGATCATGAAAGTGATTGGGGTCAAAACAGCCAATGATCTTGCGGAAATTTCGCTTTTTGCACCTTTAAGTGATTATATTCTACTGGATGCCAAAGCACCTGAAGGGGCTGATCTGCCCGGTGGAAACGGGATCACCTTTGACTGGAGCTTGCTTAAAGGGCTTAAAAGTGATGTTCCGGTTCTTTTATCGGGTGGATTAACGCCTGAGAATGTTGCGCAAGCTATTCACATCACAAGGCTCGCGGGTGTTGATGTGTCATCAGGTGTAGAACGCTCGCTCGGTGTTAAAGATGATGTCAAGATCAAGCGATTTATATCACAAGCCCGAGAAGCCTTTGCCAACGGCGTTGTTTCACGATAAACAAGCGCTTATCGTGGCGTCTTGTAATCGTGCGATTGTTTTGTCTCCTGATCATGGTACGTCAACTTTTTTGCTTCTCTGCTTTCTAAGGTTTTATGATGCCGACATCTTCTCAAGCTGCTCACATATCGCCCAATAGTTTGCGCCAAGGTCCTGATGAACAGGGGCATTTTGGTATTTTCGGCGGTCGCTTTGTGGCTGAAACGCTGATGCCGCTTATTCTCGAGCTTGAAGACGCTTACAAGGTCGCAAAGAATGATCCTGATTTTCAAAGTCAGTTGGACGGTTATCTGAAACATTATGTGGGTCGTCCGTCCCCCCTTTATTTTGCAGAACGTCTCACCAAACATTTGGGCGGTGCGAAAATTTATCTCAAACGCGATGAGCTTAATCACACGGGCGCGCACAAGATCAACAATGTGCTAGGGCAAATTTTATTAGCGATTCGCATGGGTAAAACACGCATTATCGCGGAAACAGGCGCGGGTCAGCACGGTGTCGCGACGGCGACTGTGTGTGCGCGCTTTGGCTTGCAATGTGTTGTTTATATGGGCGCAACGGATGTCGAGCGCCAGAAGCCGAACGTGTTTCGCATGAAAATGCTTGGGGCTGAGATTATTCCAGTCACGTCAGGCACAGGCACACTTAAAGATGCGATGAATGAAGCGCTGCGTGATTGGGTTACGAATGTGCGTGATACATTTTATTGTATTGGCACGGCCGCAGGACCTCATCCTTATCCGATGCTGGTGCGTGATTTTCAATGTGTGATTGGTCGCGAAGTCCGCGAACAAATGATGCAGGCGGAAGGTCGGCTGCCTGATTCGCTTGTGGCGTGTATTGGCGGCGGCTCAAATGCGATTGGCTTGTTTCACCCGTTTCTAGATGAGCCAAACATTGAAATCTTTGGTGTGGAAGCGGCGGGGCACGGGTTATCCTCTGGCCAACATGCTGCATCGCTGACGGGTGGACGCGCTGGTGTGCTTCACGGTAATCGCACTTATCTCCTCATGAATGATGATGGCCAGATTACCGATGCGCATTCAATTTCGGCTGGGCTTGATTATCCGGGTATTGGCCCCGAACATGCTTGGCTGTTTGATACAGGGCGCGTGACGTATCTTTCCACCACTGATGATGAAGCGCTTGAAGCGTTTCAATTACTTTCACGTTTAGAGGGCATTATTCCAGCGTTAGAGCCTGCTCACGCTATTGCGCGCGTGTGCGAACTTGCTCCTAAACGCCCTCACGATCACCTGATGGTGATGAACCTTTGTGGACGTGGCGACAAAGATATTTTCACCGTTGCTGCGCATTTAGAAGGTGGGATGTGATATATAATCGGTTGCATTCAAACTCAACGATCTGAACGTGTGATTGAGATTTTTGTGTTGTAGTATCGCCGCGCACTTTAATGTGCATACTATGCAAATTAGATAAGAGCTTTTTTATCAAGGGCTTACAAGCGGAAATCTTCACCTAAATAAAGGCGGCGTACATCTTCATTCGCAACGATTTCATCGGGTGTGCCTTCGGTTAGCACGCGCCCAGAGTGAATGATATAAGCGCGGTCGATCAAGCCTAATGTTTCGCGCACATTGTGATCCGTGATGAGAACCCCAATACCGCGCTTGGTCAGATGTCGCACAAGATTTTGAATGTCACCCACTGCAATGGGATCAATGCCAGCAAAAGGCTCATCAAGCAGCATAAAGCTTGGTTGGCTTGCAAGAGCACGTGCAATCTCGCAGCGGCGACGCTCACCACCTGAAAGGGCAATGGAAGGTGATTTTCGAAGGCGCGTGATATTAAATTCTTCAAGCAGTGAATCTAGTTGCATTTCACGCTTTTTGCGGTTGGGTTCGGCGACTTCAAGAACGGCACGGATATTATCTTCGACGTTGAGACCCCGAAAAATAGATGCTTCCTGAGGCAGATAACCAATCCCTAAACGCGCACGACGATACATTGGTAAATGCGTGATATCATGACCATTGAGATTAATGACCCCGCAATCAGCGGCAACAAGCCCCGTAATCATATAAAAAATCGTGGTTTTACCCGCGCCATTGGGGCCAAGTAGTCCTACCGCTTCACCATTGCGCACATGAAGAGCAGCATCATGAACCACTGTTCTGGCGCGATAACTTTTCTTGAGACCTTTAACCGCAAGTATCCCTGCCCCTGTTTCAAACATGTCGCGATCTTTCGGCGCATGAGGTGTCGCAGAGGTAAAATCAGGATAAGGGGGCGGAGCTGATGTCAGCATAAGTGCAATCAAAACGTATCAAAAAAGTGTGATGCTTTTCTGTAAAGCATGTTTCGTAAAAGTGTAAGCGGTTTTACGCTGAAACATGCTTGAGAATAAAAAGCATGTTTTGCTACGCTGCCCTTCGGATCGTAAAAGTGTAGGTGGTTTTGCTTCAAAAACATACGCGTAAAACAAACGGAAAGCCCATTTTCATGATTCACGTCAGCTCAAAAATGCTTTACAGCGTATTGAGATCGTGATGCTCTTCATGAGAATCATATCGTGATCTCAATTTGTATTTTATAAGATCGTTTATTCGCTTCGCGGCCCTTCGGGTCAAAAAACCGCTTAGAGTTTTTGGATGATGCTTTACCTTCGCGCCTGTCGCTTATGGAATCACAATGGATCAGGGCGTTGAAACAACACCGCAGCAAGATATTCAAGCGGCGCAACAGCGTCTGCAAGTTCTTGCTTCGACACCTGAATTCCCGCTCATCAATAAAACTGAATGGACACAAGGGAATATTCTTGCACGCAGACGCTTGCCCGCAAAGCTTGATTCAGGGGCAGGATCGCTGGCGGTATGGCCCTTGCCTCCTTATCTTGTGAAACAGTGGACAGGGAGCTGGGCACGTCTTGAAGTGGTGATCTCTGATCGTTTGGCGATGGTTTCACTTCCGATAGATATTTTGTTGCGTATCGCAGGAGAGCGTTTTCCGGATTTGCCTTTTGATGGTTTAGAGCCACGTTTACGCGCCATTATTCTTGAATATATCTTCACTCCAGCAATTAAAGCGCTTGAAGGTTTGCTTCAGGCTCCTGTGCGTTTGGGTGAAGTGATTTGTCCAACGCCTTTGCGTCTTCCTGCCGATTTTACATTTGCTGTGGCTTTTAATGAGTCGACGCCCTTTCCAATGGCTGTCAACGTCTCGCCTATTGACAAAGTAACAATCAGCCAAAGCATTAATGCGATGGAGCCTGATCGCAAACGCCCAGTTGATTTAACAATCCCTGTATCGCTACGTGCTGGTTATTCATCCTTTAGCCTGTCAGATATGGCTCTGCTTGATGTTGGCGCGGGAATCATTCTTGATGGAACCTACATCACGTATCAAAAAGTGGCTGCTGTCGTTGGTGAGCAGTTTGTACAAACCTGCACATGGCAGAATTTGCGTCCGATCCTTGACGGGCCACTTCTGCGACGTGCTGATGCCAACACGATGCCATTTACGATGGGGGCTGAAGTGAACAGTGGATTTGCCGATGACAATGCGCCGCCTTTTGGCACAGTAAAGGATGTTCCCGTGCATGTGGTTTTTGAACTTGGGCGTGTGACGCTTAGCGTCAATGAAATTGAAACGTTGGGGCAAGGTTATGTTTTTGATCTGGGACGTCCACTTTCTCAGGAAGTTGATATTATTTCGGGTGGACGACGTATCGGCTCTGGGGAGTTGGTGCGTATTGCCGACTCAATTGGTGTGCGTGTTATTCAAATTGCAACATGATGGATCCGAGTACGATGCCATCAAGCATGTGTTATTTACACGGAATATGAAGATCGCTTTTTTTGGTAAAATCGTGCAATAGCATGAAGAAATATAAATTATGACAGGGTCGGCGCCAACGTTTTTTACACTGTTTCTGCTGTCAGCGGTTCTGGCTGCTTTACCTGTTTTTGTGCTTATGGGCACGTCTTATGCCAAAATTTCGATTGTGCTTTTTTTGGTGCGCAATGCGCTTGGTATTCAGCAAACCCCTCCCGGTAACGTGCTTGCGACGATCGCTTTTGTTCTGACGATTTTCATTATGGCTCCGGTGATTAAAGATGTTTACACGGTTGTGACTGATCCTAAACAAACTTTTCAGACTGTTGAAGATTATGAGCGTGTTGCCAAAGAAGCCTATAAACCAATCTTCACATTTTTAGATCGTCATGCTCGTCCTGAAGCACGAAAATTCTTTGTCGAAACGACAGACGAGATTTGGAAAAATAAAAATATGGGGCCTGTGACGGATAAGGATTTTATCATTCTTTTGCCGTCTTTTCTCGTCTCTGAGCTGACCCGTGCTTTTGAAATCGGCTTTTTGCTTTATCTACCATTTTTAGTTGTCGACTTTGTCATCAGTGTGGTGATTGTCGCAATGGGAGTGAACTCTCTTTCTCCTACGGTTATTTCTACGCCGCTTAAGTTGTTGTTGTTTATTGTTGTTGATGGGTGGTCGCGTTTGCTTCAAGGGCTTGTGCTGAGTTATGCGTGAGGGTCATTTTAAAGGAAAACGCTATGAATTACATTGTTCTCAGTAACGAGATCTATAGCAATTTTCGTGCAGGTGCGATTTTGGCGGGTATTCCTGTGGCGATCGCTGTGCTCGTCGGGGTTGTGCTTGCGATTTTGCAAGCCGCGACGCAAATTCAAGATCAAACACTCCCTGCGATGGTGAAAGTCATTGTCATTTTGGGTGTTTATTTGGCGATGGGGCAAACACTATCCTATCCCCTTTATGAACATACACGGCAGGTTTTTTCATCTTTTCATTTGATGACGCGATGAGTGGCTCACGACAGAGGGTGCGCTAGCCCATGGAGTTAAACTACACAATTTTAGCAGAATTGATTACAAAGTATGAGCCGTTTCTGCTTGCACTTTCACTTGTTCAAGCGCGGATGTTTGGTTTTATGACGCTTTTCCCTTTGTTTTCGTGGGCGCGTATTCAAGGGCAGACAAGGGCGATGTTCTCTCTTGCCATTTCATTCCCGATTGCCATTGCTTTGCAAGATCAGGTTGCCTTCTTGCTTGAGCCTCAACGAACGCCTTTATTGATGATGATCTTCGTCAAAGAGGGTATCATAGGGCTTGGAATGGGACTTTTGCTTGGAATTCCGTTTTGGGGCATTCAAACCGCGGGCGATCTCATTGATGCTGAGCGCGGTTCAACACAACAAAACCAAACCGATCCTGTTAACGCGCAGGAAGTGACTACAACGGGGACAATTTTACTCTTATCAGGATTATCAATTTTCGTGATTGCGGGTGGTTTATTCGCAGTTGTTCAGTTGATGTATGATAGTTATAAATTCTGGCCTGTACATGAGATGGCGCCACCTGTTGACCTTGATGCCCTCATTATTGTGGGTAAGATGATGACGCTGATTTTTGTTATCGGTATGGTGGTTGGTGGTCCTGCTTTAATTTTGATGTTTGCACTTGATTTAGCGCTTGCGATTGCGAATCGACTTGCACCGGGCATTCAGCTTTCAGATATGTCGAATGCCATCAAAAATATGATGGTTGGCCTCATGATTCCGCTTTACGGCATGTTTCTCGTGCAATACGTCAAGGGAGACTGGCAAACAATGGTTGCGTTTTTAAGAAGTTATCTTGGGGTCAAAGGCTTCTGACCACCACAATGACACGAATGACAGCATTTTTAAGCGAAGTGATCATCGGTTCGCGTGACTGGAAGGGCTACGTCAGTGAATAAAATGCAAACACATGAGAACGTTGAGCGTGGGTTTCACTTAATCATCAATGCTTTAGAAATGCGCCATGGCTGATGATAGTGCCGAAGAAAAGGTGTTTGAGCCTTCCTCTAAAAAATTGCGCAAACTGCGCGATGAAGGACAAATTCCGCGCAGTCAGGAGATTACAGGGGCAATATCGCTTCTTGTATTATTGATTTATTTCATTGTGGCGAGAGATGAAATTTTTGGTCGCCTTGCCATCTTGGTTCGCGATATTCCTTTAATGCAACCGCGTGATTTTGAAACACGGGTCGCTATCGCCATGACAATGACGATTCAGATCACATTTGATATTCTATTTCCGTTTTTCTTGATTGTTTTTATTTCTGTCGTTGTCGCGACCATGATTGATACAGGCGGCTTTTTGTTTCATATGCGTCCGCCCAATTTTTCGCAGTTTAATCCCGCCAATGGCTTCAAGAATATGTTTACACTTGATGCTTTTTTGCGATTAATCCGCGGGATTATAAAAATTCCTGTTTTTTTTATTATTGTTTGGGTGGTTAACCGAAAGCACGTGAATGATGCTTTCTGGTCGCCGACATGCGGTCTGCCGTGTGTTTATGAAGTACTGGCGGTGATCACTCTTAAAATCATCATTATCGGGATGCTCATGCTTTTTTTAAGTGCTGTGCTTGATTTTGTGATTACGCGCTGGAAATTTAACAAAGACCAGATGATGACCCTCACGGAAATGAAACAGGAGCAAAAAGAGGATTCTGGCTCTCCTGATGTTAGACGTGCCCGCAACCGCATTCGACAGGAAAATCAGCAGACGGCAGGACTTGTGGGGATCAATAATGCGTCTGTTGTGTTCAAGACAAAAGACGGTAATGTTCTTGCAATCAGTTACAAACCTGATCTGCTTGGGGTTCCTATTGTGGCTGCACGCGGAACAGGGGAAAGTGCTATTGAAATTGAAAGGCGTGCCAAGGAAAGCAAAATACCATTTTTTGATGATCCTGCGCTTGCTGCTGAGCTTTATGAGAAGGGACGTGTTGGGAATGCAATCCCCAAAGAAACCTTCTCGACAGTGGCACGTGCGCTTATGCAGCTTGGACTTGTGAAGCGCTAATGTATTGAACGCACTATTTTGGAGTTATTGTGAAATCTTTGATCGCGGTCTTCATTTTTTTAGCCAGTTTCCTGATGGGGGCATTCCTGATCGGGTTGGGTATTTTTTTGGGCGGCATTACGCATACGGAAATTCCTCCTGCTATTCGGGCGGACGGGATTGTGGTTCTTACAGGTGGCACGCAGCGTATTTCCGATGCTGTTGATTTACTGGCATCAAATAAGGGTAAGCGTCTGCTTATTTCAGGGGTGCATCCTCGCAACACGCAAGATGAGTTGATCAAGGCGACTCCTGATTTGAAAATCTGGTATAATTGCTGTGTTGATCTTGATTATCTTGCTCGTAATACGATCGGAAATGCCATTGAAACACGCCGCTGGGTTAAAAATCATCAGTTTTCATCCCTGATTGTTGTCACTTCAAATTATCATATGCCTCGCGCGCTGCTTGAGCTTTCTCACGCGATGCCGCATACGCAGCTTGTGCCGTTTTCCGTGATTGCGGCGAGCGATCAAGATCATTATTTTATGAGTATGATAACACGTACGCGACTTTTTCTCATTGAATATGTGAAATTTCTTACGGCAAAGTCGCGAATGGTGTTTGAAAGTGATCCGGAAAGCTCTTATCTGAGTGTTCTCACATCGGGTGGGCGTAAGCCTGTTTATGAAACCCCTCCAAAACTGTAAGTGGGCTTGAACCCTATGCTCATCGTGCGATCCCTCACTTTTAATACGCTCTTTTACATGAATTTGATTGTTTGGATGATCTTGGCGCTCCCTTCTTTAGTGATGCCAAAGCGTTATCTACGTGCAATTACGCGTGCATGGGCGAGATCAGCGCTTTTTTTATTGCGCATTATTGCAGGCACACACAGTGTGTTTCGGGGGGTGGATTATATTCCTCAAGGGGGGCTTCTTGTCGCTGCCAAACATCAGTCGATGTGGGAGACCTTCGCCCTTTTTCTTATTTTTGATCGCGCTATTTTTATTCTTAAACGTGAGTTGATGTGGATTCCGCTGTTTGGCTGGTATCTTAAAAAATTGGGTATGATCCCTATTGATCGTCAAAAAGGCTCAAAAATTCTCAAGAAGCTCAATGATGATGTTAAAAGGGCGCTTCAAGAGGGATATCAGATCATCATTTTTCCTGAAGGTACGCGTCGTGCGCCTGATGCACCTGCGGTCTATAAATATGGCATTGTTCATCTTTATCATAATGTGCGTACGCCTGTGCTCCCCATCGCACTAAATGCAGGGTTGTTTTGGCCGCGCCGTCGCTTTTTACGTCGTCCTGGGACAATTATTGCGCAATGCATGTCGCTCATCCCTGCGGGATTAAACAAAAATGTGTTTTTAACGCAACTTCAAGAGACTATTGAAACGACAACACAAGCGTTGATCATCGAAGGCCGTGGCTTTCTTTCTGATGATGCGCTCACTCCTCCAACATCATGAGTGTTTATAAGGGATCCAATATGCCCTCTCTTAGCACTCAACATTTAACACATGCACTTAAAGAAAAAGCACGCTTCATTGGTTTTGACTCGATTGGCATTACATCTCCCTTTGCAATTCCTGATGCGCCAAAACGCCTTCAGGATTGGCTTCATAAAGGTTTTGCTGCTGATATGGATTGGATGCATACACGCGCTGAACAGCGTGCCAATCCAGCGATATTATGGCCTGACGTCAATTCAATCATCATGCTAGGCGTTAATTATGCGCCGGATGATAATCCGCTTCATGCTCTTGAAAAATTGCACCATGCTGCTATCGCAACCTACGCTCGGCGGCGCGATTATCATGATGTGATCAAGGGGCAACTTAAACAGCTTGCACAATGGTTTGTTCATACGTGTGGGGCAGGTGTGAAGGTCTTTGTTGATACAGCACCTGTGATGGAAAAAGCGCTTGCCCAAGCCGCTGGGCTTGGCTGGCAGGGCAAACACACGGTTCTGGTATCACGTGATTATGGCAATTGGCTTTTTTTGGGGGCAATTTACACGACCGCTCACTTAACAACAGACGTTCCTGAAATCGATCATTGTGGCTCGTGTACAAAATGTCTAACCATTTGCCCAACGCATGCTTTTGCGGAACCTTATGTGCTCGACTCATCACGGTGCATTGCTTATCTCACGATTGAGCATAAAGGCTCTATCGCGCGTGATTTACGTCCATTCATCGGTAATCGCATTTTTGGCTGTGATGATTGTTTAGCTGTATGCCCATGGAATAAATTTGCTCAAGAAGCACGCCATGCCCGTTTAATGTTACATGATCATCTGCGTGAATTGCCTTTAAAAGAACTTGTTACGCTTGATGATGGCGCGTTTCGCACCCTATTCGCAGGTACACCTATTAAGCGTACGGGTCGTGAGCGTTTCATTCGGAATGTGCTTATTGCAATCGGGAATACTGCTGATCCTATTTACGAAGCTGCTCTTGATGCGCTTTTGATGGATCCTTCACCCCTTATACGAGGCGCGTGCATTTGGGCACTCTCGCGCATATGTCCATTTGAGCGCTTTCATGTTTTTTATGAGCAATATTTTGCTTTGGAAAGGGATTTCCAAGTTCTTGAAGAGTGGTCCCTTGCTCTTAAATCGTATAGTTAATAAATCGTTTACAGATATATTTAATAAAGCATGACTAAATTAAATATTTATACTTTATTATCTTTAGCAAAAACTTTATGAAATAATGGGTTAACCTTGATCATTGCTTGATGTAATCTATCAAATTATCGTCACTCCAAACAACATGAATAAACTGGAGAGGCCTTAAATCTTTTTTTGACGTGGTTTCTTGAAATCACTTTGGCGTAAAAATGTGAGTAAAAGCAATGAAACAATATCAAGCTCAATTAATTACACCTCTTATGGCATTGGCCTTACTTTTCACAATGGCTGCCGTTGCACGGGCGCAATCCTCAGGGCTACCAAGAGGCGCATCTGATTGGAGCGGCCTTTATGCGGGTATTCATGCAGGGGGCGGGTTTGGTGATGCTGCTGGCTCGAACACATCGGGTGTCGTGGGCGGAGCCCATGTGGGTTATAATTTTCAGATTGACCAGCTTGTGCTCGGTGCTGAAGCAGATGCAACAGCTTCAGGCATTGATCATCGCGGCCTTGCGCTCAAATATCGCCAGAAATGGACATCAAGCTTTCGCGGACGTGCGGGTGTGGCGATGGATAGAGCGCTTATTTATGGCACAGCAGGGATCGCAGGTGCAGGCACGCAGCTTGATGATGCGATTGTCAAAAGTACACGTACACACACTGGCGTGGTTGTGGGTGCGGGCGCAGAAATGAAGCTCTCACATCAGGTTTCAGTGCGCGGTGAATTCTTACACTATAATTTCAGTGACAGCCGCTACAATTCAAGCATTGGACCTGTTGAGATTAGTCCTACCGCTAATGTTTTGCGCGGCGGTGCGAGTTTGAAGTTTTAAAAAATAATGGAGCTCGCAACAGCATTCATTTCAGCATCAGATGAATGTAAACTAAATTTTTACTTTGTCGCATGTTGTTACGCAAAACCGGTTCCCACTTTTGCGCAATATGCTTTAGTACGTCCAGCGCTGTGCGCTTGAGACTAGATAGTCCCGAAAGACTTGCACTTTGGCTACAGAGCGCATCTCTTCGGGATAAACGAGATAAGCATCAAGTGATGGCATATCGACATCGGTAAGCACTTTTGTCAGGGGCAAGCCGTTGTCCATCAAATAATCGGGTAATACGGCTAGCCCCATGCCACGTGTCACTGCATTACGAAGTGCTGTAATATTATTGACGACAAGAGCATAGGGGCGAGGCACTTTTCCTTCGCGTCCTACTTGTGCGAGCCAATGCACTTCAAGCAAATATGATGGTTGTGACCCCCCAAATGAAATGAGGCGGTGATCATCAAGATCTTCTAACTTTTGCGGTGTGCCATAGCGCTTAAGATATTCAGGTGAGCCATAGACATGAAAGTGAACTGTGAACAGTTTGCGTTGGATAAGGTCACTTTGTACGGGTTGACGTAAACGCACCGCTACATCAGCTTCACGCATCGCTAGATCAAGCTCGTCATTGGTGAGAATGACCTCCACTTTGATTTCAGGATAACTATCCATAAATTCCGTGAGGCGCGGCGTGAGCCAATGTGAGCCTAGACCAACACTCGACGTGATTTTGAGTTCACCTGAGGGGCGCTCTCGCGAGTCGTTTAGTCTTGCTTTGGCTGTATCAAGTTTGAGTGTAATCTCGCGTGCTGTGCGAAACAACATTTCCCCTTGTTCTGTCAGAATAAGGCCACGGGCGTGTCGGTGAAAAAGTGTCGCTTTAAGGTCTTTTTCAAGCGCACTGATTTGGCGGCTCACAGCAGATTGGCTTAGCCCCATGTCATCGCCCGCTTTCGTAAAGCTTCCTGCTTCCGCAACCTTATAAAAGATCCGGACTTTATCCCAATCCACCGTGCGCTCCTGTGACATTTAAAGTCTAATTCCTTCTTAGGCGCATGATATGACAGTTATGCGGCGACACTGTTGTGCTCTAGAGCACATTTCTTTGATTGACCCACGTCATGCTGTCAATTTCTGTTTGGTCACATCATGCTCCCGAAAATCGCTTACATTTTTCGGATGATGCTCCGCCTCACTTTTGCCGTGGATTGTTAGATAACGCTCTGCTTCAAGCGCAGCCATGCATCCTAAGCCAGCCGCCGTAACAGCTTGGCGATAGACCTCATCAGTAACATCGCCTGCGGCAAAAACACCCTCAATGGACGTTTTTGTCGATCCTGCAACCGTCTCAATATATCCTGAAGAGCGCAAGACGAGTTGATCTTTAAATAACTCTGTGGCGGGGGCATGGCCAATCGCAATGAATACACCCTCAGCCGCGACATCTTGTGTTTCGCCTGTCAGCGTATTTTTAAGACGCGCATGAGTGACGCCTTTTGGTGCTATTGCCCCGCAGATCTCATCAATTTCATGATTCCAGATGACTTCAATTTTGGGATGCTGGAAAACGCGATCTTGTAAAATGCGTTCAGCACGCAAAGAATCCCGTCGATGCACAAGCGTAACTTTTTTCGCCAAATTGGCGAGATAAAGTGCTTCTTCAACCGCTGTATTCCCTCCACCAACAACAATAACCTCACGATTGCGAAAGAAGAATCCATCACATGTTGCGCAAGCCGAGACTCCAAAACCTTGGAAGGCTTGCTCAGAAGGCAAACCAAGCCATTTAGCTGTTGCGCCTGTTGCAATAATGAGCGCATCACATGTGTAAAGCGCGCCACCATCTCCCTTGAGCGTAAAGGGACGTTTGCTCAGATCAACAGAGACAATATGATCTGAAACCATCACAGTGCCCATGTGCTCAGCCTGAAGACGCATTTGCTCCATGAGCCAAGGCCCTTGAATGACATCCGCAAAGCCTGGGAAATTCTCAACGTCTGTGGTGATCATTAACTGCCCACCGGCTTGAAGTCCGGAAATAAGTATCGGTTTGAGCATGGCACGGGCTGCATAAATTGCGGCTGTGTAACCCGCAGGGCCTGAACCAATAATAATCACCGCACTGTGCTGTGATGGGGTGCTATGCGTCATCGCCATGCCTTCTCATTAATCACTTACTTTACATGTCACAGTGGCATACAAGAAAATGATATGCAGGTGAAGATGATAATATGGATTATGATTGCCTCATCCATAAAAAATCGGCGTCCTCTGGCCAGAGGACGCCGATTTTGGCCGCATCATCCCATGAACGCGTTCAAGTGCGCACATTGAACCGCATGGAGGGACGAGGGCAGATCAGGCCTATCCTCAGACACGCCCGATGTTCAGATGATGGCGAAAAACAATCATAAATGCTGCCATCATCTAACTTTTGAAGAATGCAATCTGTGCAATCTTAATGCTTTTAAGAACCCGCACCCGTTGAGAGCACTGTTACTGCACGACGGTTTTGTGACCAGCATGAAATGTCATTACACACTGCAACAGGGCGCGTTTTGCCATAAGACACTGAGCGAATGCGTGATGCCGCAATTCCGCGTGATGCAAGATAATCACGAGCAGCTTGCGCACGGCGCGCACCAAGTGAGTAGTTGTATTCAGCTGTGCCGCGCTCATCCGCATGGCCTTCAATCGTAAAGACATAGCGTGGATACTGGGCGAGCCACTGTGCTTGCTTATCGAGCGTTGCTGTGGCGGTTGATGTCAAATCAGTCGAGTCAGTTTCAAAGAAAACGCGATCTCCAACATTGACAACGAAATCCTGTGCACTTCCAGGTGTTGCCGCGCCGCCTGCACCAAAACCGCCATTCGCGCCATTGGCTCCATCGGGATTTGATGAACACGCGGCCACGGTTAGCGCAAAAAATGCCGCAAGAGCTATTTTAGTCCACGATGCTTTGTGTGATTGTTTTGTTATTGTCGCTGACACCATGTCAGTTCTCCTTCGAAGTGATGTGGCCTTCATGATGGCATGAACGCAGAATTAAGTTTATGGTTGATAGAAATAGACCAGAGATCGTTAACGGAAGGTTCCGTTAGGGATGTTTCGTTGCAAGGCAGCTCAGAACGATTCTTTAGGGTTAAAAATGTGTGACTAAGCGATCCAAAGATTGCGGCAATACGATGACTGAATGGCTTAAATGAGCTATTTTGATGTGCGTATCATGCTTTTAATGAAAGTTATGTTCATGTCTTGCACTTACATGCTTCAAAATTACACTTACCTTTGTTGTAAGAAAGGTGGGGCTTTTGCCATCGCTTTAATCACAATGCTTTCATTGTCACAGAACGCGCATGCGACATCGTTTTGTGAAATCAAAAAAACCAAAGATGGTTATGTGGCGTTACGCGCTGCCCCTGATCAGAACGCGCCCCTCAAAGGACGCATGACATCATCCGATGAAATCATGCTTTTATCGGGAAAAAAAGGGGATTGGCAACACGTGCGCTGGTGGAAGGGGGATGATCGCCATATCAAAGGTTTTGACGCGTTTTCAGGTGAAGGATGGATGAATGGCAAGCTTATTGAAGCCGATTCATGCGGGTAATATGGTGTTTAAAAATGTTCGGCGCGAATAACCTGCACATCTGATACTGTGACGATACCAATTTGACGTGAAATGATGGCGTATGCAGCTTCAAGAACCTGATCAACGCGGTCTGGGCTAGTGACACACATCACCACCACCATGTGACCAGTATCACCAACCAGATTTTCGCCGCGCCATGAGCCTTCACGTCCACGGCCTGCAAGAGCGGGCAACACGGTGTATCCTGTCACCGCGACTTTATCGAGCTTATCAAGCAAACGATGAAGCACGGGAGCCTCGACAACTATTTCGATACGTTTTTTTAAATGCATGGCAACCATGACAAATTCCTTGAGAAATAATTAGCGAAACAGATATTGCGCCATCGCAATATAAAGCGGAATGCCCAACGCGAGATTAAAGGGAAATGTTACGCCAAGTGATAGCGTCACATAAATGGATGCGCGCGCTTGCGGAAGAGCAAGACGCATTGCCGCTGGTACGGCAATATAAGACGCTGATGCCGCAAGCGTAATAAAGACTGCCGCTGTTCCTTGATTGACACCAAGCGGTAAAATCGCAAGTGTTGCCAGTCCCGCGCCAATTAAAGGCATGATCAATCCAAACATAAAGACGCTTGGTGAAAGATATTTACGTCCCTCGCGCATTCCTCGTCCCGCAATAAGTCCCATATCGAGCAAAAACAGACATAAAAAACCACGGAAAGGATCAACAATCAGCGGTGCAATCATCGCCAATCCTTTTTGGCCTGTGATCCAGCCAATAAAAAAAGAACCCACGAGCATGACGACTGAGCCATTAAGTCCCACTTCGCGCAAGAGCGCTCCTAATCCTTCGCTCTCACCTTCTGAAACCCACTCTTTTGATTTTCGCGCAATCAGAAGTGCTGCTAAAATCGCGGGTGTTTCCATCACGGCTGCGACCGCCACAAGATAGCCTTCGTAATCAAGACCAAGCGCTTTAACGGTTGTTGTGGCAGCAATGAATGTCACGATTGAGATTGAGCCATAATGTGCCGCAACGGCAGCTGCATCAATCGCACTCAAGCGCGAAACAAGCCGTAAGATGGCATACGCGAGAAAAGGAATCAGAAAAGAGAGTGCGCCACCGACCGCCATAAGTGCGAGCATCGCAGGTGTAACCCCAGAGCGCGCAACTTCCGCACCGCCTTTAAAACCAATTGCCATCATCAAATAAAGCGCAAGGAGCTTTGCAATCGATTCAGGAATTGTCAGATCAGAGCGCCCCAATGCCGCTATCAATCCAAGCACGAAAAACAACACCATAGGTGAGAGAAGATTTTGCGCCGCCAGATCAATAAAAGACATGTTACGTTTTCTCCAGCCACCATTGGCAGTTTTCTTTACGTGACTTTTAAAAGACATGGTGAGACGAATGCAATGTTTTACACAAACTTTTTAAATGCGATAGAGAGCTGTAAAACTTGAAATAGCCACATGAAAGCGCCACGATGATTTTCTAAATGCTTTTGATGGAATCACGTATGCCGCGCACGCCTAAAACACCAGACCCTCTCATCCAAACGCAGCAAGCGACTTACGATGAAAATGATAGCGTTATGGCGCAACCCTCTGTGGATGCCGATCAAGCAGAGCATACTCAGGGTGAACCTTCACTTAATGCTCAAAAAGAACAAAATACGGGATTTTCTCGGGGGTTCTCTTGGATGAGTGTGTTGCTTGCGGGCTTTTTGGGGGCGGTTATCAGTGTCAGTGCATTTTTTATCGTGATGCCCACCCTTTATCCTGCGCGCATTCCCTTTGAAACCCAGCAACTTCTTGATGATGTCAGTGCACGCTTAAGTGTGATTGAGCGTCATCCACGGTTGATTGCACCTTTACCTGTGGCTGAAAAACCTGATTTAAATCCACTCACTCATCGGCTTAATGCACTTGAGCAGAGTGTCGCAGGGCTTTCACGCCGTACACAAGAGTCGTCGAGCGATACACAAACAGCGGTACGTGATGCGTCATTGCAGACTGATATGCTCTTTGAACTTAAACAGGCACTTCTCTTGATGCATCTTGAAATGAATGTTCGTCGTGGGGCGTCTGTCAATGATTTGATCGCCCTTGTCGCCTCACATAATGGTCTTAATGCCGACACTGCCCTTCTCGCAAATCTTAATCAGTATGAAGCAAGCCGTGTCTCTCTTTCAGTGCTTTTTGAAGTCTTTGCGCAAGGAATGCGCGCTCCTGATCAAGCGGCTATTGCATCAACACCTCAATCATCTCAATCAAATGCAACGCTGGATGAGCCTCAAAAATTTCTTGGTGGTTTGATTACTGTGCGTAAACAAGAGGCCTCTACACAAGCAAACACACCTGCTAGCGCATCACAAAAATTTGAGCATGATCCTTTAGAGCAACAATTTCTTGATCTGATTGTGAGTGATCATGTTCATGATGCGCTTGCCCTTTGGCGGCGCTTTCCAGACGATAAACGCAATCGTTTTTTGCAAGATGGAAAAATCACATCCATGATCGACTATCTCACTTTACGGGAAACGTTGATCACAACGCTTGATCAGCGCCAGCGGGATATTCTCACTGTCGCTTTGAAAAAAGGACAATAGCCTGTGCTGCGTCTTTTAAGTTTTCTTATTGTGTTGGGTATAGCTGCGTTAGGGCTGCATTGGCTTAGCGCATCTCCTGGCGATATCACTCTGAACTGGCAAGGTTACAGGGTTGAAACAAGCCTTGTTGTGCTTGTTGGGTTTTTAATCCTTGTGATGGTTTTGCTTGGTGTGCTGTGGTCACTGCTTCGCACCGTTCTTGACTTGCCTCATCTGTGGTCTGTCTTTTTTCAACGACGTCATGAGCGGCGCGGCAATGTTGCACTTTCAAAGGGGTTAATCGCCATTGGCTCGGGCGATGTCACCACCGCACAACGCGCTATGAAAGAAGCGGTGCGATTTTTAGGCACAACGCCGCTCACATTATTGCTTCAGGCGCAAACCGCACAAATTATGGGTGATCGCTCTCAAGCAGAACGCTTATTTCATGATATGGTCAATGTGCCTGAGACGCATCTTCTGGGTTTGCGCGGCCTTTATGTTGAAGCTCAACGACGGGGGGCGTTAAGTGAAGCGCTTGGTTATGCCTCTAAAGCTGCGCAAGACGCTCCGAGCATTGGTTGGG
The DNA here is from genome assembly GCA_044356745.1 of Beijerinckiaceae bacterium. GTDB lineage: Bacteria > Pseudomonadota > Alphaproteobacteria > Rhizobiales > Beijerinckiaceae > JBIKVP01. The sequence continues at coordinate 75,247 of JBIKVP010000001.1, read as the reverse complement.
CCAGTGAAGCAAGCCTTTATCATGCGTGCTTAGAACAACGTTGGCGTGAAGCACTCACGTGGCTTGAACGCCGTCATAAACAAAAGCTAGTCTCAAACACTGATTTCAAAAAGGGACGCGCTGCTTTACTCACTGCTGAAGCGCTTTATCTGGCGCCTCAAGCCCCTGACTCTGCGCTGACGCTTGTTGAAGATGCTGTGAGCACAAATCCTGATCTCATCCCCGCAATTGTTCTCAATGGTAAACTTCTGAGTGAACGTCGCAGTTGGCGCAAGGCCATGCGTCTTTTAGAAGCGGGGTGGAAGCGTACGCCTCATCCTGCCATTGCGGAATGCTACGTTCATTTGCGGTTTGATGATACAGTGCAAGACCGTCTTGATCGTGCACATCAGCTGCTAAAACTCACGCCCGAACACGTCGAGGCGCATCTTGCCTTTGCTCATGCCGCTTTAAAATCGCGTCATTTCGCGTTAGCGCACACGTCTTTATCATGGCTTCTTACGCATTATCCCACGGCAAGAGTTTATGATCTTGCGATGAGTTTAGATGAAGCGGAAACGGGGCACATTGCTAAAATTCGCGAGTGGTCTCATAAAAAGCGCTATGCCCCGCCTGATCCATGCTGGATGGCTGATGGTCAAACTTTTCCGGAATGGTTGCCGTTTTCACCGCTTTCAGGGCGTTTGAATGCGCTGATCTGGACAACGCCGCCTGCATCCAACCTCATTACAGATCATGGCGCGATGTTGCTTAGCCCTGAGGATGCGCGCCGTGATGTGATGGCTGACATTGATGAGCGGATCGTCCCACTTCCGCCACCGCCTGATGCACCGCTCTCACGCAAAAGCGCCATTGATATTGACGCCGAATAATCACCTTGCGTCTGAGGGCGGTCTGTGGCAGACGAAAAAGCCTGATCATAAGCCGCTTTAGCTCAGCTGGTAGAGCATCGCATTCGTAATGCGGGGGTCGTAGGTTCGAATCCTATAAGCGGCACCATAGATAATAACCGTTCGTCCGTCGAACCTACGTCTTTTTTGTTGGACGGCTTTTGCAAGCAAAAGCCTATGGAAGTTCGAATCCTATAAGCGGCACCATTACCGCTTGGATCTATCCTTCAAGCACCTTGCTGATCCGCATGTGGACAACGCATTGCCTCACAGCACAAACAGTGTTTATAAGGTGCGCATGACACAACGTATTGACACCACATTTACCGCCTGCCGTTCTCAAAATCGCGCTGCGCTCGTGACATTTATTACAGCGGGTGATCCTGACTATGCGACGTCGCTTGCTCTTCTTAAGGGATTGCCGGCAGCGGGAGCAGATATTATTGAACTTGGTGTGCCGTTCACTGATCCGATGGCGGATGGACTTGCTATTCAACGGGCGGGACAACGGGCACTTAAAGCGGGGCAAACGCTTAAAAAAACGCTTCAGATGGTGCGTGAATTTCGCGGTGAAAACACCACAACACCGATTATTTTGATGGGATATTACAACCCGATTTATATTTACGGTGTGGAACGTTTTTTGAGCGATGCGCTTGCCGCAGGTGTTGATGGGTTAATTGTTGTCGATCTGCCGCCTGAAGAAGATCGTGAGCTCTGTTTGCCGGCTCTACAAGCTGGATTATCCTTCATTCGCCTTGCCACTCCCACAACGGATGACAAGCGCTTGCCAACAGTGCTTAAAAATACCTCGGGTTTTGTATATTATGTTTCTGTCACGGGGATTACGGGGGCAGGGCATGTGGATTTTAGTTCTGTGTCAACATCTGTGGCGCGCATCAAGCGCCATACAACGCTGCCGATTGTCGTTGGCTTTGGCGTGAAAACAGCTCAAGATGCCGCACAGATCGCACAAAGCGCCGATGGGGTTGTGATTGGTTCTGCGCTTGTTGAAGCCGTGCGCACCTCGCTTGATGAAGCGGGGCATGCCACATCCAGCACCGTTGATGCGGTTCATGCGCTTGTACGCTCGCTACGTAAGGGCGTGGAGTCGGTTGATAAAGCGGCTTAAAGCTTCTTTTGGCGTTTTAAAGCCGCTTCAACCATAGTGGGGCGCCAGCGCCGATGCATCCAGAGCCATTGATCGGGATATTCGCGCACCCACGTCTCAATGACCGATGTCATCATTTGCGTTGCGCCTTGCACATCAATGCGTCCTTCATGATCACGTGGCAAAGTGAGAGGCGGGGTTAGCTCCAATCTGAAATGAAGATCCGCCTCACGAACAACGCGTACGCCATGAACAGGACATTCAAAATGGCGGGCAAATTTTGCTAAAATCGGGTTAGCCATTGCCTTTTGTCCCAGAAAATCAACAACGACTCCACGGGAGAAATGTTGATCCATCAACATTCCTAAATGTCCACTGCGCTCAAGGACGCCTTGAAGTTTAAATGCGGCTCCCGCACCTGATGCAGCTAAACCGCCCATTGTTTGGCGACGCATTTCATCCACAAGACGTGCAACAGCGGGTGTGTTGGGTGGGCGATAAACGGCTGTTGTCTCTAAACCATACTGCGCAGCGCAGATTGCGGGGAGTTCCCAGTTACCTAAATGTGCTGAGAAAATAATCGCAGGCTTACCATCATCCCTTAAGCTGAGAAAATGCTCAATGCCTTCAACGCGGCATCTGCGATTATCAAATTCGCGATCATCATAATCAAAGATTTGATCGAGATGCGCATATTCAGCGGATGTACGCCCCAGATTGTCCCATGCGCCTTTTACAAGAGCTTGTATCTCGTGTTCTGATCGATCAGGAAAAGCTGCACGCATATTTTTAAGTGCAGTCTGATGCGCTGGTAGCCATGGGCCTACCTGACGCAGGATCGCTCCACCCCATCGGCTTGCGCGATACATCCCGAGTAAACGGATAAAACCAAACAACACACGCAACGGAATAACGAGGATCATTCCGAAAAGCGCATTAAGCCATTTGATGCTATGGGCGAGAGCAATACGGGCTTTCAAAACGTAATCACCACTTTTCCGAACACCTTGCGGCTCTCTAAACGCTCCAGCCCTTGAGTGAAATCTTCGAGCGCAAACGTTGAATCAATCACCGGCGTCATGCCTAGCGCCATTTTATCAAGGGATTGCGTAATGTTACGCATTGAGCAACCAAAAGAGCCAAAAATGCGATATTGCTGCTGAAAAAGCTGCATCAGATTCATTTGTACAGAAACACCTGACGTTGATCCGCATGTGACGAGACGTCCACCGCGTTTCAGGCATAACAAGCTGCCATTCCATGTGTCAGCGCCCACATGCTCAAACACCACATCAACGCCTTTACGCTTCGTGAGCTGACGCACTTCGCCCTCAAAACGCTCTGTGCGATAATTGACAACGTAATCTGCGCCCAATGCTTTAGCTTTAGCTGCTTTTTCATCATCGCCGACAGTGGTGTAAACAGTGCAGCCAATCGCTTTCGCCATTTTGATGGCCGCTGTACCAATACCTGAACCAGCAGCGTGAATTAAGATGCTTTCGCCCGCCTCTAATTTGGCGTTGTCAAATAGCATATGCTGAACCGTACCAAACCCAATGGGTGCACAAGCGGCATCGTTAAAGCTGACGCTATCGGGTACTTTTACAACTAAGCGCTCAGGGCGATTGAGCACATCACGGGCAAAGCCATCCAAATGAAAGCCCATAATACCGCCAACGTTTTCACAAAGATTATCACGTCCTTCTTGACATGCTTTACACGTGCCACAGATTTGCGCCCCGTACATCACAACCTTGTCGCCGACTTTGAGCGTTTTAACATCTGATCCTGTGGCAATGACCTCACCAGATGCTTCAACACCCGCAACTTGTGGCATCTTGCGTTTGGCAAATGCCATGCCACGAAATCCCCATACATCAAGATAATTGAGTGCAAGCGCCTTGACTTGAATTTGCACTTCATCGTTGATGGGCGCTGGAGGAGCGGCCACCTCTTCTAAACGAAGATCACGATCACCATGCAGCATTAACGCACGCATTTGTTATCCTTCCACAGTTGCCGCGCAAAGCGACTCTCAGCTTAGCCATGTTTAACGTGGTTTAGAGCATGTTGCGCAAAAGTGGAATCTGGTTTTTCGCTACAATGTGCGAAAAAACCATGCGTTGGGGCATGGTTTTGCTTGCGGTATAAATAAGTGTCCTCAAAGCCAGATTTAAGACAATGAGCACCACGACGATAGAGGCGAGGGCACTAGCCCTTTTTCGCAAGTAGATCACGAATTTCGGTTAGCAGTTGCACATCAGCGGGTGGCGCTTCTGGCGCTGAAGATTTTGTGGCTTCAGATTTTTTCAGACGGTTCATGCCCTTCACGACCATAAACAAAATCCATGCAATAATCGCAAAATTGACTGCAATTGTGAGGAAATTACCCCATGCGAGTACAGCGCCCGCTTTTTTCGCTTCAACCAGTGATACACCTGTTGAAACTTGTCCCGTCAGCATTGTGTAGTAACTTGAGAAGTCCAAGCCCCCTGTGAGCGCACCAATGACTGGCATAAATAAATCGCCGACGATTGAGTCAATGATTTTACCAAATGCCGCACCAATGATAACACCCACGGCGAGATCAACAACGTTGCCTTTGAGCGCAAATTCTTTAAATTCCTTTAGCATCACAATACTCCTATTTTTTAAAATGTGTTTGTCACATGAAAACAGCATGAAAAAACGGCAAAAGAAAATGATTTTCTTCTGCTTTGAGCTTGTGAATATAGAAATAACGGGGATAACGTCTTTTCCCACTCTTTAATGCGTACCTCATGCATGATTTAGCGCTTGCCTTCTTCATTTGCTGTGACGCATGAAAGCTCTAAAAAACATACGAAATATAAAAGCGGAGCATATCATGTTTGATTTAAGCGGAAAGAAAGCGCTCGTTACAGGTGCGAGCGGTGGTCTTGGACAAGCCATTGCGCGGGCGCTTCATGCACAAGGGGCTGTTGTCACTTTATCAGGCACGCGCCGTGATGCACTGGATGCGCTCAGCACGGATCTTGGGGAACGTGTGCATGTGGTGAGTGCTGATTTATCGGATGCGGCCTCAACGGAAGAGCTTATTCCAGCTGCAGAATCTGCGATGGAGGGGCTTGATATTCTCGTCAACAATGCAGGATTAACGCGTGACAATCTCTTTATACGCATGAAAGATGATGAATGGGATAAAGTGATCGCAGTCAATTTAACTGCGGCTTTTCGTCTCACGCGCGCTGCGGTTAAAAACATGATGCGTCGCCGATTTGGGCGAATCATTACGGTTACATCGGTTGTTGGGATTGCGGGCAACCCTGGGCAGGCCAACTATGCTGCATCGAAAGCTGGCTTGATTGGGATGTCAAAGTCTCTGGCTGCAGAAGTGGCTTCACGCGGGATTACAGTCAACTGTATCGCGCCTGGTTTTATCGAATCGCCCATGACCGATGTTCTTAATGATAAGCAAAAAGAAAGCATCCTTAACGATGTACCGATGGGTTGTTTGGGTAAAGGGGATGATATCGCCGCCGCTGCCGTTTATTTAGCCTCAAATGAAGCAGGATACGTGACGGGAGCAACGCTTCATGTTAACGGCGGCATGACGATGATTTAAAACCTGTTTTAACAGTGGAAAACAACGTTAAAAAAACATGATAGACCCTCGTCACATGTTTATCAGTGTGTTAGTGCAGAAAATGCGCAAATAAGATTGTTCTCAAAGAGCAATATGTGTAAAAAGCGTGGCGCTTGTATCTGAAATCCCTCAAAGAGGTGTTGATGATAGAGTGTTGTATATAGTGATTAGAAGGATTAAATCATGAGTGACGTGGCTGAACGCGTAAAGAAAATTGTGATCGAACACCTGGGTGTTGATGCTGAGAAAGTCTCGGACAACGCCAATTTTATTGACGATCTGGGCGCGGACAGCTTGGACACAGTCGAGCTGGTGATGGCATTCGAAGAAGAGTTCGGTGTTGAAATTCCCGATGATGCTGCAGAAACAATCGTCACAGTTGGTGATGCGATTAAGTTCTTGCAAAAAAGCGCAGCCTGACGCTTGCCATATCATCGCGCAGGTGTCTTATCATCGTCTGTGCGCTGTTTTGCTCTCATGCCGAGACAGCTTGTGACCGTTCGTCTTACCGGATGTTGGGGTCTAAGATGTGTCATTTATGGGCATGTCGTTAGATCGTAAAGCGAACGAGATTGTTGCCGATGCGTAGGGTTGTTGTCACAGGTTTAGGGATTGTTTCGCCGCTTGGATGTGGTGTTGATGAGACGTGGCAGCGTTTAATTGCGGGTCACAGTGGCGCATCAGCTCTCACCGCTTTTGAAGCATCTGATCTGGCTTGTCAGATTGGTTGCTCTATCCCACGTGGCGATGGAACGCATGGTACATTTAATGCGGATCATTGGATGGATCCCAAAGATCAACGCAAAGTTGATCCTTTTATCATTTACGCCCTTGCTGCTGCCAAACAGGCTTTGAATGATGCGAATTGGCATCCAAAAACACCCGATGAGCAAAATGCGTCGGGTGTACTGATCGGCTCTGGCATTGGGGGCATCGGGGGAATTTATGAGGCTTCAGCCACGCTCATAGAAAAGGGGCCACGCCGTGTTTCGCCATTTTTTATTCCTGGGCGGATTATTAATCTTGCTTCGGGCTATGTCTCCATTGAGCACGGCCTTAAAGGACCCAACCATTCAGTTGTTACGGCGTGTTCGACAGGTGCACATGCGATTGGTGATGCGGGACGCCTCATTGCGCTGGGTGATGCTGATGTGATGGTAGCGGGCGGAACAGAATCGCCCCTCAATCGTTTATCAGTTGCAGGTTTTGCGGCGTGTCGTGCTCTTTCAACAGGTTACAATGATCGTCCTGAACAGGCATCACGTCCTTATGATAAAGATCGCGATGGATTTGTGATGGGTGAGGGGGCGGGTGTAGTCGTGCTTGAAGAGTATGAGCATGCAAAAGCTCGCGGTGCAAAAATTTATGCGGAACTCGTGGGATATGGGCTTTCAGGAGATGCTTATCACATTACATCACCCGCTGAAGATGGGGATGGTGCTTATCGGTGTATGAAAGCAGCGCTCAAGCGAGCAGGACTGACATCAAATCACATTGATTATATTAATGCACATGGCACATCGACCCCTTTAGGTGATGAAATTGAACTGCGCGCGGTGGAGCGTCTTCTTGATGGTAATGTGGTGCGTGTAAAAATGTCATCAACAAAGTCTTCAATTGGTCATTTACTGGGTGCTGCGGGAGCTGTTGAAGCAATTTTTTCAATTCTTGCAATGCGCGATAGCGTCGTGCCGCCAACGCTTAACTTAGACCAACCGTCTGTTGAAACACAGATTGACTTAGTTCCACATATTGCAAAAAAACATTCTATTGATGTTGTTTTATCAAACTCATTTGGATTTGGGGGGACGAACGCATCTTTGGTTTTTCAAAGAGTTTAGCCTACAATCACTATCGTTGAGTCGTTCAGGGAGGATCAGTACATGAAGGAGCCGCGTCAAACGGGGGCTACTTCTGTGGTGTCTGCTTCAACATCGCTCTCTTCAACTGCGCCACGTCTTGCGCCACGTAGTCCCAGTGAGGCTCTTAAACCGATGATTGCTCCAGCTCCTCCTCCTCAAAAAAAACGCCGTCGTGGTGGTTTTGTAGCCTCTTTAAGCGCGGCGCTGAGTGTGCTGATGTTCGGTCTTCTTGCCATTATTGGCTTGATTGTATTTGTGCAACGCCAACTCCAAGAGCCTGGCCCCTTAACCGCTGATAAAATTGTTCTTATTAATAAAGGGGACGGTACTGAAGAGGTGGCAGATACACTGCGTCGTGAAGGGGTAATCTCATACCCTTATGTTTTTATAGGTGCTGTTTACACCCGAGGCTTACGTTTGAAGGCTGGAGAATATCAATTTAGAGCACGGGCAAGCCTATCATCTGTGATTGAGACACTGGTAGAGGGTAAAGCAATTTTACACACTATCACTTTGCCTGAAGGGCTTACGAGTGAACAGATTGTCGCTCGTTTGGTTGACTCTGACATCTTGATGGGTGAAGTGCGTGAAATTCCTCGCGAGGGGTCTCTGCTTCCAGATACTTATAAAGTTCAACGTGGCACCTCGCGTGAGCAAATTCTCGCCATGATGGCTCAGGCGCAAAAGAGAATTTTAAACGATATATGGGTACGTCGCAGCCCTGATCTTCCCATTAAGACTGCTACAGAGCTGGTCACACTTGCATCAATTGTTGAAAAGGAAACAGGTAAAGCCGATGAGCGCACGCGGGTTGCGGGTGTTTTCATCAACCGTTTACAAAAGCGGATGCGTTTGCAGTCGGATCCAACCATTGTTTACGGCATAGTGGGTGGTAAGGGCACGCTGGGGCGTGGCATTTTACGCAGTGAAATTCAAACGCCGACCGCTTACAATACGTATACGATTGACGGTTTGCCCCCTGGCCCCATTGCTAACCCGGGAAGAGCATCGCTTGAAGCGGTCGCAAACCCTTCGCGTACCCGTGATCTGTTTTTCGTTGCTGATGGCACGGGGGGGCATGTGTTTGCTGAAACATATGAGCAGCATCAACGTAACGTCGCGAAGTGGCGACAAATTGAAGCGTCGCGGCGTGATGGTGGCGCGACCAATGATCGCGTCGAAAGCGTCGATGCGCCAAATGAGCCTGTCGCTGTTTCTCCCTCACGTGAAAATATGGTTGCGCCTCCTGCTTCACCACAACCTGTTCCTGCATTGCCGAAAGCTGAGCCTAAAGCTGAAACGGGGGCAACGGGGATAGATCGCCCGACAACACAATCTGTGCGTCCTTCTGAACGCACAGGAGCGGAGGATCTTTCAAAAAACCAAAATCAGATTAATAAGCCGGTTCCTATGTTGCCCTTAACACAAACACCTCAAAATAGCGGTTCATCTCAAACCTCTATACCCGTTGAAAATGCAATACGTGAACCAAATCGCTCTCCTGCTGCACGCACTGCCGCAGAAGCTGTTGAAGGTACAAATAAAGATCCTTTGCTCAATAAAACGTTTGACCTTAATTCGTCCAAGTCCGTTCCAACGTTGAGACCGTAAACAGACTAAGGGGCGATTGTTTTGTTTCGCGTTTAGAAAAATGGTGTCTCATGAAAAAACTCCATGAGTTAACAGAGCAAGAGGTTCTTGCGCTCGCCATATCGGCTGAAGAGGAAGATGCGCGGATATATCACAATTTTGCAGATCGGTTACGTGAGAGTTATCCTCGCTCCGCCGCTATTTTTGATGATATGGCCGACGAAGAGCGTACGCATCGCAACAGCCTTTATGCGCTTTATCAAGATAAGTTCGGTGAATATCTCCCTCCTATTCGCCGCGAAGACGTGCGTGGATTTTTAAAGCGCCGTCCAATCTGGATGCAGGCAACATTAACCCTTGATGCGATGCGTCAAGAAGCGGAAGTGATGGAGCTTCAAGCCGCCAATTTTTATGAACAGGCAGCATCACAATCACGCGATGTTTCAGTACGCCACCTTTTAACGACACTTGCAGAGGCTGAACGTTCTCATGAACGTAAAGCGGGCGTACTGAGAGATGAGCATCTCACAGAATCTGCGCGCACTGAAGAAGAGGAAGTGCGGCATCGCCTTTTTGTATTACAATATGTGCAGCCTGGTCTTGCGGGTTTAATCGACGGTTCCGTATCAACGCTTGCGCCTTTATTTGCGGCGGCTTTTGCAACAAAAAGCAATTGGGAAACATTTGTGATCAGTATGGCTGCGTCGGTTGGTGCTGGTATCAGTATGGGTCTGACTGAAGCGCTTTCTGATGATGGGCGTATTACAGGACGCGGTTCACCTTGGCTGCGTGGCGTTGTGTGTGGCGTCATGACCACCGTTGGCGGGGTAGGGCATACCTTGCCATATCTCATCCCAGACTCTGTGCCCAATGCATTTTTGATTGCAACGATCCTTGCCGTTATTGTTGTTGCTGTTGAATTGGTTGCGATTTCGTGGATACGCACCAAATACATGGATACACCTTTTCTTCAAGCCGCTTATCAAGTGATTCTAGGCGGTGTTCTCGTGCTCTTGGCAGGAATTTTTATCGGTAGCGCTTAGCTGCTTTAATGGGCTCTTATGATGGTTGAAACGGTTTTTCGCATTGCCCATTTGTCTGATCCACATTTGGGGCCTTTGCCGACTGTGCGCTTGAAGGATTTGGCGAGTAAGCGTCTGACAGGTTATCTCAATTACAGACGCAACCGCGCAGGTAGTCACAGTATGGTGGTGCTTGATGAGGTGATGCGGGATTTAGCACATCAAAATGTCGATCACATTGTGTGTACGGGTGACATCGCTAACATTGGCTTAGCGGGTGAATTTGCACCAGCAAAACATTTTTTAGAGCGTTTGGGATCACCCCTTCGTGTGAGCTGTGTCCCCGGCAATCATGATGCGTATGTTAAGGGAGCACTCGATGGCTTACTCCGACATATCGGTGACTGGATGCGCGGGGATGATGTGCTGCAATCCAATGCATCTTTCCCGTACGTTAAAAGACGTGGATCTATTGCATTTATTGGCCTGTCATCAGCGCGCCCTACCGCCCCTTTCATTGCGAACGGTACACTGGGTCATGAGCAGATCATGCTTGCAACTGATCTTCTCATGCAACTTAAACATGAAGGATTGTTCCGCGTTGTGATGATCCATCATCCACCTTTTACTGGTATTTCAAAAGCTCGAGGTTTAACAGATGCAGGACGCTTTGAAGCCATGCTTAAAGAAGCTGGCGCTGAGCTTGTGCTACATGGTCATGATCACCGAACGAAAATCACATGGCGAGAAGGTAAAAATGGGCAAATTCCGATTTTTGGCGTTTCATCAGCGTCGGCCTCACCCCGTTTAAAAATATCGCATCGGTTGGCGGGTTATCTCATCTTTGAAGTCGTCATACATCCACTTCATGGGGCGCATTTAAGCCATGTAATCCATCGTTATCGCCCTCATGAGTCGATCAATGGAACCTGCACTTTTAGCGCGCAATCGCTTTGGACGCATTCACAGGCTGCTGCTTAAGGTTGCTGGATCATAGGAAGGAATATCACGCGGATGTCCTTCACGATCTGCATAATCTACCATATCCTGTGTTAAAACGCCTTCAAAAATATGGGGTTGTTTAATCAACATCGTGCGTCCACGATCTGTAATAAAAAGGCTGATGCCTTGTGTGAGGGCAAGGCGGAAGATGTCAATCAGGCGTGATTGTTTCCAGCGCTCTGGCTTAGCGGGGTCAACGAAGACAAAAATCGTTTTCTCATGTGTTTGATTGTGTGTTGTATGAATGTGAAAATATGCACCGCAATCACTAGGGTGAGGCACATCGTGTGTACCCTCAAGAGCAATCGTTTCGCCCAAACGTTTACTCAGGTAAGCGCATGTGTAAGCGATGCATGTTTGAGGGCGTGCTTCATGACCGAATAAAGCGCAGCCTGAATCTTTGAGATGGCAGCAGGGTTGGTAAGCAGGTTTATTAAGCGCTTCTATCGTGGGAAGCGTGCAGCATAAGGTGCATGAGCGGCAGTAACTGATGCGCGCTCCTGCTAATTTACGCTGTTTCGCTGCTCCCACAATCTGACCCTCAAGCGTACTTTAAAAATTATTCTGCCGCATGGGCGTGCAATTTATCACGCTTGAGCAATAATTTATTGAGCGCAGATAAATATGCTTTTGCCGATGCGACGAGAGTATCAGGGTGAGCGGCTTTTCCTGTCACCATTTTACCGTTTTCGCTTAAACGCACAGACACTTCTGCCTGTGCATCCGTGCCTTGTGTCACCGCATGAACCTGATAAAGCTCAAGCCTCGCGTCATGAGGCACAAGTGCTTTAATGGCGTTAAAAGTGGAATCGACTGGGCCATTGCCCTGTGCCTGAACTGTTTTATGAATACCATCAATTTCCAGAGTCAATGTTGTAATCTGTGGCCCCATCGTGCCTGCGACAACAAGCAAGGAAAGCACTTTCATACGATCTTTAGCTGTCGCCAGATTTTCATCAACCAACGCTTCAAGATCTTCATCGAAAATCTCTTTCTTCTGATCGGCAAGCTCTTTAAAGCGCACAAACGCCTCATCAAGCTGATTGTCATTGAGTGCGTATCCCAATTCTGATAAACGCGCGCGAAACGCATTACGTCCAGAATGTTTGCCCATCACAAGCGATGTCTTTGATACGCCCACGCTTTCAGGTGTCATGATTTCATATGTCTGCGTATTTTTGAGCATACCGTCTTGATGAATGCCGCTCTCATGAGCAAATGCATTACGCCCGACAATCGCCTTGTTATACTGCACGGGGAATGAGGTTGCTGACGAGACAAGTTTTGAGGCTTTGGTCAGAAGCGTTGTTTCAATTCCCGTTGTGAAAGGCATCGCATCATGACGGGTGCGCATGGCCATCACGACCTCTTCTAGAGCCGCATTGCCTGCACGCTCGCCAATACCGTTAATCGTGCATTCAATCTGTCGGGCGCCGGCTCTAACCCCTGCAAGGGAATTTGCCACGGCCATGCCCAGATCATCATGACAATGTACTGAAAAAATTGCTTTATCACTGTTTGGGACGCTGTTGCGTAACATTGTAATCAGGTTAAAATATTCCTCTGGCACGGTATATCCAACTGTATCAGGAATATTAATTGTTGCTGCTCCCGCCTTAATGGCTGCTTCTACACAGCGACATAAAAAATCATGTTCTGTGCGTGTGCCATCTTCTGCTGACCATTCGACATCTTCCACATGATTGCGTGCACGTGTGACGGAGCGGATCACCATCTCCAAAACTTCATCAGGAGATTTTTGCAATTTGTATTTCATATGCAGGGCTGATGTCGAAATGAACGTGTGAATACGTCCACGCTTTGCCTTTTTAAGGGCTTCTCCCGCCCGATCAATGTCTTTATCGCCGGCTCGTGCCAAGCCGCAAACGGTTGCTTTTTTAATGCGTGAGGCAATTTCTGAGACAGCTTCAAAATCGCCATTAGATGCAATCGGAAATCCTGCCTCAATGACATCGACACCCATACGATCAAGCAATTCAGCAACTTCAATTTTCTCATCAAGTGTCATTGTTGCACCCGGAGATTGCTCTCCGTCACGTAAAGTCGTGTCAAAGATAATGACGCGGTTCAAATCGCGTGGTGATATCATGGGGGGCTGTGAGGAGGACATCGCCTTATAATCCTATAATCATGCGCTTTTTGGTGTTCGATCCTGACATAAAGCATTCTCTCTTGCCAAATGAGCTTATCACAAAAAAGCTGAAGGTTTATTGATGTTGCACACTTAAAATATGTTCAATCCACTCAGGCAATGCACTGTAGGGGAGAACTTTATCCTCTAAAAACCGAGGCTACACGCCCTTGAGGCTTTTAGAGGTTGCGAAGGTGTTTGCGACGAAGTCGCTCATGCATCAATTCATGGCGTGTCACAGCACGCACACGTGCGTAAGAATGGCTGGTCTGTTCGTTTCCATCGCGTACATGCGGCATTAAAGACGTTATCGCTTTTAAAAACGAACGAGACATCGTTAAAACTTTGTCTAACACGCTGTGCGCTCCTCAAGCTCGACTAAATCTGATAGTAACACATCATTTCACAAGTGCAAGCAGTGTATTTTCATATGTTTTTAAAGGCTGACATCTCTCTTAATACGATTAAAAATTGTTGGAACAAGCTCGGATGCGACACGTTGTGTTATTTGCATCTTTAAAACCACTCTAGCCCTTGAAAATATCGTTTTATTGTGGATTTAATAGCATTAACATACTACATGTAGTATCTAATAAGTGTGTTCTGTATCCTTCGTGTTAAATATTTTTTAAGAATGTCCACAGGGGTAGCGACGTTTTTGCATGATCTTGTGTTGCGCTTGTGCGTGAGAATGCCTATCCATCAAGGGTCATTGATTAAAATGTGTTAACGAATTTTCAGTTGTGTTACGGGACATGTTAATGCCCCTCAGGAGAGCCGAATGAGCGATACGACCTGGAGCGATGAACGTGTTGAGTTGCTTAAAAAGCTTTGGACGGATGGTTTAAGTGCCAGCCAGATTGCTGCTGAAATGGGCGGTGTGACGCGCAATGCAGTGATTGGAAAAGTGCATCGTCTGGGATTATCAGGACGCGCTAAGAGCACAACATCGACAGTTGCACGCCAGCCTGTTCGCAAGCCTTCATCACCTCATCGTCTCTCGAGCCGCCCAACTCAACATCGGGGTGCATCAGGTGGTGGCACGCAAGGCAATGCAGCGCTAAAAATGGATGCATCACCACAAGCGTCCCCTGATGCAGCGCCTCAAGCAGCACCCGTTGAAAATGTTGTTGTGCCGATGTCTGAGCGCGTGACGATTATGGAGCTGCGTGAATCCATGTGTCGTTGGCCAATGGGTGATCCGACAACCCCTGACTTCCGTTATTGTGGGGCAAAATCTGACGGTAGTTCGCCCTACTGTACTTATCACTGTAAAATTGCTTATCAACCTTCCTCTGAGCGTCGTCGCGAACGCAAAATGGTGGCGAGTTAAATTTAAGCCTCTTCCGTCTGGCAAAGTGCGCAAAAGTACGTTGAGCGTCCGTTTTGTGTCATACGTTTTATGTGACTTTGACAACCGTCTCTGACACACGGTTTGCCTTCACGGTCATATACCTGAAACGCATGTTGGAAGTATCCCATCGCACCATCTGTATGCGCGAAATCACGCAGCGTTGATCCGCCTGCTTCAACAGCTTCTTTGAGAACGTCAACGATCACGGGTGCTAAACGCTCCGCCGCTGATGTGGGTAAGCTGTGTTCATTTGCTAAAATTGATGCGGGATCATTTGGGTGAAGATGCGCGCGAAATAATGCCTCGCACACATAAATGTTGCCTAAACCTGCAATAAAGCGCTGATCAAGTAAGGCCGCTTTAAGAGATGTTTTACGCTTGTAAAAAAGCTTTGCGAGCGCATCTGCATTCATCGCATTTGAGAGAGGCTCTAAACCAAGGCGTTTAAGGTATGGGCTGTTTTCATAATCATCGGCTGCAACAAGATCCATAAATCCAAAGCGACGCGCATCGTTGTAAACAATTCTGACACCACTGCTTAGATGAAAGATAACGTGATCATGTATGTCATATGTCGCCTGTGAATGATGAAAAGCCGCGTCAAAATCGGTTGCTGCATTGCCGTTTTGAGAGGGAATAATTTTAAAACGTCCGCTCATGCCAAGATGCAGAATTAAAACCTCTTCTTTCAAACTATCTGGTTGCTTAGCAAACACCAGAATGTATTTGGCACGTCGTGAAACGATACGAATAGATGCCCCCTCAAGTCGCTGCTTAAAATTTTCTGGAAAAGGGTAGCGCAAAGTGTTTCGGCGTAGATCAACGCACGCAATCATTGCACCTTCCATTACAGGTGCAAGACCACGGCGTACAGTTTCCACTTCAGGTAATTCAGGCATATTTCTCAAACCTATGATGTGCGCATTTTCGTAACGTATTTCATGCGTTTAAAAACAAAAAAAATTTAATTTCTTTTGGATAACCCGCCTTGATCTTCGCGTATTCTGATAGTTTGTCTTGCGTGTGTCACATCATTGATTTCTGATGCGGATGTCTATCATTTAAAAGGAAATATGACTTATGAAAAAGTATTTTGCTGAGGCTTTGGGAACAGCTGTTCTCGTTCTCATTGGCTGTGGTGCTGTCGTTATCGGCGGTTATGGCGCAGGCCTACCGCAAAACGCCATTAATACTCTGCCGATTGCGCTTGCATTCGGATTAGCAGTGACAGGTATGGCTTATGCGCTTGGCCCGATTTCGGGATGTCACCTTAATCCGTCTGTTACAATTGCCGCATGGGCAGCGGGACGTTTGCCGACAAGCGATGTGCCTGGTTACATCGCATCACAAATTGTTGGAGCCTTTATTGGTGCTGGCTTTCTGGCGTTAATTTTGTCAGGAAAAGCAGGTGGATATGATATTCAAGCGCAAGGTCTTGCTCAAACAGGTTGGGGTGCGGGTTATCTGGGGCAATATTCACTTCTCTCAGCTTTAATTGTTGAATTTGTCGCTACATTCATCTTCATGGTTGTCATTTTAGGTGCGACCTCAAAAGCGGGTACAACACCTGTTGCTGGTCTTGTGATTGGTTTAACGCTTGCTGTGCTTATTCTCACGTTTATCAATGTCACGGGTGTTTCGCTGAATCCTGCACGTTCACTTGCTCCGGCAGTTTATGTCGGTGGAACAGCGTTGGCACAGGTTTGGCTCTTTTTGATTGTGCCCCCTCTTGCTGCACTTTTAGCAGGATTTTTGTTCAAAAATCGGGTTCTTGAAGCCGAATAATCATAAACAAATTGATACCCAAGAGAGAAGAAGGCTCATTGAGCCTTTTTTTGTGACGTGTCTGTTACAGAATGTGAAGGTCGAATTGGGGTGAATTGATCACCTAGGCTTGACATAAAGTTGAAATATCCTCAAAAGACTAACGATGTTTTAACGATTTATTGAGGTTGAAACAGGGCAACTTATCATTGTTAGCCCATTGTTTTTGGAAAAATTCCCCGTATTTGTAAGCAGGTTTAAATGAAAAAAGCACATTTGAAAGTCGTCACAGAGCCTCTCAATGTGGCCAATTTGATTGAAGCTTATCGTGAAAAACGTGCTGTTGTTGGTATCGTTGGTCTTGGCTATGTGGGAATTCCGCTTGCGCTTACAGCCGCTCACAAAGGCTTTCCAGTTCTTGGGTTTGATATTGATGCGCCGCGTGTTGCTCAGATTAATCGCGGAGAAAGCTTTATAAAGCACATATCGTCTGACGCGATTGCAAAAGCCCGTGAGGATAACCGCTTTGAAGCTACCGCTGACTTTTCTCGCCTTGCAGAACCTGATGCCATTCTCATCGCTGTTCCAACCCCTTTGAATAAATATCGCGAGCCCGATTTATCGTATGTTGAAAATACGGCGCGTGCGATTGCTCCTTACTTGCGTCGTGGTCAGCTCGTGGTTTTGGAGTCTACAACATATCCGGGCACAACTGATGAAATCATGAAGCCAATTCTTGAGTCATCAGGACTTAAAAGTGGTGTGGATTTCTTCTTAGCGTTTTCGCCAGAGCGTGAAGATCCGGGTAATCCTGATTTTGGCACGGCCTCTATCCCAAAAGTTGTGGGCGGAGATGGTGCTGATGCGCTGGCTTTGGCAGAAGCGCTTTATTCTGAATTAATTGTCAAAACAGTTCCAGTGTCGTCAACGGCAACGGCTGAAGCAGTTAAACTCACCGAAAATATTTTTCGCGCCGTCAATATTGCTCTCGTTAATGAGCTGAAGGTTGTTTATGCGGCGATGGGTGTTGATGTTTGGGAAGTGATTGATGCTGCAAAAACGAAGCCGTTTGGCTTTATGCCGTTTTATCCTGGTCCAGGATTAGGTGGGCATTGTATTCCGATTGATCCGTTTTATTTGACATGGAAAGCGCGTGAATTTGACATCACGACACGCTTTATTGAGTTGGCGGGGCAAATCAACACGCGTATGCCTTACGTCGTTGTCAATAAACTGGCGGAATCAGTCGATCGCATTGTTGGCAAAGGTCTTACGGGTGCGCGCATTCTGATTTGTGGTGTTGCTTACAAGAAGAATGTTGATGACATGCGCGAAAGTCCTTCGCTCAAATTGATTGAGCTGATCGAGTCACGTGGTGCGCATGTAGAATATCATGATCCTCACATTCCAGTCATTCCGATGACACGCGAACATGCCGCACTCGCGGGGCGTGCGTCTGTTGCCATGACACCCGAAGTGCTTAGCGGTTTTGATGCGGTTCTGATCGCCACTGATCATGATCAAGTGGATTACAAAGAATTAGTACGCCACTCTAAACTTGTGATTGATACCCGTAATGCTTGTGCCAAGGCAGGTGTTAAAGGATCCCATGTGATTAAGGCTTAAGGGAAGTACATTGGGCGTTGTACGTTATACGTAGATTTTCAAACGTATTGAGTGCGGTCAGTGTGTGCTGATTGCTACGTTAAATATCACTTTTTCGTATGATGCACGACATTCTACCTCCTGTTTCAAAAAGGAAAAAGACCTCGTGACGACACTATCAGTTGCCCGCAAAGAGATTATTTCTGTCATTAACGAGAATACGTTAAAAAATCCGGCTCCGTCTTTGACGGCTGTTGATGTCCGCATCGCGGTCATTGGTGGCGGATACTGGGGCAAAAATCTCGTGCGCAATTTTGCCGAGATGGGTAATTTAGGTGCGATTGTTGAAAATAATCCTGCCACAGCTGCTGAACTTGTCGCAAAACATGGTGCGCAATCGGTGGCATTTGATGCTGTTTTAAGCGACCCTACGGTTCATGGTGTTGCCATTGCGCTGCCGGCTGAGATGCATTTTGATGCTGCGAAAAAGGCGCTGCTTGCAGGTAAGCATGTCTTTGTTGAAAAGCCGATTGCTTTAGAAGTGAAAGATGCTGAAGAGCTTCATGCGCTGGCGCAACAACTTAATTTACGGCTCATGGTTGGACATTTGCTACAATATCATCCCGCTTACATCAAACTCAAACAGGTGATTGCTGAAGGGTTAATCGGCAAAATTCAATATATTTATTCCAACCGCTTAGCGATGGGTAAGCTGCGCCAAGAAGAAGATGTGCTCTGGGCGCTTGGTCCCCATGATTTATCGATGGTTCTAGGGCTCACGGGTGCTGATCCTGTTGATGTTACTGCTTTTGGCGCCAATACGCTTAATCCTCATATCGCGGATCATGCCCATGTGCAGATGACATTTCAAAATGGTGTGCGGGGTCATGTGTTTGTCTCATGGCTTCACCCGATTAAAGAACAGCGCTTTGTTGTCGTTGGTGATAAGGGCATGATTGTTTTTGAAGATAGTCAGGCTGATCCCGTCAATAAGCTTATGCATTACGCCAATACGGTCAGTTGGGTGAATGGCGCGCCGCTTGAAGTGAAGGGCGAAGCCAGATCTATTCCTTTTGAACGCAGTGAACCCTTACGCAATGAATGTACGCATTTTGTGCAAACGATTGCTTCAGGAGAGACACCGCGCACAGATGGCGTTGAGGGGTTGCGTGTGCTGAATGTATTAGCGCGTGCGAGTGCTGCGATGAAAGCGGGACAAGGTGCATCTCCGCAAGTGTCTCACGTGCCCGTTGCCAATCCCCGCGTCGTGGGTACGCATCCCCATACACGCATTCACGAGAGCGCCTACGTTGATGCAGGTGTTACACTGGGTAAAGGCACAGATATTTGGCATTTCAGTCATATTTTGGGCGATGTTACGATTGGTGAAAACTGCAAAATTGGTCAGAATGTTGTGATTGGCCCTCAAGTCACCATTGGCAACGGTGTTAAAGTGCAAAACAACGTGTCGATTTATGAAGGTGTCACACTTGAAGATGGTGTGTTTTGTGGCCCTTCTTGCGTATTCACGAATGTGAACAATCCACGTGCGGAAATTGTGCGTAAATCAGAATATCGTCCAACGCTTGTTAAAAAAGGCACGACGATTGGCGCGAATGCCACGATCGTATGCGGATATACTTTAGGGCAATATAGCTTTATTGCAGCGGGCGCTGTTGTCGCAGGTGATGTACCTGACTTTGCATTGATGGCAGGTGTTCCAGCACGCCGCATCGGCTGGATGTCGCATTTTGGTGCGCGCATGGTGCAAAGTGATCGTGCGGGCGAATGGCAATGCCCTGAGACAAACCGCCGCTATCGTGAATTATCAGCTGACGTTTTAGAGGAGATCGTCTGATGTCAACCCCTACGCATGAGCCGATTGCTTTTATTGATTTAGCCGCACAGCGCCGTTTTCTCGGTGATAAGATTGATACTGCGGTGTTGAATGTTGTTAATCACGGAGCCTACATTATGGGCCCTGAAGTGAAACAGCTTGAAACTGACTTAGCTGCTTTTTGCGGTGCAAAACATGTTGTTTCATGTGCAAATGGCACGGATGCTCTTGCTTTTGTATTAATGGCAAAAGGGGTAAAACCTGGGGATGCAGTCTTTTGCCCAACGTTTACTTTCGCTGCGACGGCTGAAGTTGTGGCGTGGCTTGGTGCAATTCCTATCTTTGTGGATTCTGATGAAAATACGTTCAATATCGATCCACAAAGTTTAGAACAGGCCATTAGCGCTGCAAAAGCTAAAGGTTTAAAGCCTGTTGGGGTTATTCCAGTTGATCTGTTTGGTTTGCCAGCTGATTATGATGCGCTTGAGCCGATTTGTAGCCGCGAAAATCTTTGGATGCTTTGTGATTCAGCGCAAGGTTTTGGCGGAGTTTATAAGGGGCGCAAGGTTGGAACGATTGGGCTCGCTACATCGACCAGTTTCTTCCCTGCAAAACCTTTAGGGTGTTATGGTGATGGCGGCGCGGTGTTCACGAATGATGATGAACTGGCTGCAACGATGCGCTCAATTCGTGTGCATGGGCAAGGGTCTGATAAATACGATAACGTGCGCATCGGCATGAATGGTCGTCTTGATACGATGCAGGCCGCAATACTCATTGAAAAGCTTAAAGTTTTTGCGGATGAAATCGTTGCCCGTAACCGTATTGCTGCACGCTATAATGATGCATTACGGGATATTGCGCTCACACCAGAAGTGCCAGAAGGATACACATCTGTTTGGGCGCAATATACGCTTAAAATGCCTGGTTTTGACCGTGCTGCATTTGCTGATGCGCTCAAAGCCGATGGTGTCCCCACCGCGATTTATTATCCTAAACCGCTTCATCAGCAGACAGCTTACAAAAAGTTTCATGCTGCTGTTCAAACGTCACTGCCGGTTGCTGAGCGTCTGGCGCATGAAGTCATTAGTTTGCCTATGCATCCTTATTTAAGTGAAGAACAGCAAGATAGGGTGATTGCATCGGTTCGTCGTGCCATGAGTGTGCAAGGGCGTGTTGAAGCGGCAGAGTAACAGATTAGTGACTGTCATTAAGCCGCTTGTGCGGCGTTGGCATCAATCACACCTAAGTTTTTAACTTCGTATTCGCGTGATACTTCATTGTAACCGAGTACAGGGACATCCACGCCCTGATCGGTGAGGAGTTTGCGCACAGCGCGACGAATATCACCAGAGGTTAAAATCACAAACGTTGTTTCCTGATTTGGCTTCATGAGTGACTTAACTTTACGCACGAAAAGCCCTGTAATTTTATCATTGGCGCGTCCACCACTGCGTAATGCTTGGAATGTCTCGTCATATTCTGGTGAGACAAGATACGCTTCAATCGTACGGCCGTCGGTTGCATAAGAAAAACAAATTTGGCGTTTGAGAAAAGCCCTCGTTAAATCCGCTATCAAGTCAGGATCTTGTGAGCGTGCTGCTGCTTGCATGATACCTTCTAATACAAGGCGCGGTGGTGTTAATCCCACTCCTTCTTCAAGCAATTTACGCAGGACGTTTACAAGTGTCATAAAGGGCAATACTTGTTGAACGTCACTCACAAGACGGCCGAGCTGCTCTTCAAGTCCGCTAAGCCATGTCGCGGCTTGCTGTGTGCTGAACAGGGCTGCTGCGTTTTTATTCCATTGTCTGAAAATATAACGTGCAATCTCGCGAATATGCTCATCACTCAACTGTGACTGTGGATCGACACCCTCTAATGCAAGACGCGCTGTGGGGACATCATCAACATCGGTAATCAGTTCACCAACACGCACACGCGAGTCATATTGAAAGCCTAATGGCGGAGAGGGAAAGCCATATTTGCGGGTAAAGCGCTCACGCGCTGCAAGAATTGGTTTGAACACGCGCATAAATTCAAACATACCCAAGAATTCGCGATTGCCGCGTAAAACGAGTACATCACCAGGTGAAGTGACACGGAGCGGCACTTTTTGCGGTGCTTCTTCTTGTTGTCCGGGGATTGGCGCAGGATCAGGCTCACCAAGATCGGGCGGTGCAGCAGCCGCAGCGGCGGCAGCTTCAGCGGCGCGTTGTGCATCAAGTGCCAAATTTTTGGTTTTACGGTCCAGAAAATATGCGCCTGCCGCTAAAAGAGAGCCAATGACAAAAAATACAATGGTTGGAAAGCCGGGTAATAGTCCCATAGCAATTGCCACAACACCTGCAATACCCATGGCGCGTGGTTCAGCAAAGAGCTGACGCGAAATATCCGAGCCCATATTGGTGGATTCTTCCTTTTCAACTCGGGTAACGACAACACCTGCTGCGAGCGCAATAAACATCGCAGGAATTTGTGCAATCAAACCGTCACCAACAGAGAGCAAGGTGTAAAGTCTTGATGCTTCGCTAAACCCCATGCCGCGTTGAAGCATACCAATGAGAAGACCACCGATGAGGTTCACAAAAACGATGATCAAGGATGCAATGGCATCGCCTTTCACAAAACGCATGGATCCGTCCATCGCGCCGTGAAAACTCATCTCTTGTTCAAGCTCTGCCCTGCGTTGTTTGGCAACCTCCTTCGTAATATCTCCTGCACGCAAATCTGCATCAATTGCCATTTGTTTTCCAGGCATAGCATCCAATGTGAAGCGTGCACCCACTTCAGAAATACGCTCAGCACCTTTGGTCACGACCATGAATTGCACAACAGCAATAATCAAAAACACCACAAGTCCAACGACGATATTTCCCCCAATCACGAAGTTTCCGAAGGCCAAAATCAGATAACCAGCATCCCCATATGCGAGAATGAGACGTGTCGTCGCGACACTGAGCGCGACACGAAAAATGGCTGTGACAAGAATAATTGAAGGAAATGTAGAGATATCCAGCGTGTGTTTGAGATAAATCGCGGTCATTAAAATGAGAAGCGCAAGTGTCAGATTGAGCGCTAATAAAGTATCAATCAGCCAATGCGGCAAAGGAATGATCAACATCGCCACAATCATCACAAAGAAGACGGCAAAGACAATGTCTTGCCGTTGAGATGCTGCTTGCAGAAAGCGGTTCAGTTGTTCCATGGTAAGTTATTATACCAAAAAAATAATACTTCTAGGATGCGATCTTAGCACAATGTGTTGAGAAAGGGTAAACAGTCATCCTTTCTGAAACGTTAAGCTGTATCATCACACATGTAAGAATATTTAATGTTAGAGTTTGTTTTTTTATCATTTATCCTTGAGTTAACTCCGGGCCCAAATATGGGCTTTTTGGCGGCGTTGACTATGGCTCAAGGTCGACGGGCAGGGCTTGTCGCTATTGCAGGTGTTGCTGCTGGATTATCGCTTTATGGTGCTGCTGCTTCGTTTGGACTTATGCTCATCATCATGGCCTCACCTATCGCATTTCAAATGCTCAAATGGCTTGGGGTGGTTTACATGCTTTATCTTGCATGGGATACGTGGTGCGGGGAGAAACCTGATACCTCGGAGCCGAGCTGGACAAAACGCGATGCGCGTCTGTTCTTGAAAGGTCTTATCACGAATATGCTCAATCCCAAGGCTGGGCTGTTTTTCATGACCATTATGCCACAATTTATTCCGGCAGGTACAACGCAGGTTCTCTCATTTTCTTTAATGCTCGTTGCACTCTATGTGGGCGTTGCAACACTGGTGCATGTCTCGATTGTTTTAATGGCAGAGCGTGCCTATAGATTTTTACATCAAAAAGGCTGGGATGCACCTGTGCGTGCACTTATGGCAATGATGTTGGTGTTGATGGCGCTTTGGATTACGCAATCAATGTAATGTCAGGCAATTCATCCGTGTTATTCGGATTTTACCTTCTTTGCACTCGATGGACTTTTATTGCTCGCTGCTGAAATTTTATCAGTCCATGCCATCAGCAATCCCGACAATACAAATACCATGTGAATACCCACAAGCCACATGAGTTCGCGATCGGACATTTTACTTAAATCCATAAACGATTTTAGAACCTGAATCGCGGAAATGGCGACAATTGATGAAATAAGTTTGAGTTTTAAACCCGAAAAATCAATTTTGCCCATCCATTCCGGCCAATCATCATGACCTTCTTGATTAATACGAGAAACAAAATTCTCGTAACCTGATAAAACGACAATGATCACAAGTGCGCCCGTGAAGGTCAGATCAATGAGTGTCAAAATACCAAGGATGACTTCAGCTTCTTTAGCCGTCCAGAAAATAGCCAAAAAATGGATCATTTCCTGCAGTGCTTTAATCATCAAAGCGCCAAGGCATATTACAAGCGCGACATAAAATGGTGCAAGCAGCCAGCGGCTTGCGAATAAAAATTTCTCTAAATGGCGCTCAATCATCATGACTGTTCCTTGATCAAATTTCAGCAATCGTTATGTCATATGTTGCGGGGGATGCAACAGATCAAGTGATCTTCACTCAGGATGTGTGTGACATCACCTTTTGCACGGTGCGGCGCACTTTTGTCACCATCTGTTCAATCTGATCTTCTGTGACAATAAGAGGTGGACAAAGCGCAAGTGTGTCGCCAACGCTGCGAATCATGAGACTTTCCGTATGAAATGCGTGATCCATCGCGCGAAATCCGCGACGTCCAGCGATATTAGGTTCTGGAGTGAGATCAAATCCTGCCGCTAGTCCAACGGTACGAATATCTTCAATACCCGCTTCACCTTTCAAGCTCATCATGGCCTGTGCCCACAATGGCTCAAGGTTCAGTGCGCGTTCAAAAAGCCCTTCATCATGATACACATCAAGTGTCGCAAGAATGGCGCTGGCGGCTAGAGGGTGGCCTGAATACGTAAAACCTTGTAAAAATTCAATCGTGTGTTCAGCGCCTTGCATAAAAGACTCGTGAATTGCATCGCGAACCAATACACCGCCCACAGGCACGGTTCCTGACGAGACACCTTTTGCAAAACAGATCATATCAGGGACAACACCGTAGCGCTGAGCAGCAAAAGCAAAGCCAAGGCGTCCAAACGCTGTAATCACTTCATCAAAAATCAACAAAATGCCGTATTGATCACATATTTCACGTAGGCGTTTTAAATAACCGACCGGTGCGGGAAGAACGCCTGTTGAGCCGCTCATCGGCTCAACGATAACAGCAGCTATGGTTGATGCATCATGGAGCTGAATAATACGCAACAACTCATCTGCGAGATGTGCACCCCATGCGGGTTCACCTATATTAAAGGCTTGATGTGCACGGTTATACGTATGCGGTAAGTGATCAACACCGTTGAGCAAAAGCGGGCTAAACATTTTACGGTTGCTGACAATCCCGCCAATTGACGTTCCACCAAAGCTGCATCCATGAAAACCACGTTCACGCCCAATCATGCGTGTTTTTTGGCCTTTACCTTGCAGCGTCCAATATCCCAAAGCGATTTTAAGCGCTGTATCAATCGCTTCTGAGCCACTTGTTGTGAAAAATACGTGCTTTAAATCAGCAGGCGCCAACTGCGCAATACGCGCGGCGGCTTCAAACACCGTGGGATGTGAAAATTGATAGGGGGGCACAAAATCAAGTGTTTCAACCTGTTTTTGAATGGCTTTAACAATCGTTTTGCGGCCATGTCCCGCATTGCAGCACCATAAACCCGCTGTGCCATCAAGGATTTGCTGTCCATTAGGTGTATAATAATACATCCCTTCAGCGCGTGCGACCAAACGTGGCGATTTTTTAAATGCACGATTGGACGTGTAGGGCATCCAATACGCATCAAGATCATTGGGATGTGATGTGTCTATGGACATCATTGGCCGTTTCAGATCAACTGCGAAGTGCGGAACCTGATCCTAAACGTGATGTGCCGCTACGGGCAGCGCTGTTGCTGCTATCAATACCAAGTGCGCGTTGATATGATTCAAGCGCACCACTTTTATTGCCTGAACGCTCCATAGCAAGGCCACGACCTGCCCATGCATCGGCATTGCGGTTATTGACATTTAAAGATGCATTGAAATCTTCAATGGCTTGTTCATAACGCCCAAGAACAATCAGTGATTGGCCACGTGCAGTGTAAGGCGCTGCAACAAACGGGTTACGATCAATCGTTGCATCAAAATCATTCACCGCTTCTTGATGTTGATTAAGGCGTTGGTTGACAAGTCCACGTGCATGAAAGGGCTCTGCCGATTCAGGATTGAGGCGAATGGCTTGAGACAGATCCTGAAATGCTTCATTAAACTGATTTTGTGCTCTTAAAAGATTGGCACGACCCAAATAAGCAGGGGCATAATTTGGATTAGCCGTGATTGCTCGTGAGAAATCTAATAATGCCGCATCATTGCGCCCTGTCTGACGCAACGCTAAGGCACGATTTGTGTAAGCAGGCGCGTAAGTGCTATCAATCTGAACGGCTTTACCAAAATCCGCCATGGCTTCGCTGAAACGGCCGATTTTTGCATAAGCTGCACCGCGTGTGTTGTAAGCTTGCGCATCGTTGGGATTGCGATTGATCACTTCTGTGAGTGAGCCAATATTGACGTTTTGTGCGCCTGACGTATCATCAATAAGTTCAGCAACATTTGTTGAGCGTGCTGCACCCGATGTTTGACATGCTGCAAGGAACACACTTGAGATGCCCATCAAGGCAACCATCAACACCTTGCGATTGATCGTGGTGCGAGGAACATCAAGGCAATAACGTTGAGAAAATTTCACTGTATCATTATTGGCTGACATCGCTCATTCATCCTGATTGGGCATTTATATAATTCAATGAACCTCATTGAGCTTAACGCGATATGAGGCGATTTTGTTGCAATCATGTGCACTTAAAATCATTTAACATATATTTTCACAAAGTGACTACAAACAGCAAAAGAAAGCCAACAATGAAGTGGGCTTTCCTTAAAAGATCTCTTAAAAAAACAAATCAACGCGTCATTTAAGCGCGAATTGGCTTTGGCTTCATCGGAACCAAACCTTCACGCTGCAACTTTTTGCGAATCAACTTGCGTGCGCGGCGTACGGCTTCCGCTTTTTCGCGCGCCTTTTTTTCAGATGGCTTTTCATAATGGCCACGCAGTTTCATCTCACGAAAAATACCTTCGCGCTGCATTTTCTTTTTGAGCGCCCGAAGGGCTTGATCCACATTGTTGTCACGAACCAGAACTTGCACGAAAAATCACCTTTTCTTCGTATGAAAATAAAATTGATGTCTTGCAGGCCACGTTTAGTTGATTTTTGAACGTGGTCAGACAAGAATTCCATCCGCGCACATGACTGAGGCGGATATGCATCCCATTCGCTTAACAGAAACATCTCGCTATGTCTATGCGCTATTGCCAGACTTTTTTAGATTTGGTCTTTAAAAAGCTTCTAGCGCTGTGTTGCGAGTGAATTGCGTTGTGTGGCTTGTCCGCTCACTTCAGAGAAATAACGTTGTGCATCACCCAAAAGTAATGAAGGCTGACATTCAGGCGCACATGAATACGTTTCACGCTCGAAGCCGCGATGTACCGTCACTGTCGCATTATGTGGGGCTTCAACGCGCAGGTTTGTTTCGACAAGCATGTTACCACTTTGATCTAGTGCGATCAGATTTGTTGTGCCGTAGCTTTTTCCCGTCACAACTAAAATGCCGTTTTTTTGTACAGTAACATCAGCAATGACAGGGTTGCCAACAACAACCGTTGAAACCTTTTCAGGCAATCGCACAATCTTTGCATTATCAATGGTCACGAGAATGGTGCTTGCACTACTGCTTGTACTTGCTGGTTTTGGAGCCTGCTGAGCCTGTACTGAGGTTGTCAGCGCAACATACCCACACAAAAGCGTGACACCAAAAGCCAAGCTTAAGCCGCGTACGACATTTGATTTTGAAGAGAAGCAAAGAGGAGTAACCATGACACAACCTGTACAAAAATAATATAACGACGCTTCTATAAAGCATCTAAAATGGTGAAATATTTGCTAACATTGTTTTTTGGTCGATATAATAGAGTGTCAAAAGGTGTTTTTTCAGTGACGGGTATCAAATCCAATAACGTCGTGATGTTTTTGACCGATTATAAGAAGTAAGCAACCAATTACAAAACCGTGAAGTGCTGCTGGAAGACCCATAAACCAATGCATCACGCGCATTGACGTGTCTGTGCTTTGAGTGATTGATGAGAGATTGCACCATGATGAATCATTTATACGGCATGCAATCTGCAGGACATCTCTCAACGTCGTGTATATGATGTCTGAATTCGCAATTATGTTCGTTCCATCCACAACAATAAGGATAAACGCACTTGATAGAATGATGATTCCGAGAATGCGACAGATAAATTTTATCATGATCAAACAATAATATATGGAGAGTTTAGACTATTTCTCGCGGTGGATTTTTTGTGAAAAAAAGTAAGATTTTGATTTGGAAACACGCTGTAATTCATATGTCAATGTCGTTATAATAACAGGTTTATTTTAACCTCCGCTTAAGATTGTGTGTTAAAGAATTTTTGAAAAGCCTATGGTAATCTTTTATCATGAAAATAAAAACCCTATATCAAAAATTTCTTTATGACGAATCGGGCGCAACAGTGATTGAGTATGGCTTGATTTGCTCTTTGATATTTCTTGCTATCGTTGCATCACTGAACAATTTTGCGAGCAAGACAAACACCATGTACAATAATATTACGACGGCGCTCAAGTAAAGAGTAGGGGGTTTTCACCTTCGAAAATAGTGCGCAGTTCTTTATGTTTGCGCTTTGCAGCGTGTTTGAGATATAAAATATAGTCTCATACAGCGCTGTTGTGATCACAATTCCATTGACACACTATGCCTCGTTGCATGAAAACACGCATAGGCGAAGTTTATCTAAATGCTTGTTTTTGAGGTTTGTCATGACTATTCGTGTCCACAGAGGCGATTTGCCTGCAAATTATGTTCCCGCAGCTGTCGTCGCTATCGACACAGAGACGCTTGGATTGATGCCGCACAGAGATCGTTTGTGTGTTGTGCAACTCTCTCATGGAGATGGAACCGCGGATGTTATTCAGATTTTACGCGATGCTCCACCTCCTGAAAATCTCATTAAAATGCTAGCGGATCCGAAAGTTCTCAAAGTATTTCATTATGCGCGTTTCGATATGGCGGTACTCTATCGCGCCTTTGGTATTATGCCTGGGCCAGTCTACTGCACAAAAATTGCGTCGCGCCTCGTCAGAACCTATACAGATCGTCACGGATTAAAAGATCTTGTGCGCGAATTACTTGGTATAGATATGTCTAAGCAGCAACAATCGTCTGATTGGGGCGCTGATATGTTGAGTGAAGCTCAAATTGCTTATGCCGCATCGGATGTTTTACATTTGCACGCTTTAAAAGCGCGCCTTGATGCCCTTTTGGTTCGTGAGGGGCGCGTGCCTCTTGCGGAAGCTTGCTTTGCCTTTTTGACAGCGCGTTCGCTGCTTGATTTATTGGGCTGGCAAGAGCAGGATATTTTCTCTCACGCTTAAGACATTGTCTCATATGTTTTACTTCACTGTTTGAGAGGTTATGAGGGATGAGTATCTCTTCACCTCCAGAGGCGAGCATTTCTGATCTGGGCGCTTTACGCCAGCGCATTGACGCGATTGATGAGGCGATGCATCGTCTATTGATTGAGCGTGGTGATATTATTGATGCGCTGATTCACACTAAAAAGTCGGCTGATATGGGTTCTGCTTTTCGTCCTCAACGCGAAGCAGATATGATGCGCCGTCTTGCCGCTAGGCACACAGGATCACTGCCCCTTGAAGTTGTTGAAAGTTTATGGCGCACAATCATCGGCACCTTTACGTGGCTGCAAATGCCTTACTGTGTTCACGGTGATGCCTCTTTGGGGCGCGATATTATGCGCGATATTGTGCGCTTTCATTTTGGCTTTACAGTCCCTCTTGATACACATGAAACACCCGAAGATGTGATCATGGCGGTGAGCGTGTCGCGCGGTGATTTAGGGGTTATTCGTTTTCAGCTTGAAAACACTGCCCCTTGGTGGTTATTATTAGAAGGACAGGAAACGCCCAAGATTATTGCAAGGCTTCCCTTTATTGAGCGTGGGGCGGATGCAAAGCGTCCTCATCCCGTTGGGAAGCCTGCTTTTGTCATTTCAAAGCCTTTTGACGAAGGTCTGGCTACTGATTCATCTCTTTTATCGACGCAGTGCGAAAGACCTTTTACGCAAGCGGAGTTAGCGCATTTGCAGCACAGTGGATTTTGTGTTGTGAGCCAAACGCGAATGGGTGAGCGATGTTATTTGCTGATAGATGCAACGCGCCGTGATGTGTCAGTTGATAGCCCTGAACGTTATCTTGATGCGTACTTCAAAGAGATTTTTGTCAAACCTTTTCGTATTGAGATTGTTGGAACACACGCTGCTCGCTTTACAGTTTAAAAAGAAGCGCGTAGCAAGATGTGGATAATATTGCATTATTGAGAAGTGTGAGTATCTTGATGCCTCTATCGCCAATATCACCTGTTGAAGCAGTAAGAACCTCGCGTCCTGTCGCGCGTGAGGATGTTATGGCGATTGAAGCGTATGTTCCGGGTAAAGCGAAAGCCCAAACAGCGGCCAAAATTTATAAACTCTCATCAAATGAGACACCTCTTGGTCCAAGTCTTCAAGCTGTTGAGGCTTTTACAGGAGCTGCGCGTACACTCGCCACGTATCCTGAAGGAAGTGCTCGTATTTTGCGTGAGGCACTTTCCCATCGCTGGCAGATTAATCCCGAGCAAATCATTTGTGGTGCGGGCTCAGATGAGCTGTTATCACTCATTGCGTATGCATTTTTAAGTGTGGGGGATGAGGGAATCATCACCGAGCACGGTTTTCTCGTTTACAAAATTGCGATACAAGCCGCAGGTGGTGTGCCTGTGATTGTGCCGGAAACGAATTTCACCGCCGATGTGGATACAATTCTTGCGCATGTGACATCCCGTACCAAAATTGTTTATCTGGCTAATCCCAACAATCCAACGGGGACGTATTTGCCTCCCCATGACGTTGTCCGTTTACATCAAGGGCTGCCACCTCATGTTATTCTTGTGCTTGATGGCGCTTATGCCGAATATGTGGAAGGTGAAGAGGGTGCAAGTCTTGCCCTTGCGCAGATGCATCATAATGTTGTGATCAGCCGCACGTTTTCTAAAGTTTATGGCCTTGCCGCAGCGCGTTTAGGTTGGATGTATGGCTCCCCTGATATTATTGATGCCATGAACCGTATTCGTGGCCCTTTTAATGTCTCAACCGCTGCAATGCTTGCTGGTGTCGCAGCACTTCAAGACAGAGAGCACCTTGAAAAAGCGGTCGCGCATAACCGTCATTGGCGTGAATGGCTGACTTTGCAGTTGCGTGCATTGGGATTAGCTGTAACGGCTTCTCAAGCCAATTTTATCTTGATCCATTTCCCACAGGAGACTGGACGCACTGCAGTTGATGCTGATGCTTTTTTAAGTGAGCGTGGTTTGATCTTAAGACGCGTTGATGCTTACGGACTGCCGCACTGTTTGCGTTTATCCGTTGGATCAGCGGAAGCGAATGAAGCGGTTGTGAGTGCCCTTCGTGACTTTGTAATACGGTGAAGAGCCATGTCTCCTGAGATGACACTTGCTCTTGCGCGCCGTGAAACCCCTTTATTTTCACGCTTGGCGATTGTTGGTTTAGGTTTGATTGGCTCATCCATTGCCCGCGCTGTGCGTCAGGCGAATTTAGCACATACGTTGATTGGTATCGACGTATCCAAAGGTGTGCGTCTTAAGGTGGCTGCTCTTGAACTCGTGGATGAAATTTATAGCGATGTAGCCGAGGGCGTTGTCGGGGCTGATGCTGTCATATTGTGTGTTCCTGTGGGTGCGTGTGAAACAATTGCCCGTGATATGGCACCCGCACTTGAACAGAGTGCGATTGTCTCTGATGTTGGCTCAACAAAAGCGTCTTTCATACAGCAGGTAGCGCCGTATTTGCCAGATTATGTGAGTTTTGTACCCGCGCATCCCGTGGCAGGGACAGAGCATTCAGGTCCTGAAGCAGGTATGGCTACTCTTTTTGTCAACCGCTGGTGTATTTTAACGCCGCTGCCTGATACATCTGCACAAGCTATTGCCAAAATCCGTCAGCTTTGGGAGGCAATGGGCTCACTTGTTGAAGAGATGACACCTACTCATCATGATCTGGTGCTTGCAATGACCAGCCATGTGCCGCATTTAATTGCTTATAATATTGTGGGTACAGCAGCTGATCTGGAACATGTTACTCAATCTGAAGTCATTAAATTTTCAGCAGGGGGCTTTCGCGATTTTACGCGCATTGCGTCATCTGATCCCGTGATGTGGCGTGATGTGTTTTTAAATAACCGCGAAGCTGTTTTGGAAATTTTAGGACGCTTTAATGAGGATTTGGCGACACTTGCCAAAGCTATTCGTTGGGGCGATGGCGCAATGCTTGAAGAGTTTTTTACGCGAAGTCGTTTGATAAGACGCGGTATTGTTCAACTTGGACAAGCCGAGCGCGACGATAAGGCGTAGGCTAAATTTAAAATCTATTGTCGATAATATTTTTAAAAATTCTTTTTTATCAAAGGCTTATCTGATTTTTTTACATGTTAACCGCCTTCGTTTACTTTTTATATTAAAGTAAATATTATTAACTGTATTTGTAAACGATGTATTTTATTTCAAAAATTTTTCCAATCGCGTATTCTCTACAGTAACTTGTGGAGCTTTCGATGTATAATAGCAATCAATCTACTGGACATCTTTCACCAGAACAGCAGCGGAAGGTTAAATCCGATATGCTGCGTGCTCTTTTGATTAAAATGGAGAGCAAGCCTCATATCAGCGATGAACAGTTTTTGCGTGTGCTTGGTGTAAGCCGTGAAAAAATTTATCTCAAGTGTCCTTGGTTACGCCCAGAGGTGCGTAATCAACGCCAAAACCCCTCGGCAACATATTGAGATGATAAACTAAATCTAAAAATCTGATGATAGATCACAACTTATAGGAGATGATCATGACTTACGGAGTAAATGGTGTAAATGCTCTTGGTAGCACAGGTGCTACAACTGGCGCCGCCGGTGGTATGGATGCTGATTTTGCAAATGTTGCCAGCAAACTTGGTGTCAGTTCAGGAGCCTTGCAAGATGCAACGCACAAAGCTGAAGCAGAAGCATCAGTTCGTATCCAGCAGCTTGCCGCTGATGGTGATTATTCATCTGCCGATAAACAGCAAGTAGAAGCTGAGATGATGAGTGATATTCAAGAGACTTTGGGTTTGAGCAATCTGAGCGATGATCAGATGATGGCATTGGCTGAGTTATGCAATAAATGTCTTGCAGCTCTTGAGAAGCAAGTATTGGGTGCTAATGGTTTATCTGGAGCTCAGACAGCGGCTTACGGACAACCTACAACACCTTTAAATACAGGGTCGCAAGTTCCTTCAGAGCTTTCACGATATAGCCCAGAAATTGCTAGACTGTTGCAACAGTCGACAAGCCCAAACATAAGAAGTCTGTCTCCAGCAGGAGTTGATGATTTGGTCGGGCCTTATCGCAATCATAATCTACCTTTTACAACTCCTACAATGTCGCGAGCACCTAGTGAAACTCAACTCTTTGGCGCAATATAGTATAAAATAATCTTTTAATTTCGAATAGGGATCTATTATTTAGATCCCTATTTTTATTTTATATTATGATATTAATAATAAATATTTAAATTACATGACATATCTATTTAATTATTTTACTATTACTCTTGATTTAATTATTTAGGTTTGATGATATGCTGGCTCGTTTTTCATCATCTCTTGTAAAGACACAACCGCATTATGTGTCTGATGAGCGTGTTCTTACTCCCTTTGCGGCCTCTAGTTGCTGTGGTCATGTTAGTCATCTCACATCACAGGCCATCGTTTCAGAACATTCAATCTCGTCTCCTTTTTTGCTCACACGCGTTGCATGTATATTTGGTGTTGGCGTTTTAATACAAGCTCTCGTCTTAGGGATTGTACCCATGGCGGGTTGGTTGATTGCCACTGATAAAGCTATCGCAACATATCCCTTTGCCGCTTTGCTTTTTGGCGGTGTTGTTGGTGGTTATCTTGCGCCCCGTTTTAGTCATACATCGCATTCAATTGGTCTTGGTTTTGCTAGTGGCCTTGTTGGTTTTCTGGGCGTGAGTCTATTTGCACATGCCCTCATTTCTCGTGAATTTGTGCTTTTAACGACATCATCGGTTTTACTTGGTGCAGCAAATGCCATGATTTTCAGTATGCGTCACGCTGCGGCTCAACATGCGATGCGCGATAAACGCTTAGGCGCACTGGGTGCGGTTATTGGTGTAGGAGCCTTAGCAGGGTTGGTGGGTGGCCCATTGGCGGGAATGGCCGAAAAATGGTTTGAGCCTTATCTTTTACTCGGCACAGCGGGTGTTGTTGGTGTGCTTTATCTCGTTTTGATGGCTTTTACACTCTTGTTACCAATCCATCGTCACGAAGCTGCGCCCGTTGTGGCAGCGCTTTCATCACACAAGCCTCGCGAGGGATCATCTTCTTTGCCTTATGGTGCTACAATTTTGAGCACAGTGTCATGGTTTTTGATGACAGCGATGATGGCCTATGCACCGATTGGAATGCAACATTGCGGGATTAGTATTGGGGGGTCAACAACGGTTATTGCTTGGCATGTCGTGGCGATGTATGCACCCGCTGCACTCATCGCTCCCATTCTGCACCGTGTTGCTCCTGCTTATATTGCGAGTTTAGGGGCAGGTATCGTTGTTGTGGCTGCGATTGCACTGCTCTCAAGTGATCATATGACAGGGTTTTCACTGGCAATGATTGCGCTCGGAGTGGGTTGGTCACTCAATATGGTGGCAACACAGGCATGGATATTTCAAGGCAAAACGCCTGCACCCGCCGTTTTATCACGTCATGAAGCGCTACTCTTTGCATCTGCGATGTGCGGAGCATTGGCCTCTGGTACATGGTTGAGCACGGGTTTATGAGCATTTTACCGTAAGATTCATTGCCTCATGCACCGTTTGGCTTGACATTTATCTCATTCAACAGCATATCAATCCTCACTTTTCCCTTTGAAAAGCAAAAACTGAGCCACGTGTTCTGATCTTGTGTGAGGTCTCAACCGTCAACGTCCGACAGCGCGATGCGCCCTCGGGCGCCTTTGTGCTTTGTTTTTTTGTGCAGAGGGAACATGAATATGTCATGGCAGTGGATAAGCTGTCTTTAACAACCGTCATGCGCGGGCTTGACCCGCGTATCCACGTCTTAAAAAGTGTTTAAGGCGTGGATGGCAAGGCTAAACCTTGCCATGACGAGAATAGAGCGCCCAACCCCTGTGGCGCGGGTCAAAAAAGAAACTGACCGCAGGTTGCAAGGGCTGCATAGCTTTTACATCGTAAAAGCGTCCGAATAAAAACGGCGTTGCGCCCCGTGGCGCGGGTCTAAGGGTAAAACACCAAAGCGCGAATGCGCGTCACCCCTCGTGGGGTGGGTTAAAAGGAAAGATAAATGTTCGACGGCTTGTCCGATAAACTCAATGGCATTTTGAATGCGCTCACCCGTCGCGGGGCGTTGTCGGAGAGTGATGTCACGGATGCGTT
Source organism: Beijerinckiaceae bacterium (assembly GCA_044356745.1). Lineage (GTDB taxonomy): Bacteria > Pseudomonadota > Alphaproteobacteria > Rhizobiales > Beijerinckiaceae > JBIKVP01. The sequence goes on along the minus strand of JBIKVP010000001.1, from coordinate 39,677 downwards.
GCGCGAAGTACGCCGTGCGCTGCTTGAAGCAGATGTGGCGCTTGAAGTGGTGCGCACCTTTACCGAGAACGTGAAGTCAAAAGCGATTGGCGCAGGGGTTTTGAAATCTGTCACGCCTGGGCAGATGGTGATTAAGATCGTCAATGATGCGCTTGCTGAGATGCTGGGTTCTGAAGCGCAAGGCATTGATTTGAATGCTGCTGCGCCTGTGCCGATTCTCATGGTGGGTCTGCAAGGGTCAGGTAAAACCACCACCACCGCAAAAATTGCCCGCCGTCTCACTGAAAAATTCAAGAAAAAGGTGCTGCTGGCCTCCCTTGATACCCGTCGCCCAGCGGCGATGGAGCAGTTGGCTGTGCTTGGCAAGCAAGTCAATGTTGAAACGCTCGCGATTATTGCAGGGCAATCGGCGGTGCAGATCGCGAAACGCGCCCTTGATGAAGCGCGGCGCGGCGGGTTTGATGTTGTTATTCTTGATACGGCAGGGCGCACAACCCTTGATGACGCGCTCATGGAGGAGGTGGCGCAGGTCAAAGCTGCAACCAATCCCCATGAAATTTTGCTCGTTGCTGATGCGCTGACTGGGCAGGATGCGGTCAATACGGCGCGCGCTTTTGACGAGCGTCTTGGAATTACGGGTATCGTGCTCACCCGTATGGATGGAGACTCACGCGGGGGGGCTGCGCTTTCCATGCGTGCCGTCACGGGTAAGCCTATCAAGCTTATCGGGATGGGCGAGAAGGTTGATGCGCTTGAGGAGTTTCACCCCTCGCGTGTCGCTAATCGCATTTTGGGTATGGGCGATATTGTCTCGCTCGTCGAAAAAGCAGCGGAGAGTATTGATCAAGCCAAAGCGCTCGACATGGCGCAGAAGATGCGCAAAGGCCAGTTTGATCTTGATGATATGAAGATGCAACTGGCGCAGCTTGAAAAGCTTGGCGGTATTGGCGGCATGATGGGCTTAATGCCGGGCATGGGCAAAATCAAAAACCAGCTTGCGGATGCCAATATTGATGACAAGCTCATTAAGCGCCAACGCGCAATCATTGACTCCATGACGAAGCAGGAACGCAAAAATCCTGATATTCTCAAAGCGAGCCGCAAAAAGCGCATTGCAGCAGGATCAGGCACATCCGTTGAGATGGTCAACAAGTTGCTGAAAATGCATCGCCAAATGGCCGATATGATGAAGATGATGGGCAAAGGCGGCAAACGTGGCCCGATGGCAGGTCTTGCCAATATGTTTGGCATGGGTGGTGGGTTCCCGGGTGGCGCAATGCCTGCCCTTGATCCCTCACAGCTTGATCCTGCGATGCTTAAACAACTGGAGCAAGCGACAGGATCAAAAATTCCTGATGCGCCACCCCCTGAGTTGTTTGCTCCCAAAACCCCTGTTTTGCCAGGACTGGGCACAAAAGGCTTAGGCGGCTTGCCTGGGCTTGGTGGCTTTAATCCGTTTGGCAAGAAGAGATAGGGCGATGGATCGGATGAGCACACGAAACACTCCTCACCCGTCATGGCCGTGCGCGACACGGCCATCCACGTCTTCTTTTTTCGCAACCCCGCGCACGGGCGCGGACGCGCAGTTGCGCTTTGGGAAGCTTCTACTCTTACAAGTCCGTGCTTCCAAAGGCGTGGATGGCAAGGCTAAACCTTGCCATGACGCAAGAGGTTCATGTGACCTTTATAGTAGGGGGCATGAATGCTGAGCCTTTTTGAGCAACTTCAGAAAACATTAATGTCATTTATGCAGTCAACACCCCCGCCTGCATTTTTGTCTTTAGATTGGTTTTCTCAAAAAACACAGATTGATTTTGGGAATGCGTTAGTGGGTATAGCTACCATGATGATAGCACTGACAACTCTTTATATAAGTATAAAGTCTTCAAAAAGAGATAGTGGTTACAAAATCAGTCAATTTAGACAGGAATGGATAAATAATCTTAGAGATAATACATCCAAATTTGTGAAAATTACTGATTCACTAACTGCTGATTTTATGGATATTATCGCAAAGAAAAAAATATTGGGACAATCCTTTTTAGAAAAAACAAGAATGAACTTAGCCGATTTGGCGTCTATTGATACACACATGCGTCTCAGTTTTAATCTGAATGAGAAAAATCATGATTTATGCTTTAGTTTACTAAGTCAAACAAAGGGATTGTTGTGTCTCTCATTAGTAAATCTCGAAGATGGAGAGCATCAAGAAGCGGAAGATTGCATAAGGAAAGTAAATCAATTGAGATTTAAAATTCCAGATATTGTTTCAATAATTTTAAAAGAGGAATGGCAGCGTATAAAAATAGAATCTCAAGGTAAAAATTGGAAAAAAAATATAAATAATAATACTAATTTAATAATTAGAGATTCTGAATCTATACTTGAATCTACTATGCAAAGAGGTTCATAAATAAAAATGATTACGCTCTACCACATCTCTCCGTCGCGCTCGTCGATTATTCTCTGGATGCTTGAGGAGCTGGGTCAGCCGTATCAGGTCAAGGTTCTTGACGGCAAAGCGGGTGACAATCGCCAACCTGCGTATCTTGCTATTAATCCGATGGGAAAAGTCCCCGCGATTGATCATGATGGTATCATCATCACGGAATCGGGGGCGATTGCGACCTATCTGGCGGATCGTTTTCCTGAAGCAAAACTCAATGTTCCCTTAAGCGATCCACGCCGCGCAGACTATCTCAAGTGGCTGTTTTTCAGCGGTAATTGTTTAGAGCCAGCCATGATTGACAAGATGTTTAATCGCCCTGATGTGATGCAAGCGGCTGCGGGGTGGGGCAGCTATGATCTCGTCATGGATGTGCTTACGAATGCTCTTAAAAACGGCTCTTATCTGCTGGGCGAGACTTTTACGGCAGCGGATATTGTCATTGGTTCAGGTTTGCGCTGGGGCATGATGGTACATGCCATTCCTGAGCGTCCTGAATTTATAAACTACATCAAACGCTTAGAAGCACGCCCCGCGCTTCAACGCGCCACCGCTAAAGATCAGGAGTTCGCCAACGCTGCTTAATACAACTAACCCGTCATTGCGAGCTTCTCGAAAGAGAGGCGTGGCAATCCAGAGTGTTCTTGTCAAGTTTACCACGTTAAGCGCTGGAATAGCATAATAACAGACATCATCACTGGATTGCCGCGTCAGCACTGTGTGCTTCCTCGCAATGACAACCCAAAACCCAAAACAAACATTCAACCAAGGAGTCTACAATGTCACTGAAAATTCGCCTCTCACGCGGTGGTTCTAAAAAGCGCCCGTATTATCGTATCGTTGTTGCGGATGCTCGTGCGCCGCGCGATGGCCGTTTTATTGAAAAAATTGGCACTTATAACCCGATGTTACCCAAAGATGGCGCACAAAAGCGTTATACGCTTGATCTGGATAAAGCCAAAGATTGGCTTTCAAAAGGTGCGCAACCGACCGATCGCGTCCTGCGCTTTTTTGATGCGGAAGGTTTATTGAAGCGTGCACCGCGCAATAATCCACAAAGAGCTGTGCCAGGCCAAAAAGCGACTGAACGTGCGGCAGAACGCGCTGCGGCTTTAGAAGCGGCTAATGCTGCTCCTGCTGACGACGCTGCGGCTTGATTGACGTTATTCGCATGATCCTCGCCCGTCATACCAAGCCTTGTGCTTGGTATCCATGCTTTCTGGAACATAACACTTCTTCCAAAGTACGAATGCGTGTTCGCACCAGTGTGCGGGGACAAAAAGAAACACGGGATACGCGGGTCAAGCCCGCGCATGACGGTTGAGATTCAGGTGTCTTTCTTCCAATGCCCGCAAAGGACTTAGCTTGCTAAGGCCATCTACAAATAATACCGCGTCCGAGCCTATGCGAGGGGTCTAAAGGAAAAATGAAAACTTTCCACGCCTCTGTCCTCACGCTTTATCCTGAGATGTTCCCCGCGATGCTGGGCATGTCGCTGGCGGGGGATGCTCTCAAACGTGGCGGTTGGGCGCTTGATGTTCATGATCTGCGCGCGTTTGGTCTTGGTCGACATCGGCAGGTGGATGATACGCCTGCGGGTGGCGGCCCTGGCATGGTGCTCAGGTGTGATGTATTGGGGGCGGCGCTTGATCAAACAATACTTCCTGATGATGTGCGTCCGCGCCTGCTGATGTCCCCGCGCGGTCAGCCGCTGACACAAAGCGTTGTGCGAACATTGTCGCGAGGTGCTGGTGTCGTGATTGTCTGTGGGCGCTTTGAGGGGGTTGATGAGCGGGTGATTGCCGCACGCAACCTTATCGAGGTGTCGATTGGCGATTATATCCTCTCAGGGGGGGAAGTCGCTGCGCATGTTCTGCTTGATGCATGTGTGCGTTTATTGCCTGATGTGATGGGTGCGCACGATTCTGGCGATGATGAGAGCTTTGAAAACGGGCTCCTCGAATACCCGCATTACACCCGTCCGCGTGAATGGGAAGGACATGCCATTCCTGATGTGCTTTTAAGCGGTAATCATGCTCATATTCAAAAATGGCGGCATGAACAATCGCTCAAGGTTACACGCGAGCGGCGGCCAGATTTAATCAAAGGATAACGATTGTGACTTCACCATTCCAGCTTTCTGATCTTGAAGCGATCATTCATGAGCGGGCAAGTGCTTCTCCTGAAGTGTCCTACACGGCAAAACTTCTTGCAGGGGGTGTGCAAAAGTGTGCCAAGAAATTTGGCGAGGAAGCGGTTGAAGCGGCGCTCGCTGCTGTCGTTCAAGACGAAGCGGCTCTGATTGCAGAGGCCGCTGACGTGCTGTATCATTTGGTGGTGATGCTCAAATCGCGCGATGTGCGTGTGACATCTGTGCTCAATGAATTGCAGCGCCGCACGGTGCAATCAGGACTGGCGGAAAAAGCCAGTCGGACGATGTGAACAGCCCCGATGCCGCTTACACACAAACTTCATGACGCACAATTATCGCCCTATCGCGTTTTTAGCCGCGATGAATGGGCTGGCCTGAGAGCCGATACGCCCCTCACGCTCAGCGCCGATGAAATTGCGCGGTTGCAATCGCTCAATGATCCGATTTCGATGGACGAGGTGGAAGCAATTTACCTTCCGCTCACACGTTTGCTCGCCCTTTATGTAGGAGCAACGCAAGGATTATTTCATGCAACGCGGCGGTTTCTCATGGCCGAAAATGAGGTGATTACGCCTTATGTTATCGGGATTGCGGGTTCTGTTGCTGTGGGTAAATCCACCAGTGCGCGCCTGCTCAAAGCGCTTCTGACCCGTTGGCCGAACACCCCGAAAGTGGAGCTGATCACGACTGATGGCTTCTTGCATCCCAATGCAGAACTGACCCGCTTGGGATTGATGGAGCGCAAGGGCTTTCCTGAAAGTTATGACACAGGTGCGCTCCTACGTTTTCTGGCGGATGTGAAAGCAGGCAAGCGTCATGTCAAAGCACCACTTTATTCGCATCTGGCCTATGATGTGATGGATGAAAAAGATTGGGTCTCGATTGATCGCCCTGATATTTTGATTGTCGAAGGCTTGAATGTCTTGCAACCGGCGCGAATGCCCAAAGACGGCAAAGCCATTCCCTTTGTGTCAGACTTCTTTGACTTTTCGATTTATCTTGATGCGGATGAAGAGCATCTGCATGATTGGTATGTCGAGCGCTTTTTAACGCTGCGGCGCACGGCCTTTCGTGATCCGCGCTCATTTTTTCAACGTTATGCGGATATGCCAGAACTTGACGCGCGTGTGCTGGCTGAACAGCTCTGGTCTCGCATAAACTTGCCCAATTTGCGCGAAAACATTTTACCCACGCGCCAGCGTGCATCGCTGATTTTACGCAAAGGCGCTTCGCACAATGTGGAAGAAGTCGCACTTCGGCGGCTATAAAATCGCATCAAGTGTTGCGGCAAGTCCCGTTTTAAAATCGCTCAGCGTTATTCCATATCGTTCATAAGCGCGTGTGCAATCGAGTACGGCATTCAAGGGGCGTGTTGCAGGTGTGGGAAAATCACGGGTCAAAACAGGCTTAACTGTCGCATAAACCCCATTGCGCGCTTGAGATATCGATAAAATCGCTTGCGCCTGTTCAAAGCGGCTCATCGCATCATATCCTGCAAGATGCAATAGACCTTGGGGTTTATCTGTATCGTTGAGCATCCGCGCAACGAGTTCAAGCAGGGCTTTTGCAAGATCGGGCGAATATGTTGGCTTTCCGATTTGATCGCAAACGATGGATAGCTCCTTGTTGCGCCGTGCCCACTCTAAAACTTTTGTCACAAAATTATTTCCCGAAGGGCCATAAACCCATGACGTGCGCACAATCAGGGCTTGCGGGTAAGCTTCAAGCACCCGTTGTTCACCCTCATATTTTGTCTGTCCATAAACACATAAGGGGTTTGGCGCATCATCCTCAGTGTAGGAGCTTGATTTTATGCCATCGAACACTTGATCTGTTGATACATGAATGAATGGAATATCTATATTTGCGCATACACATGCCAAGGCTTGTGCGCCTGTTACATTGATCGCAAACGCGAGATCAGGTTCTGATTCTGCTTGATCAACGTTTGTGTAAGCACTCGCATTGATTACGGCACGTGGGGTGATGCGCTCAAACAGACGCGCAATGCTCTCAGGTTTTGTTACATCAAGGGTTGGTCGCCCAATTGCCAGCGCATCCACATCATCGCAGGTGGCAGCATTCATCAGATCAGTGGCCAGTTGCCCCGATTGTCCAATGATGAGAAGGGGGCCATAATCCATTGGGTTAGAACTCATCGTTTAAACAGGCTTAAACCCGTTGCTGCAAAGGGTGATGGTTTGAATGTGGTTTGTCCATCTTCGTTATCGCCTTGAGCACTTTGTTTGCTCAGTCCAAGACGCTCACCTGCATAAACGTTTTCACGCAAGGGTTGCCACCAGTTTTGATTATTCAGATACCAGTCAATCGTCTGCTGCAAGCCCTCTTCAAAGGTGACCTGCGCACGCCATCCTAATGTATTTTCAATATGCGAGGGATCAATCGCATAGCGGCGATCGTGCCCGGGACGATCTGTCACACGTGTGATCAGCCGTGCGTGGGGCGCATTTTCAGGCTTTAACGCATCAAAAACAGCACAAATGGCCTCAACAACCTGTTTATTGGTGCGCTCAGCTCTGCCCCCGATGAGATATGTTTCGCCAATAGTGCCCTTCTCTAAAATGAGTGTGAGTGCTCTGACGTGATCATCCACATACAGCCAATCACGGATGTTCAGACCATCGCCATAAACGGGTAGAGGTTTGCTTTCTAATGCGTTGAGAATCATCAAAGGGATGAGTTTTTCAGGGAATTGACGCGGGCCATAATTGTTGGAGCAATTGGCAATTAAAGTCGGCAAACCATAGGTATGCCCCCATGCTCTGACTAAATGATCTGATGCCGCTTTTGACGCTGAATAAGGAGAGCGGGGGTCGTAGCGCGTTTGCTCATTGAAAAACCCCTCTTCGCCCAGAGAGCCAAACACTTCATCGGTTGAAATATGCACAAAGCGAAAGCGTGTGCGTTTATCAAGATCATAACCTTCATAGACATGGCGCACGGCTTCCAAAAGAACCTGTGTACCGAGCACGTTGGTGCGAATAAAGGCTCCTGGCCCTTGAATGGAGCGATCGACATGGCTTTCAGCGGCCAGATGCATCACGGCGTCAGGTTTAGCATCACCCAAAATAGCTCGCATTCGCCCCACATCGTTGATGTCTGCTTCAATGAGACGATGCTTGGGATGATGATGGAGCGCATCCAGTGAGTGCGGGTGAGCAGCATAAGTCAACGCATCAACTGTCGTGACACGATAGCCTTTTTCCTGAACAAGATGAAGCACCAGAGCTGAGCCAATAAACCCTGCGCCACCTGTGACAAGTATGTGGGGTGTGGTTGTCATGGGCATTTAAGTTCCTCTGCAAGCGTTAAGAGAGCATCTTTTTCCATTTTAACGATATGCTTGAGAGAGCTTGACTTCGCAGTTTTTGGCAGTCCCTTCCGCTCAATGATCGCTGATACAGCTTCAATCAAGTTCCCATCTCGTGTGACGAATGTATCGCATTGTGCCTCGAGTGCCGTGGCAACATGAATTGCGTCAGGAAGCTTAATCTTCTTAGCTGCCAGATTGGATAATTGAGCGCGGACAAGCGCTGCTCTTATTAGTATATGGCGTGTAACGCTGAACACCTCCTGAACGCCTGGCTGAGATAGCAGCAGGTCTAAATATTTGTCATGTAAGATATAGTCATCAGTTGATACAGCCAGTTCAATCGGCTTTACAAGGCATTCGGCCAGTGTCAACTCGCTTGTGACGATGACATGATTTTGCCAGTCCCAACCACCAAAAAGTCTTGGAATGATGTTGGCAAGCTCCGAGTTGCCTTCCAATATTTCGATGTAAACATTCGTACAGAAATAAATCTTCCGTCCTGTGTCACCCATTCCATTCATCTCGCAATTTTCGAATCCGCTCTGACGGAGCATCGTCTGAAGGCTTGATCTTTCCGCTCTCGCGCAACGCTTTGATTTCGGCGAGAACGCGACGCATTGAGGTGAAGGGAGCTTCCTTCAAAGTATCCCTGTTAGATGGTGATTGCTCAGACTGATCAGGTGTTTCCGCCTCAATCAGCACGCGCGCGTAGGAGCCAGGTATGAGCCCACTTCGCAAATCCTTGGGTAGTTTCTCTACGGGGTAATGCTCATGAACAATCCTGTTCATAACCCACACTCCTTACACAGTTTCAAAATAATCACCACATTCACATTTTGCTAAAATCGAGCGTACAACCAATCATTATATCAGAAAAATGAATTCAAATCCCGTCACATGCTTAGTGCGTAATGATTATGGTTGTAAAAGAAAGGCCTTGTCAATTTCTGTCACCAGCAACGCTTTAACGGCTTTCCAAGCAGGGAGCTGTTGATCTTTTTCAGACACGATTGCATTTTCAGGTTCAACAGGCCAAGCAATCGCTAAATCAGGATCGTTCCAGAAAATTCCGCGCTCTGCATGGGGCGCATAAAGATGCGTGCACGCATAGGTGACGCGGGTATCAGGGGTCAGCGTACAAAACCCGTGGGCGAAGGTGGGTGGAATATAGAGCATCGCCCCATTCGAGGCATCGAGTTCAACGCTGACATGCTCACCAAAGGTTGCGGAATCAGGATCAAGATCAACGGCTACATCAAAAATGCGTCCACTTAAGACTTGAATAAGCTTGCCCTGCGCAAAGGGTGCTTTCTGGTTATGCAAGCCGCGAACCGTGCCTTTGTGGGTGGAAAACGATTGATTGGTTTGAACAAAATCAACGGAAATTTCTGCGTCATGAAACGCTTTTTGCGTATAGGTTTCCATAAACCAGCCGCGTGCATCGACAAAGCGACGTGGCACAATGTGTTTGACGGCGGGTAATCTCGTTGATGTAATTTTCATCGAACCCAGTTAACACACAGGCTTGAAAACGGGAAGAGTCACATTGTAAATGCATATAGAAATCGGGTCGTGCTCATCGCGCGCTTCTGCTAAAACCTATCTATGAACCTGATTTTACCCCTTTGTGACCCACAACCCGCGCATCATGACATGCTCAGCGATTATACGCTTGTGCATGAGATGATCGCTTATTTAAGCGAAAACTGGCGGGATCAACCCTCAATTGCAGACTTATCGCGGCATGTGGGTTTGAGCGATGTAGAGACGTATCATCTCTTCAAACGCTGGGCGGGGATGACACCCAAAGCGTTTTTACAAGCGATTACGCTTGATGCGGCAAAAGTACGCTTGAGGCATTCAGCGTCCCTGCTTGATACGGCGCTTGATGTGGGCTTGTCTGGTACATCGCGTTTGCATGATCTGTTTGTGACGCATGAGGCGATGTCGCTCGGAGAGTATAAAACGGGCGGAGATGGTTTGCCCTTGCGTTATGGCTTTCATCCCTCTCCCTTTGGTGAAGCGCTGGTGATGATTTCACCACGAGGATTGGCTGGACTAGGGTTTGTCGAGGGGGATAGGCGCGATATCGCGCTTGCGGATATGACACGGCGCTGGCCAAATGCGCATTATCAGTTTGATGAAAACGCAACAGCTTCTTTTATCGGGCGTATTTTTGATCCTGCGCAGTGGAAGGCGGAAACGCCTTTGCGCATCGTGTTTATTGGCACGGATTTTCATATTCGCGTTTGGGAAACGTTGCTTCAAGTGCCCTTTGGTGGTGCAACAACGTATGGCGCTATTGCCTCATCTTTGGGGCAGCCCAAAGCAGCGCGTGCGGTGGGGGCTGCTGTTGGGCGTAATCCTTTAAGTTTTGTTGTGCCCTGTCATCGTGTTCTTGGCAAAGAAGGTGCGCTCACGGGCTATCATTGGGGCATTACGCGCAAACAGGCCATGCTCGGCTGGGAGAGTGGCAAAATAGGATAACGCTAAACCGGAATTCCATGCCGCGCGGCAAAGTCGGCAAGCATGGGGCGCAATGTTTTTTGTGATCCTTCCCGTTTAAGCAAGTGGTCAAGCAGTGCTGCAACCGCGCCAACATCGAGTTTAAGGAGCATTGCTTTTACAGGGCCGATGCTTGGTGCAGACATAGAGAAGCGCCTGAAGCCAATGCCGATGAGTGCCATCGCTTCGAGTGGGCGTCCGCCCATTTCACCGCACAAACTGACAGGACAATCATGCGCAGCGCTCCCTTCAACAATTTTTTTGAGGGCACGTAAAAAAGCGGGACTTAATGCATCAAAGCGATGCGCAACACGGCGATTTTCGCGATCCACAGCAAACAAATATTGCATAAGATCGTTTGATCCTACCGATAAAAAATCAGCTTTCGCGGCAATTTCCTGTATCTGATGGATTAAAGAGGGGATTTCAACCATCACACCCACTTTCATCGATTCAGGCATATGAATGCCCTGTCGTGATAAAAATGTATGTTCGCGCTCAATGATGTCACGTGCTTCGACAAATTCACTGACATCGCCAACCATCGGCAGCATGATATAAAGGGCTCGTCCGCTTGATGCCTGAATGAGAGCCCGCACTTGGGAGCGCAACAAGCTTGGTCTATCTAGGCCGATGCGTAGTGCACGCCAGCCTAAGGCGGGATTTTCTTCTTCTATCACATCCATATACGGAAGTTTTTTATCGCCCCCAATATCAAGGGTGCGGAAGATAATCGGTTTATCCCCCACAGCCTCAACAACTTGTTTGTAAAGCGTAAGTTGTTCGCTTGCTGAAGGCATTCGTTCTGCGACCATGAATTGTAATTCTGTGCGAAAGAGGCCAATTCCTTCAGCACCCGTTTCAGCAAGATGCGGCAGATCAACAATCAGACCTGCATTGATGTTGAGTGCGATATGTTCGCCATCAAGCGTGATCGGTTCAATATCTCGCAGTGAACGGAACTGTTCTTGACGGCGTGCGCGCATCCGCGCTTTTTCACGATAAGCAAGCTCAATATCATGGGGGGGGCGAATTTGAATTTCACCCACCGTCCCATCAACGATAATGGCATCACCATCTTCGACAAGACCCGTAATGTTTTCAATCTCGCTCACTGCGGGAATGCCCAGCGCACGTGCAATAATCGCGACATGGCTTGTGGGGCCGCCTTCCTCTAAGATTAAACCTCGAATGCGTGTTCGATCATAATCAAGCAAAGCAGCAGGCCCCATTGCTCGCGCAACAAGAACGATATTTTCAGGTAAATCTTCAGGTGCACCTATGGGGGAGGAGCCTTGCAGCGCCTTCATCATGCGGTAAGCGAGATCATCCAGATCATGGCGGCGCTCGCGTAAATAAGGGTCAGACATGCGCAGCATTTTTGCACGCATGTCCGATTGCACACGCTCAACAGCGGCTTCTGCGGTGATCCCTGTTAATGTGGCTTCGCGCATACGGCGCAGCCAACCGCGATCATTGGCAAAAATGCGCACGGTCTCTAATACATCGCGATGCTCGCCCTCACCATCCATGCCTTCGTCCGAGAGAAGGGTGTTTAGCCCTTCCCGAACCTCAACAATGGCTTTCTCTAGTCGCTCTAACTCGTGATCAACGTCATCTGCAATCAGATTGGTGATGACGACACGTGGTTGACGCAGCACTACATGTCCCAAGCCGATGCCGTCAGAAATACTGACACCCGCTTGACGTAGCGAGCGCCGTGCTGCAATCGCAGTGCCGGGAGAGGCAAGCGTATGCAGATCACTGGCGGCAATGATTTCAGCAAGAAGCATTGCGGTTGTATAGAGTGCCTCAATTTCTTCTTCTGTGTAAACACGATGCGAGGTGTTCTGGACGACAAGTACACCCAGCGTTGCGCCACCGCGTAAAATAGGAACGCCCATGAAGGCGTGATAAATCTCTTCACCTGTTTCAGGTTTATAAGCAAAAGCTGGATGAGATTGCGCATCTTGCAGCGAGAGCGCTTCTGCTTGTTCCGCAATTAACCCGACCAATCCTTCACCTTTCCGCAAGGATGTCAGGTGCACTGCCTGACGGTTGAGGCCATGGGTTGCATAAAGTTCAAGTGCGTTGTCCGCGCGCATAACATAAATAGAGCACACATCGGTCATCATGCTGCCTGCAATCAATTCGACGATGTGGTCAAGCCGCTCTTGTGGGCTGACAGGGTCAGCCATTACCTCGCGCAGACGACGCAGTAGCACACGTGGGCCATCGTTGATGCGATCCATCATGCCCTTGTCTGCCCCCTTATGATTGACTTGTGTTTTGACTTATTCATGCAAATGACTCTGCTACTCTACCGATAACGTTGATAGGGTGAAAAGCAAGTCTGAATGTGAACGTCAATAAGACGTTAACTCTTCGCGCTGCCCTGAAAGAAATTATACACTGCTTGAGCGGTTGCGGCATTCACCCTGGGTGTGCGCATTAAATCATCTAAAGATGCGTTTGACACCGCTTTTGCTGTGCCAAAATGCAGCAATAAGGCGCGTTTGCGACGCGGGCCAATGCCTTTAATATCATCCAGATCACTTTTAACGAGTGCGCGTGAGCGCTTGGCACGATGAGCGCCAATCGCAAAGCGATGCGCTTCATCACGCAGACGCTGTATATAATAAAGTGCGGCATCACGGGGAGGGAGCTTGAACGGTTTGCGATCTGTCATGACGAATGTTTCGCGCCCTGCATCGCGATCACGGCCCTTCGCGACACCTACGAGCAATGGTCGTGGCAAATCGCCTTCTGGCATCAGCTCATTCATCACATCTTGAACGAGGTTTAGTTGTCCTGCTCCACCATCAATCAATACAAGATCAGGCCAGCTTTCAAAACTTGTCGTTTCATCATCTTTTGAGGATGGATTATCCGCACTTGCTTTAACAAGCCGTTTGAAACGCCGTGTCAGCACTTCGCGCATCATGCCGTAATCATCGCCCGGGGTGAATGTGTCCGTGGCAATTGTGAACAGGCGATAATGCGCTTTCATAAAACCTGTTTCACCTGCAACGATCATCGCACCGACGGCATTCGTGCCAGAAATATGAGAGTTATCATACACTTCAATGCGACGGGGTGGTGCACTCATGCCGAGTGCTTCGCCGACAGCTTTAAGAAGCTGTGTATGCGCTGTGCTTTCTGCCAGCTTGCGCGACAAAGCTTCTTTGGCGTTACGTGCTGCTTGAATCACAATATCAGCTTTTTCGCCCCGTTTAGGACAGATCACCTCGACCTTGTGGCCAATGCGCGTGGCAAGCGCTTCTCCAATCAGTTCTGCTTCGCTTATAGTGTGAGACGTCAAAATAAAACGTGGCGCGGGTTTGTCATCATAAAACTGGGTCAGAAAGCTGCCTAAAATTTCGTCGAGAGGTTCTTCAACATCTGCCTTTGGATAATACGCTCTGTTACCCCAATTCTGGAAATTCCGGATAAAAAACACCATAATGCAGATGTGGCCACCTTGTGCGTCGATCGCAAATACATCTGCTTCTTCCAGCCCTTGCATATTAATGCCTTGAGACGCTTGAATGGTGGATAGCACCGCCAAGCGATCACGGATGGCTGCTGCTTGTTCAAATTCAAGGGCATCAGAAGCGCGCTCCATATCACCTGCTAAACGTTTTTGGACGGAGGCTGATTTTCCTGAGAGAAAATCACATGCTTCTTGTACAAGCTCGTGATAATTGTCGCGCGTTATTTCGCCCGTACAAGGCGCAGAACAACGTTTGATTTGATAAAGCAGACAAGGACGTTTGCGTGTAGCAAACTCACTGTCTTCACACGTGCGCAGCAAAAATGCGCGCTGTAAAATTAGCATGGCATGATTGACCGCGCCACCACTCGCGAAAGGGCCAAAATAGCGTCCTTTACGGGATCGTCCGCCCCTGTGCTTGATCAACTGTGGTGCATCATGATCCCCCGTGATCAAAATGTATGGAAACGATTTATCATCGCGCAACAGAACATTGTAACGGGGGCGTAACTGTTTGATCAGATTGGCTTCAAGCAGCAGCGCTTCGGTTTCCGTATCAGTGGTTATAAATTCCATCGCCGCTGTTTGCGTAATCATTTTCGCTACACGGTGCGAATGTGCCTGTCCGCGTGCATAACTTGTGACGCGGTTTTTTAAACTTTTGGCTTTGCCTACATAAAGCACATCGCCGCTCGCATCCATCATGCGATAAACCCCTGATTTATGAGGTAGTGTGGCCGCAAAGCGTGCAATCACCTCAATCCCGACTTTTAAATCAGACGGAATCAAAGCGCTTTCTAAAGGGGGCGTATCAGAATCACTCATGCGTGGTGCATTTTGCCATATTTTTTGATCAAAAGCTCACGCTTGAGACGTGATAAACGCCGTAGCCAGAATATCCCATCAAGTTGATCAATTTCATGTTGAATACAGGCGCTTAAAAAGCCATCTGCTTCAAGGGTGTGATGATTTCCCACCATGTCTTTATACGTTAACGTGATGTGCGTGGCGCGTTCAACTTCAGCCGTGACACCGGGCATACTCACGCTGCCTTCCATGTGTTTTTGTGTGTCTTTTGATGCACGGATGATGATTGGATTAATGCAGATAAGTGGCATCGCGATGGTGCAGGGCGCAGGTAAATCAATCACGATATAACGTCGTAAATCACCTATGTGACACGCGCTTAAACCAACTGCCCTTGCATCCTTCATGATGTGTTGCAGCTTGCCAACGGCTGATGCAAGATTGTCATCAAAATGCGTGATAGTTTCTGCTTTTAAGCTCAGGCGTGGATCTGGATAAAAGAGAAGCTCTGTCATCATAAAAAGCTATGAGCTTGTTACGCATTGAGCAACCTGCGCTTGTTTAAACGTCGCCATACCTTGATGACAGGCAAGCGCACCTTTGACAACATAAGCTGCCAGTGCTGCCCCAGTTCCTTCACCCAAACGCATCTCTAAATTAAGAAGCGGTTTAAGACCAAGGCGGCTTAGTACCTGTGCATGAGCGCTCTCTGCGGAGACGTGTCCAGCGATACAATGATCCAATAAACCCGGATTGAGTGCATGAATAATGGCTGCGGCTGCGGTAGCAACAAAACCATCAAGAATGACAGGAACGCGTTGCAGACGTGCGGCAAGAATAGCACCTGCCATAGCGGCAATGTCGCGCCCACCTAAACAGCGTAGAACTTCCAGTGGATCGTTCAGCGCATGGCGATGTGTTTGAAGCGCTTGTTCAATCACACTGATTTTGCGTTGTAATCCCTCATCATCGACACCCGTGCCGCGCCCAACCCATTGCGAGACCTCTCCGCCAAAAAGTGCAGCATAAATGGCTGATGCAATCGTTGTGTTGCCGATGCCCATTTCGCCCAAAACTAAGAGGTCAATGCCTCCTGTCAACGCTTCCATCCCAAAAGCCATTGTTGCGACACATGATTTTTCATCAAGGGCCGCCTCAATGGTGATATCGCCCGTGGGGACATCAACGGCAAGATCAAACACTTTGAAACCAAGACCTGCCATTGTTGTGAGTTGATTAATTGCAGCGCCGCCTGCCGCGAAATTATCGCGCATTTGACGTGTCACTTCTGCGGGATAAGCTGACACATTATGCTTCGTTACACCATGACTTGCGGCAAACACTGCAACCAAAGGGCGGTTTAGTGTGGGCTCACCTTTGCCTTGCCATGCTGCGAGCCACTCAACAACTGTCTCTAAACGCCCGAGTGATCCCTCTGGTTTTGTCAGCTGACGATCCCGTGCGCGTACCACCTCAACCGCCTCATCATCTGCATCGGGCATAACGGTTAGTAGGTTGCGGATATCCTCAAAGGGAATGGCTGATGAGTGAGACACTAAAGCAGAGGCAGAGGTCATAACTGCAAACTTTCACAAAACGGATTTTAAGTATTTTTGCTAACACGGACAACGTCTTGTCACAATAAACTTATGGCCTGATTGGGCGCCTATTAAAGCTCAGTTCTCATCGTGTCCACGTTGCGCTTGATCAACTAATCGCTTTAAATAAACGCCGTAACTTGATTTTCCAAAATTTTGAGCAAGACTACTGAGTGTTTCAAGTGTGATAAAATTCATACGCCAAGCAATTTCTTCCAAGCAGCCAATGCTTAAGCCTTGGCGCTCTTGGACGGTGCGCACAAATTCAGCAGCTTGAATCAGCGAATCATGCGTGCCTGTATCAAGCCATGCATAACCACGGCTAAATTTCTCAACGTTAAGCGTGCCTTCATCAAGGTACATCTGATTGATGTCTGTGATTTCAAGCTCACCCCGTGGGGAGGGTTTAAGACGATCTGCTTTTTCCACGACAGAATTATCATAAAAATAAAGGCCAGTTACCGCCCATGGTGAAGGGGGATTTTTCGGTTTTTCGATAATTGACTTTGGATTGCCATGTTCATCAAAAGCAATCACACCAAACGCCTCAGGATTGGCCACATTATAAGCGAATATGGTTGCGCCTTGCGTCTTTTGTGCAGCATTTTGCACCAATTTTGAAAGGCCATGCCCATAAAAGATATTATCGCCGAGAACAAGTGCAACAGATGCATCACCAATAAAATCGCGGCCAATATGAAAGGCTTGCGCAATGCCCTCAGGTTTATCTTGCACAGCGTAATGCAGGTTTAAGCCAAGGCTTGATCCATCCCCAAACAACGCTTCAAAGAGGGGCAAATCACGCGGTGTTGATATGATTAAAATGTCGCGTATCCCTGCCAACATTAGCGTTGACAGAGGATAATAGATCATTGGTTTATCATAAATGGGAAGCAGTTGTTTCGAGACAACATGGGTCACGGGATGCAACCGCGTCCCTGATCCACCTGCGAGAATTATGCCTTTACGTGGGGGCATGATAGATTTCTTGTGTTGAGGGTGCACCCTAATGACATCGTAACGTTGAGGCACATGTTCATGAACCTCAACTGTGATGCGCGGGCTTAACCCGCGTATCCATGAATTTATCTATTCCAAATACTCAGTGGTTCTAAAGACGTGAATGCCCGCAACACGTGCGGGCACAACGGCTGAGGTTCATATCCAAAAAATCAAGCTGCATTCTCAGACTTGGCTTCAAGATCTTCGCCTGTTTCCTGATCGACAACTTTCATGGAAAGGCGAATTTTGCCGCGATCATCAAAACCAAGTAATTTGACTTTCACTTTCTGGCCTTCTTTGACCACATCCGTCACTTTCTGAACGCGTTGATCAGAGAGCTGCGAAATGTGAACCAGACCATCTTTTGAACCAAAGAAATTGACGAAGGCGCCAAATTCAGCGGTTTTTACGACAGTGCCATCATAAATGTGACCCACTTCAGCTTCCGCAACAATGCCACGGATCCAGTTGTAAGCGGCTTTAATCGCTTTTTGATCGGCAGAAGCGATTTTGATTGTACCATCATCGCTGATGTCGACTTTCGCGCCTGTTTTCTCAACGATTTCGCGGATAACTTTTCCGCCCGTGCCAATCACTTCACGAATTTTATCGGTGGGAATGTTCATCACTTCAATGCGGGGTGCAAACTCACCCAACTCATCACGCGCTGTTGAGAGTGCTTTGCTCATTTCATCCAAGATGTGAATACGGCCATCTTTTGCCTGAGAAAGTGCCACTTTCATGATCTCTTCAGTGATACCAGCGATTTTAATGTCCATTTGAAGCGAGGTAATGCCTTCGCTTGTTCCTGCAACTTTAAAATCCATATCGCCTAAGTGATCTTCATCACCTAAGATATCGGAGAGTACTGCAAAGCGCTTGTCTTCCAGAATAAGACCCATTGCAATACCGGCAACAGGACGACGCAGTGGCACGCCCGCATCCATCAACGCAAGCGATGTACCGCATACGGTCGCCATGGATGATGAACCGTTTGACTCCGTAATCTCAGAGACCACACGCAAGGTGTAAGGGAATTCATGAGGCGCTGGCAGCATGGGTTTAAGCGCACGCCATGCAAGCTTGCCGTGACCAATTTCACGACGACCTGGAGAGCCCACACGTCCCGTTTCACCAACAGAGAAAGGCGGGAAGTTATAATGAAGCATGAAGCGCTCAAGATGAAGACCATCAAGACCATCAACTTTCAGTTCATCTTCGCCTGTGCCTAATGTGGCAACAACGAGCGCCTGTGTTTCACCACGTGTAAATAAAGCTGAGCCGTGCGTGCGTGGCAGTAAGCCCACTTCAGAAACAATTTGACGTACCGTTTTAACATCACGGCCATCAATACGCTTGCCGTCATCAAGGATATTCCAACGCACGATTTTCGCCTGAACATCTTTAAAGACTGTTTTGAGAACTTCAGGCTCAAATTTTGCCTCTTCGCCTTCAGGAGCGAGTGCTGCAAACATTTTTTCTTTTGCCGCATCAACTGCAGCATAACGAAGCTGCTTTTCGGTGATAGCGTAAGCTTTACGCAGATCTTTTTCGACGATTTTCAGCACTGCTTTTTCTACCGCAGAATGATCTGGTGGAGAGAAATCGCGTGGCTCTTTTGCGGCTTTTTCAGCCAAACGCACAATGGCTTCAATGACTGGTTGAAAGTGTTTGTGGCCAAACATCACAGCACCAAGCATGATCTCTTCAGAAAGCTCTTTTGCTTCTGACTCAACCATCAATACTGCGTCAGTTGTTCCTGCAACAATCAGATCAAGATTAGATTCTTCCATCTCGGCAATTGTTGGATTGAGTTTATATTGACCGTTGACGTAAGCAACTTTCGCTGCGCCCACGGGTCCCATAAATGGCACGCCTGAAAGGGTCAGTGCCGCAGAGGTTGCAACCAGAGAGAGAATGTCAGGATCATTCTCTAAATCGTGCTGAAGAACCGTTACAATGATCTGCGTCTCATTGCGATACCCTTCAACGAACAGGGGACGAATCGGACGATCGATCAGGCGACAGATCAGCGTTTCACGCTCGGACGGACGACCTTCGCGTTTGATGTATCCCCCTGGGATACGACCAGCCGCAAAATATTTTTCTTGATAGTTCACAGTTAAAGGAAAAAAGTCGATGCCAGGTTTTGCAGTTTTTTCGGATACAACAGTCGCGAGCACAACGGTTTCGCCATAAGAGGCGAGCACGGCACCATCAGCTTGACGGGCAATTTTACCTGTTTCAAGAACGAGCTTTTGCCCGCCCCAGATCAGTTCTTCACGGTGGATATTAAACATTCTTGTCTCTTTCATAGACTATCATTTTGCATAGATAGTCATTTTGGATGGTGATTTTGCTCAAAACACCCACGACGGACAAGACGGCAAGATTTTTTCAAATAAGCAAAAATCCAACGATCCTGTCCCCGCATGGGACGATGCACACATGCCCTTATAAGAGCATGTGAATCATGATAAAATGCGCTTTACATCTCGTAAAGCGCACCTTTTTAACGACGGATGCCCAGACGCTCAATGAGAGTCTTATAGCGGGCTTCTTCTTTACCCTTCACGTAGTCAAGAAGGGCGCGACGCTGCGACACCATTTTCAACAATCCGCGACGGGAGTGGTTATCTTTTTTATGCTCTTTAAAGTGCGCTGTCAGGTTGTTGATGCGCTCAGTGAGCACGGCAACCTGCACTTCAGGTGAGCCTGTATCTTCAGGCTTTGTGGCATATTCTTTAATTAAAACGCTTTTGCGCTCAGCAGTAATCGACATCGGATGATCCTTTCAGTGAGGGATTGACGTATTTTGGCCGTGCCCAGATGTCGTCGAGCACGGTCAATGTATCTTGTTTAAAGCAATATACATGTCGACTTATACCGTTTTTTTATAAAATGACCAGTCCTTTGCGACATGATAAACAAGACTGGTCAAAAGTGCACTTGAACGCTATAGCCCCGTGATGGATTCAACCTACTACACCACTGCTCGCACGGAAATTTTGCCTTGGCTTCCTCAACAGGTCAGCCGGTTGCTTGATATTGGTTGCGGGACAGGTGCAACCACCGCACTGGTGAAAGCACATCACAATGTGACGTGGGCTGGCGGGATCGAATATGTTGATCCTGTTGCGGATCAAGCGATGCCGCATTTTGATCAGCTTTGGCGGGGTGACGCTGCGCTTGCACCGCTTGAAGCAGATATTGCTCCCGTTTCCCTTGATCTGGTGCTCTGCCTTGATGTGCTTGAGCACATGGTTGATCCGTGGGCGCTGATTAAGCGGGTGAGTGCTCTTATTGCGCCAGGAGGACGCCTGATTTTGTCTGTTCCCAATATTCGTAATTTCAAATTTATCATGCGCTTGTTGTTTCAAGGTGATTTTCATTATCGTGATTTTGGTTTGCTCGATCGCACGCATTTGCGCTTTTTTGTTCGCGAGACAGCGGTTGAACTCGCGACTTGTGGCGGGCTTGAGTTGATCAAGGCGCAATCGGTGCAGCAATGGCGTTTTCCCGATGTGCGCTACTTGCTCAAAAAGCTCACCTTTGAAGCATCCGATGAAATCACCGCCAAGCAATGGCTGGTGGTTGCGCGAAAGCGTTCATGAGCCGCGTTTTTATCATTGCGGCAACACGTACCGCTGTTGTGCCGCGTCATGGCGCTTTTGCACGGTGTGAAACCTTTGAACTAGCTGCGCCGTGCTTTCGTGCCCTCATATCTCAAAGCGGATTATCGCCCTCAGATATTGATATGGTGATCATGGGAAATGCGCTCTATGGCGGCGGCAATCCTGCACGCATGGCAGCATTATGTGCAGATTGGCCTGAGTCAATTCCAGCTCTCACGATTGATACACAGTGTTGTGCGGGGCTGGACGCGGTTATACTCGCTGCCAGTCGCATACGCGCCGGAGATGCAGATGTGATTGTCGCTGGGGGAGTTGAAAGTTATTCGCGTTCTCCTTTGCGATTTTCGCGGCCTAAATTCCCGTATGATACACCTGTTGAATATTTGCGTCCGCCCTTCACACCGTGGGCGGAGCGTGATCCTGATATGCTCAAAGCCGCCGCCGCTTTAGCGCATCACTCTCACGTTACGCGTGTTCAGCAAGACGCTTATGCCGCTCAAAGCCATGACAAAGCATGTGCCGCACACTTTTCAACCGATGAAATTGTGATCCTTGATCACATTCAACGCGATGCTTTTTCACGGCCTCTCAACCCCTCTTTGTGTTCGCGTTTGCAACCTATTGCGGGGGAAGGGGATCATGCATTGACTGCAGCGACAATTGCCGTTGAAGCAGATGCCGCGGCGGTTTTATTGCTTGTGTCAGAGCGTCAACTGATCCGTATGGGGTGGGATGGTTTTCATTGTGAAGTGGTGGCGGGCGTTCAGGTGGGGTGTGATCCCACTCAGCCTGCACTTGCACCCATCACGGCCATCCATAAACTTCTCGCGAAAACAGGTGTGGCACTCAATGATATTCATCTCATTGAATTGATGGAAGCATTTGCAGTGCAGGCACTTGTTTGCATTGAAGCGTTAGGCCTTGATATAAACCGCATCAATCGCAAAGGGGGGGCGCTTGCGCGCGGGCATCCTATCGGTGCGTCGGGTGCAATTCTTATGGTGCGTTTATGGCACGATTTGATTGAGCGTGGCAGTGGACAAGGGCTTGCTAGTATTCCAGCCGCGGGTGGTCTCGGGAGTGCGATTATTATGAGAAGTGCTTAAAATCATAGAGCTGAAAAAATAATGAGGCACATAAAACGTCGTGTTTTATGTGCTTGAACCTTTAGCTGTCATTCCCCTCTAAAAAAAGTTATCCCCGCTCTTTCAGGCACTGTTATTCTAATCGTGACATGGCCATGTCGCCCTTCGTCATGAATGCACTGACAACGCATTGATGGTGACCCCTTAAAAAAGGGACGGGGAAAAATGCTGACAATGCATGTTACGTAACAGCATGTGTAGACACAAAAAAGAAGAGTAACACCAAAGCCGCGGCGAGACATTACACTACAAAATCTCTTCGCAAAGCTCTGGAGGACGTGAGATGATCTCATAGCAAAAGGATCATCAAGCGCTCTTCCAGAGACTTGTGAAAGGAAAAAAGGAGAGAAATAAGCGGGAAAATAGAGGCAAGAAAGCAAATCAACGTCCGTCATTAAAAAGATACGAAGGGGAGGATGTGAATCCGATACCGGTGAGCATATCTGTATCCCCACTTTTGCGCTACGATGCGCATAAAACGTGTGTGAAAATAGTAAAGCGATCAAGGGTGATGCGTTGCGCGTAATTCACAGCTTCATTTGCACATAAAGCAAATATGCGAGCACAATCACACCAATCAGAGACAGCGCACGACCAATTCGCCGACCCCACACTTCGGCGGGATCATGCCCTAAGCCTTCCTCGTAAGCATCTTGTCCTGAAAAATGGTCTTGAAGGCGCGTACCAACACTTTTTTTATTCTCACCCGCAACGCGTGCCATGGATGAAGAACCAAGCGTCTCACTGTCACGATGAACACGCTTGAGGATGTCATCGGGTGTTTCTGGCCGAGGCGATTCATTGATCACGTTATGACCCCGCACTTGTGTTACGCCGCAACAAAAATACGGCTTGTTCGCCAAACATATTCCAGAACCACCACGGCATGGTGACGGCAACGCGCTGACCCCGTGCATCAAGCGCTTGAGCGCGTTCAATTTTAGCGCCCACTTCATCGCACAAGCTCACAAAATCGCGGATTGTACAAAAATGAATGTTGGGCGTGTCATACCACGTATAGGGCAGGTGAGAGGTGACAGGCATCCGGCCTTTAAACACCAGCTGCGCCCGCATCCGCCAATAACCAAAGTTAGGGAGTGAGATAATCGCCCGCCGTCCAATGCGCAGCATATGCTCCATCACACGTCGTGGATTGCGCGTAGCCTGAAGCGTTTGCGAGAGAATGACATAATCAAAGACATCATCAGGGTACTCGGATAAATCGGTATCTGCATCCCCTTGTATAACGGATAAACCTTTGGCCACACACAGATTAACCCCTTCACGCGAGAGCTCAATGCCGCGTGCATCAACACCGCGATGATCAGCAAGACGTTTTAAAAGCGTGCCGTCCCCACACCCCACATCAAGAACCCGTGATCCTTGCTCGACCATATTTTCAATCAGCAATAAATCAATACGCGAGGGTGAAAATGTAGGATCGAGCGATGGATTGATAAGGCTAGTCATGTCCCTCTAGCCCCCTTGCCTTGCCGGCGGCTTTCAAAAAGCCGCGTGTGGTGGTGAAGAGTTCAGGTTCATCGAGTAAAAAGGCATCATGGCCTTTATCGGTATCAATCTCAACGAAACTGACAGAGGCTGCCACCGCATTGAGCGCATGAACAATCGCTCGCGAGTCAGAGGTCGGAAACAACCAATCGGATGTGAATGACACGACACAAAAGCGCGTTTTCGTGCCACGAAAAGCATTCGCTAACACGCCGTCATATTCAGCGGCTAGATCAAAATAATCCATCGCGCGTGTCACATAAAGATATGAGTTTGCATCAAAACGCTCCACAAACGTCATGCCTTGATGACGCAAGTAGCTCTCAATTTGAAAATCAGCATCAAAAGAAAATGTCGGTGCATCGCGATTCTGAAGCTGGCGACCAAATTTGGTGTGCAGAGCAGCTTCTGACATATAAGTGATATGCGCTCCCATGCGAGCAACAGCCAGTCCTTTTAAAGGACGCTTGCCGAGCAAGGCATAGCGACCACTATCCCATTCGGGATCAGCCATCACGGCTTGTCGCCCCACCTCGTGAAAGGCGATATTTTGCGCGGAGTGTTTAGCGGCCGTGGCAATCGGCATCGCGCTAAAAACACGGTTTGGGTAAAGCGCCGCCCATTGCAACACCTGCATCCCGCCCATCGAGCCGCCCGCGACACAAAATAACGTCTCAATGCCGAGATGATCGAGCAGTGCCGCTTGCGCCTTGACCATATCGCGAATAGTCACGACAGGAAAATCAAGGCCATATACCTGATCTGTGGCGGGATTAATGGATGCGGGACCTGTCGTGCCTAAACATCCGCCGATAACATTAGCGCAGATTACAAAATATTTATCAGTGTCAATCGGTCGCCCTGAGCCAACCATCGTCGTCCACCAGCCCGCTTTTCCCGTGACGGGATGGGTGTTCGCCACATGCTGATCCCCTGTGAGAGCATGGCATATCAACACAGCATTGCTGCGTGTCGCATTAAGCGTGCCATACGTTTGGAAGGCGATTTGCCAAGGGGCAAGGTGTATGCCGCAATCCATCACAAGAGGACGCTCTAGATCAAACCGCGCAACACTGCTTGAGGGTGTATGCGCCTCTTGAAGCCATTGGCTGCTATCGCGTGGTGATTGATCTCGCGTTTGTGCGACAGGCAAAGCCTCTTTCACAGCTTTTCCCTTAACAGAGGTTCTCTTAGAACCAGACGTGACACGCGGTGTAGGCATACGCACTCAAAATCTCACGCGCAATCAGCGCAAAAACAGGATACACTTATAAAGCAATATCCTAACGCTCACGTCAATGAAGTGCTAAACAAAATCAGGCGACATTTCCCACAACAGTGATTTGCACACGCCACATTTTCGTTTATGAAACCTGCAATCACACTCATATAGCCTGTGGAGAACCCCTCATGTCATTTATTGCCGACGCCTTATCGCGGATTAAACCCTCAGCCACGATTGCGATCACGCAAAAAGCACGCGAGCTCAAAGCATCGGGCAAAGATGTGATCAGTCTATCTGTGGGGGAGCCTGATTTTGATACGCCTGATAACATCAAACAAGCTGCCATTGATGCCATTAAACGTGGCGAGACAAAATATCCCCCCGTATCTGGGATTATGCCGCTGCGTGAAGCGATTGCCGCAAAGTTCAAGCGTGAAAATGAACTCGATTACAAAGCAACGCAAACCATTGTTGGCACAGGGGGCAAACAGGTTTTGTTTAATGCGTTTATGGCAACGCTCAATGTTGGCGATGAAGTGGTGATTCCAACGCCTTATTGGGTAAGCTATCCGGAAATGGTCGCATTATGTGGCGGTATACCTGTTTTTGTCGCCACGACAATGGCACACAACTATAAACTTCAAGCGGCTGATCTTGATAAAGCAATTACCTCCAAAACAAAGTGGGTTGTGCTCAATTCGCCGTCAAATCCATCCGGTGCAGCGTATTCATGGAATGAAATGAAAGCATTGACCGATGTTCTCGTGAAGCATCCGCACGTGTGGATTCTCACCGATGATATGTATGAGCATCTGGTCTATGGTGATTTTAAATTCGTCACCCCTGCACAGGTTGAGCCACGCCTGCTTGAGCGCACACTCACCATGAATGGCGTATCAAAATCATATGCCATGACCGGCTGGCGTATCGGTTATGGGGCAGGGCCCGATATTCTGATTAAGGCCATGGATACTATTCAGGGGCAACAAACGTCTGGCACATGCACGATTGCACAATGGGCGGCGGTGGAAGCGCTTAATGGCACACAAGAGCATTTGCCGCGCTTTCGTAAAGCGTTTGAAGAGCGCCGCGATCTGGTGGTGTCGATGCTCAATCAAGCTGCTGGTTTGGAGTGTCCTAAGCCTGAAGGCGCATTTTATGTTTACCCATCTTGCGCGAGTTTGATGGGTAAAACCGCCCCCAGTGGCAAAGTGCTCAATACGGATGAGGATTTTGTAGTTGAGCTGCTCTCACAAGAAGGCGTTGCGGCAGTCCACGGCTCGGCATTCGGCCTTGGCCCCAACTTCCGCATTTCTTATGCGACATCAACAGCCGTGCTTGAAGAAGCGTGCAAGCGCGTACAACGTTTTTGTGCAAACTTGCGTTAAATGCGCGCGCTGTGAATTGATGTGAATAGCGGGTGTAATGTCTGATCTGTGTGAAATTTAAAAGCCTCAAAAGAAAGACTCAACGTACGCTCATATGAGAAAAAATGTGAGCGGGACTCTATAAATCATGCGCGGTCTTATTGTTGGTACTTTAGATTTTTCCTGCTTTTTGCTCGTTATATTGCTTTCTCTCAGTGGGCTTATTGTTGGTACTCATGCAGGGAGTTTGGGGCTCGGAATCTTGCTTGGCGTTTGTGGTTTTATTGTTGGATCCCTTATTGCAGGAACAATCCTTGCAATCATTGAGATTGCAAAAAATACGCGTAAAATGACAATTCTTTTAGAACAGCAATTAGGCTCTCTATCCATAATCGACAAAAACGAGATGGGAACACGCTAAAGGTAGGGTGTTTAACAAAGAGATATCCAGTATAGTACAACAGTGGTGCGGTCACGGAAATGACCAAGATGACACCTTGCACTATCGTTTTTTAGGTCAACCCGCACAACCCAATCAAGTTTATGAACCCGTTCAGTCTATGGAGTTTTCAATGGCCAAAGCGCCTGCCCTCGTATCATCTCTGGATGTGACTTCAGAGCAAAAGCGCAATGCGCTGGACGCAGGGTTTCGTGTCTCTCCTCATAATTTAGAGGCTGAACAAGCGCTTCTAGGGGCGATTCTGGTCAACAATGATGCTTTTTTTCGTGTGTCAGATTTTTTAGAAGCATCCCATTTTCATGAAGAGATTCACAAGCGCATCTACGAAGTGGCTGCAACACTCATTCGCGCTGGGAAGATCGCCACACCCATTACGTTGAAGACGTTTTTAGGTGATGTCGATCTGGGTGGTATGACGGTCTCGCAATATCTGATCCGATTGGCTGCAAATGCCACAACAATTATTAATGCTGCCGATTATGGTCGATCCATCCATGATCTTGCGGTGCGCCGTCACTTGATCAGCATTGGCGAGGATATGGTCAATGAAGCGTATGAAGTAGGGCTTGAGGATAGCCCGCGTGATCTGATTGAAGGGGCAGAGCGCAAACTGTTTCAACTCGCTGAAAATGGCCGCTATGACGGAGGCTTTCAACGCTTTTCAGACGCTTTAACACTTGCCGTTGATATGGCGGCCAATGCCTACAAGCGCGATGGCAAGCTCTCAGGATTAGCGACAGGCCTCATTGATATGGATCGCATGATGGGCGGACTGCAACAGTCTGATCTGGTAATTCTCGCTGGCCGTCCGGGGATGGGTAAAACCGCACTGGCCACGAACCTCGCGTTTAATATTGCGCGTGCTTATGAGGGCGAAAAGCAGCCTGATGGCTCTATTAAAGCGGTGAATGGTGGTGTTGTTGCGTTTTTCTCACTTGAGATGTCGGCTGAACAACTTGCGACACGTGTTGTTGCAGAACAATCAGGCATTCCCTCTTACAAAATCAGGCGCGGGGATATTAATGAGCAGGAATTTTATGCTTTGAGCGATGTTGCGCGTCAAATGCAAAGCATTCCGCTTTATATTGATCAAACAGGTGGTATCTCAATCGCGCAACTGTGTGCAAGAGCGCGCCGTCTCAAACGCCAGCGCGGCTTGGATATTCTGATTGTTGATTACCTTCAACTGTTATCAGGCTCATCTAAAAAGGGCGAAAATCGTGTTCAGGAACTCACAGAAATTACAACAGGGCTTAAAGCACTCGCCAAAGAATTAAACGTACCCATTATTGCGTTGTCTCAGCTTTCACGTCAGGTTGAATCGCGTGATGACAAGCGCCCACAGCTTTCGGACTTGCGTGAATCAGGTTCCATCGAGCAAGACGCAGATGTGGTGATGTTCGTGTTTCGTGAAGAATATTATCTTAAAAACAAAGAGCCACGTCCCGGCACAGAAGAGCATCTGACATGGCAAAATCAAATGTCACAGGTGCATGGCAAAGCCGAGGTCATTATCGGTAAACAGCGTCACGGCCCGACAGGGACGGTTCAACTCGCCTTCCATGCTGAGGTGACACGCTTTGCAACCCTCGCCGATGAAGATAAACTACCAGATCGAATTTAGTGCCTTACCGTGTCATTTCGTTTTAAAGAATGCTTGTTTTATCCAGCATGACAAGTTAGTTGCTCACTATTGAAATAGTGCATCAATATCATCTTGAGAGACGTGACCCGCATCCTCTTCAAGACGAGGGCCGTTCAGAAGTGTAGCATCGGTCATCGTTGAACCAGTAAATGCTTGAAACGGCTGTGCTTTGTCTTCAAAATCTTTAAAAGCTTCAATGCCGCCCCACACTTGGATCATTTTATCAAGCCGTGACTCAACAAAGCCGAGTGTACGTACAATTTTTGTAATGCGCTGACCTGTTAAATCTTGAAAGTTACATGACTCATAGAGCTGAATCACACGTTCTTGAATAATCTCTAAAGGCTCAGATGCTTTACCCATCACGGCTCTAAGAATACCGGCTTGTGTTTCGATATCTTCGGTCGCAGCAAGAATGGCCGTTATTGCGCGCTCTGTATCGTTGACGACAGCATCAAGTTCACCACTGACACGGCGCATCCCATCACCACTATTTTCTGTGACATGCAGGGACGCAATTTCATATTTTGTGGCTTCAATAGCCTGTTTCATTGCATCAATATCAACGCGTAAAGCATTAATTTCGGTGAGTTCGCGTTTGTAAGTATCAATAATATAGGTTGCCATTCTCTGGCTTGGATCAAGAAAACCACGCAGCTCTTTGAGGGTTTCAATAATTTGCGCAATGCGCGGATCATCATATACATCGCGCTCTAAAGACTCATGCTGAGACTGCGTACCCAGATCAGGGACAAGCGCGAGTGATCCGCCCAAAGCAGCGTGTTTCTTTCGCTCGATGCGATAAGGCTTAGCCATGGCCATCTGAATATCCTGAATAAAATATCACAACGCGTGAGTATACTGTTATGCGTAAGAAAACTTGATATCGTGTTAACCAACAATGCATAAACAACATTTTATGCAAAATTTATCTGCTCAAAGCATCAATAAAATGTTTTTTAACGCTACCTGTTGAACCGCTGATAACCATAATCATAAATGCAGCCTTCTTTATGCGCTATACGCTCAATTCGTGCATTTTATTAACGTAAAAGTTGCCATCACAACGCTGAATAGCATAGTATATTTACCATCTCGCAACGTTGTGAGATGCTTGAAGTGTTTGTAGAGTGAGTTGAAGTCATGCGTATGTATTCGTTTGTATCGGTATTGTTATGTGGTGTCGCGTTTTATCCAGCAGCGCAAGCGCTTGCACAGGCGAGCTATGCTACACCTGATAACCGGCGTATCGCGGATGAAAGATACACAGGGCGACAAACGCTTCTTCCGATGCAGGCCATGGGACGTTATGACAGACCAGCATCTTCAAACGAGCCCGGACAAGGTCAGCTGGGTGGTGGTTTTATTGAAATGATTTTGACAGGCCGAGATCCTCAGCGCTCGCGTCCTAATTCTTACTATAATGTGCCGCCTGAAACGATCACACGTCAGGCGCTGCGTGCCCCTGTTGCCTCAAGACGCTCACTCGCACACAATGTGCCAGATGATGATCTGAATGACCCGATGGAATTACCACGTCAGTCACGGCAACGCCTCGCGGCATTGTCACCTGTTGAGGATGATTATCGCCCCATTCAACGCGCTATTCCAAGCCAGTTCCAGCGTCAAATTGTTGATTACGATAGCAATCATAAAGCCGGAACTGTGGTGATTGATACCGAAAACAAGTTTCTCTACCTTGTTGAAAGCAAGGGAAAAGCCGTGCGTTATGGCATTGGTGTGGGTCGTCCGGGGTTTGAGTGGGCAGGCGTTAAAACAGTGACGCGCAAAGCCGAATGGCCAGATTGGCGTCCCCCAGAGCAAATGCTAAAACGTCGTCCTGACTTACCAACCTTCATGAAAGGTGGCCCTGATAATCCTCTAGGTGCGCGCGCGATGTATTTAGGATCGTCCCTTTATCGCATTCATGGCACGAACGAGCCTCACACCATTGGGCAGGCAGTGTCATCAGGTTGCATTCGTATGCTCAACAAAGACGTGATTGATCTTTATGGCCGCGTGAAAGTTGGCACGAAAGTAATTGTGATTTAAAGCTCAAGCCGAGGCAATATAGTGACGCAAAGCGCTATGTTCGGCTTCAATGTCGGCAAGGCGCTTTTTCACAACGTCTCCAATGGAAATAATCCCGACAAGTGCACCTGCCTCAACAACAGGCACGTGCCTGAACTTACCCGCAGTCATCAATTCCATCACTTTTGCGATAGATGTTGTTTGCGTACACGTCACAACCTTGCTGGTCATGTGTGCACTCACGCTCTCGCTAAGAATGTCACCTGTGCCTTGAGCCAAGGCTCTCACGATATCGCGTTCAGACAAAATGCCAAGCAGCGCTTGATCCCCCCCCGTCACCAGAATAGCGCCAATGCCATGTTGACTCAGCATGAGAATAGCATCGCGCAATGTCTGCGTTGGTCTGACAGTGAGAACATCACGCCCTTTGGCATTTAAGATTGTACCGACAGTCATCAATTATCCTTCCCCGAATCTTCAATATGATAATTTTGAGGGCGTAAGCAGCAACTGTCAAATGGCAGATGCGACATCGGTCATCGAATTGCAAACAAAGTCAGATCAAATGTTATAGAAAAGTTTTTCCATAAAAAATGCCCGTCTTAAAGACAGGCATTTTTTTATTTATAACACGCAATGTTTAGTGCGTATGTGCGATTCCGTTTGCGTGCACATAGTTATCGATTGCGCTTCCTTTCGTCACATTCTGATAAGCGGGTGCAGTCCCTACACCTGTTGGTGCTGTATTACCACCGCCGATAATCACGTAAGGAACAACGCCCGACCCATATCCAGCGCCAGCAGTTGAGCCAGTGTTCAAGCCCGTCAGATAATTATTCAGCAAATAATTGGCTGCACTTGGATACGTTACCCCAGGGTAGAGAGACGATGCCAAAGGATTAGCATTGAGCGCAGCATTTTGATACTGAACATTAAAGTTCGGGCTTACGAGCTGTTGTTGCTGTGCTTTGCGCTGCATTTCTTTAGTGTAATAATCCAGAATTGCGGCTTGTGCACCTGCAAGGTCACGATTGAAATCTCCTGTAAGGTTCATCCCGAAGGCACGACCCGCATCCTTCACAAAAGATGCATTATCAACTTTTGCTCCAGTTGCACCCATTCCAGTCATGCCGCCCATAGTGCCACCTGCGTATGAACCAGTTGTACCCATGCCAGCCATACCGCCACCGGTAGCACCACCCATGTTCATGCCCGTCATACCCGGCATATATTTGGCGTTACCAGCCATGGCCGTTTTACTTGATGCTGTGGACGTGCCATTTGCAGCCTTTCCACCGTTGTCGCTCGCGCCTTTGTATGAGCCCTCTGCAACGATGGCATCAATCACATCCTCGCCGCCTCCTGAAACACCTGTGTTGTTGTCATCATCGACCATTTTAACGATTTTAAATGCCTCATCAATTGTTTGAGGTGCAGATGCATCTTTCCCATCCCACCAGACGACCGCGCCGGTACCCATGTTATGACCATTGTTAAAGTTATTTGGATCACCACCACCATTGTCATTGCGGCTGACAAGGACTTTATCCAGCACACCATCTTTATTAATATCGGTACTCACAAAGTCATTGAAGTCTTTATCTTCGTTGGCTTGGTGCGTTCTGACTTCAACAGAACCTTCTTTTGTCATACCTGTTGCGTTGATGACAGCAGTACCAGTCCAGTGACCCATGGTGTCAGTAACACCGGTGGTGTTAACACCATCTTGCTTATCACCATTTTGAGTTTGGTTTGCATCGTTGAGATTCTGGATTTCACGTCCAACCTTGTTGTAAAACTCTTGGCTATTTGTATCAATATTTGGATTATCTTTAAGAACTTCATCAACTGCAACGCGATAACCTGCAAGTGTTGCGTCAACACCGACCACTGCTTTGACTGTTCCATCAGCATTTTTAGTTATTTTTGCTGTGTTAATGTTGGGGTCTGTGATCGCTGAACTGAGGCTTGTCCCAGTTGCATCATACATCATGGTGCCGCCTGCGCCATTATAGTGTTTGCCGTGTGCCTTCATGAATTCTTTTGTAAATTCGGTTGTACCGGCAGAGCGGACTTTATTAGAGCCTGTAAAATCGTGCGTATGTCCGCCATTAAACATGACGGGTGCGCCAGGCTTAGCAGTCGCAGGTGCTGCCGCCGTGTTACCCATACCAGTCATGCCACCCATACCAGTCATGCCACCCATGTTCATGGCACTGTTTGCCGTACCCGTACCCATAGATTCAGCATACATACGTGCTGCTGCGGCTGCACTACTTGCAGCATCAGTACCCATGCCGTTCATGCCGCCCGTATTAACAGAGCTGTTCATAACGTTGGGGAACATGCCGCCACCAAATCCCAAACTGCTTAAAGCAGCACTGATTGGATCGTACCTTGGAGTACTTGCTAATATTTGAGCAGGTAAATTACCATCAAGATAACTTGCGCCACCGCCATAACCACCTAGACCAGGATAACCTGCTGTGAGCGCACCAGTGTTGAGCGAAGGAATATTATAAGGTGTCGGTGAGTAGCCTGTAATGGGCTGACCATAACCATAAGGGCTTACACTCGAAGTAGAGCGATATGGAGACTGAACAGGTGCATTGTAAGGCAACATCAAATTTGATGGGTAACCAACAGAAGAGTTAAGTCGATTGCCGCCCTGCAATAGCGAAGGAGCATACCCTGGATTGTAATTTGATGAGGTTGTAATTGGGATAAGCTGAAATGCAATCGGTGAATTGAAACCTGATGTATTGCCCGATGGCGCACCGTTAAATGCGAGAGGCAAACCACCTGATAACAGGTTAGTCACGGGTGGATAAGAATTGATACCGCCGCCACCCAATGATGTGCCTCCAAGCAATGAACCGTAATTCGATCCACTCGTGTAACCAGCCATTGTAGGCATGGTTGGCGCTTTTTGGGAGAAGAGCGACGCAAATGTATTTCCATCGAGGACAAGAGCGTTGATGACAGGTGCCTGTCCGAAACCTTCACCAATTCTGAGTGTACCGCTTGGCATTGTGATTACTCCAAAACAAATCTATTGTGCCAGTAAAGCTGGTGTAATCGTTCTATTCAACTCAAAAGCTGTATTAATTTTAATAGATATACTTAATGCTGATTTTTGTGAGTATTATCAGTAGAAGCGCTGACCTTAAGCTGACCTTAATATGTCCAACGGGCAAAAACAGCGATGTGTGTCAAGTCGTGGCCACCGTATGTCTCATCATATGGCCCACGTCATATATGGCTTGAAACAAAAGTAAGGCGCAGCGCGTTAATAAGTAAGGCGTAATCAAGAACGCTTTTAAAAAGAGCTCTTTTAAGAACTGCTTTTTAAAAGGTATCTTGATGCTTGATATATAAGCTGGGAATGAGACATAAAAAAAGCGGGCTCAAGAGCCCGCTAAAAAGTTGCTTTCTGGGAGAAAAACCAGTGTTCAATAAGAACAACCATCAGGAGAAAGTGTCAGTGAGGAGAAATCGCTGAGTTCCATTCGGTATAATTGTTATGCGCCTTTACGACTTTGGCAGCAAGTTATGGTGCGTTATAGCAGATATGCAGTGAACGCATGAATCTGACATAAAAAATCCATAGTTATGCAAAGCTTAATTTTTGTTAAGATACGCCCTTTAAAAGGGTGATTTGGACGCCATACGTTTCAAAGTCTATAAAGCGCTCTTAAAAGCGACCCGACAGGGCACACTAAAAGTTTTAATGTCATATTCTATAGATAATAAATTGCAAAGACGCTTTATGCTCAAAACCAAATAGAAAGTCATATTATATTCACCAATATATTACGGGCGATGTTAATCATAAGTATAATATGAATTATCAACCTTAATTTTAACAACATTCAATTGTAGTGTTCTCATTAA
This sequence comes from Beijerinckiaceae bacterium, assembly GCA_044356745.1. Lineage (GTDB taxonomy): Bacteria > Pseudomonadota > Alphaproteobacteria > Rhizobiales > Beijerinckiaceae > JBIKVP01. Next base: position 5,429 of record JBIKVP010000001.1, on the reverse strand, counting down.
ATACTTCGCACCCTAGTTTTGCTAACATTACAGCGATGAGATGTGGCGAGCATGATGAGTAAAATGGATGATTGGTTGAAGCTTGATGTGCCGAGTGGCGCAGGTTCAATGGTGGTTGGGAATTCCCAAAGCGATATTGATGTCTTTAGACGTCAACTTGACATTGAAATGGGCAAAGCATCTCCAGATAGTCTTTCAGGCGTTGACAATTCGCAAGGCATCATGGGTGCGATCCGCGCTTTTGGGAATAAATATATCCAGTCTGAGCAAGCTTATCGCAGTTCAATGGATTCATTGTTAACACAAAGCTTTCCACAAGCTGCACCAGTTGCAAGAGATTATTCGGTTACAGGAGATGGCATTCAAGCGGGCACAACAGGACGTGGCTATGATAGCTATGTTCAATCGACTCTGGGGAATGTAGGGCCTGACGCCTTGGGTCTACCACGAGGGCCAGGCGGCGCAGGGTGGACAGGCGGTGCAAACGCTGTCACGGCTTATAACCAGCCTCAGGCTGGAACAAATGAAGTGCCTGTTGACAATGAGACAGGTGGATCAGGCGGATCGAGCAATGATCCTATCCGTCAAACGCAGGAGATGATGCAGTCCTTGATGGGGGACATGTGGCGGATCACATTTACAAACATGTCTGTGTCAAAAACAATGCAAAATTTTGGTCAACATAATGCGATTGCTGCAGCAGGAACTGACATTATGCGTGGCCTCGTGAGTGGTTTGACGAAGGGCGGTTAATCGCGCCTGATACGCGTCGTTAGCAAACCTTTAATCATATGAGATTATTCATTTTTTAACCATGACAACGAGATGTTCTGCATGTCTGGTCGAGAGAAGTGATGTCGCGCTGGCGTCGTATCCTGTGTGTGATCTTTATATCTCTGCTGGCTGCGGCCTGTCAGACAGAGCTTTATCGCGGCCTTACTCAGCGTGATGCCAACGAAATGACGGCAATTTTGGCACGTAATGGCGTGAATGTGGTGCGTGAGCAAACCGATGCGACGACATATCGTTTGATGGTTCCCAATGAACAATTCAATCGCTCGGTCGATATTCTCAAACGTTTGGGCTATCCTCGAGAGACTTTTCAGTCATTGGGCGATGTTTTTAAAGGAGAGGGGTTGATTATCTCCCCCTTTGAGCAGCGCATTCGTATGATGCACGCCCTCAATCAGGAAATGGTGCGCACCATCAGTGCCATTGATGGCGTTGTTCAGGCACGCGTTCACGTTGTCGTGCCTGAGCTTGATTTGCGCGGAATGCCAATGACAAAACCCACTGCGTCTGTTGTGGTGCATCATCGCTCTGGGGTCGATACTGGTGAGTTGTCCGCTAAAATTCGTTTGATTGTCGCCAATGGCGTGCAAGGTCTAGCTTATAAAGATGTTTCTTTGGCTTTCTTTGAATCAGCGCTGACCGCAAGTCGTTTGCCAGCAAACCCCTTTAGCGTATCGTTTGGTACAGGGCAGGAAAGTGGGGGAAGCACGGGTATTCCTGCAACCCCCGTTGATGTAGGTCAGCCCAATAATACACGCGGCACGAATAATTCTGCATCAGGGCTTGCTGACGATCCTTATACAACCGAAAATAAAGAACGCTCCATGCTAAACTCGGCGCGCACATGGATAGCCATGGTCTTGTGGGGATTAGCCGTGATGATGGCGCTGGTGGGCGTTGTCTTTGTAATTCTTAACAGCATTGGCGTTAATCCAAGCCTGAGTCGCAAAAAAACGCCTGTTGATACAAAAACGGCTTAAAGCCCACCTTCAGCCTCTGTTTTACGCACTTATCCAGTGTGCAAAGCAGTTTGGCATCCCTCATGCTTACTGAAAGGTAAACTCACGCATATTTTGCACAAATGTACCAATAAGGAACATTGAGCAAAATATTTTAATGAAAATGTAACGTCTTCATACGTTGCAAATACGGATAACTTATATGCGACACCCAACGTCACGCACGCTCTTTACCTATTGGGATCAATTGCGCGGACATCGTCTGTCACCTGAGCGCCATGAAATTGATCCAAGTGCCATACGCCATATTTTGCCTGATACTTTTATTCTCTCAACGGAAAACACCTCTGATCCCGTGTTTCGATTGGCGGGCACACGTGTCTGTGCCCTCTTTGGTGATGAGCTTAAAGGAGAGCATCTCAAAGATTTATGGATTGAAGAGCAGCAGGCGGACGTGACTAAACTCTCCCGCGCTGTAATGGATGACGCCGTTGGCATTATTGGGGGGCTTACGGGGCTCACAGAAACGGGACGCAATATCAGCTTGGAATGGTTGTTGCTCCCCTTAAGACATGGTGGAAAAACACATTCACGCATGATTGGCTCACTCTCTATGATGACACAGCCAGCATGGCTCGGGCTTGATCCTGTGATCGGTTTATCGACACTCTCGTTACGGATCATACGCGCGAAAAAACGCCCCATAGAAGAAGCTGATCCAATCACAAGACGCCAAAATCTTGTTGTTTTACAGGGCGGACGCTCCCGATAAGCCTTTTAAAGGTGGCCTCAAAATGTATTGCGAAAGCACCTGCGGCGATTGACCGATTATTAACCGCTTATTGCTAACCTTACAGCATTTGGTCGGGCGGGTTTCTATGGCATTACCATTGTCTTCAACTGGACTTAAAGTCTATCCGCGACATCTCGAAAAGCGGACGCACAATCGTGTGCGCGTTGCGCTTTTAGGGCGCTATATGCTTGCCAATCGACAAGAGTTTCCATGTCGCACGATTGATATGTCTCCGGGTGGCATGACATTGATGGCTCCAGTAAAGGGATCACTTGATGAGCGCGTCATTGTTTATCTCGAACAACTTGGCCGCTTGGAAGGAACCATCACGCGTTTTATTGATGACGGCTTCTGCATGACTATTCATGCAACACCGCGCAAACGCGATAAGCTGGGTGATCAGCTGACATGGCTTGCGAACCGTCATGAGCTTGGATTACCCGAAGATCGTCGCCATGAACGCGTTGTTCCACGGATGCAGCGCACGATGTTAGTTACAGAAGATGGTCGCGAAATTCTTGTTCGCATCATTGATGTGTCGCGCTCAGGTGTCGCTTTAAGCACCGATACACGCCCACTGCTCAATACACCTGTCACCGTTGGTCAAACAGAAGGCAAGGTTGTACGCTTGTTTGAGGGTGGTATTGCTGTTGAATTTTTGCGTACAATTCCAGAAGACAGCTTTAGTGAAACAGTTGTCTTGTAATCCTCTCATGCGTTAAGCAATCAAACGCATATTTCACTTGAAAAAAGACGGCTGTGCGCCATACAAGAGCCTTAAGATAAACAGGGCTAATGTGTACTATGGCAAAACGAGATATCAAAAAAGTCGTACTGGCTTATTCGGGTGGTCTGGATACATCCATCATTCTCAAATGGCTACAAACGACTTATCGTTGCGAAGTCATCACTTTTACCGCTGACTTGGGGCAGGGCGAAGAGCTGGAACCAGCGCGCCAAAAAGCACTCCTGCTTGGCATTAAGCCTGAAAATATCTTCATCGAAGATTTACGCGAAGAGTTTGTCCGCGATTATGTATTTCCAATGTTTCGCGCAAATGCGCTTTATGAGGGGGTTTACCTGCTCGGAACCTCAATCGCCCGTCCTTTAATTGCCAAAAAGCAAATCGAAATAGCGGAGCGGCTTGGCGCTGATGCGGTGTGCCATGGCGCAACAGGTAAAGGGAACGATCAGGTGCGCTTTGAGCTTGGATATTACGCGCTCAAACCTGATATTCACGTTATTGCACCTTGGCGCGAGTGGGACTTGCTTTCACGCACGAAGCTCATTGAATTTGCTGAACAAAATCAGATCCCCATTGCCAAAGATAAACGCGGCGAAGCCCCGTTTTCAGTTGACGCCAATCTGTTGCACACCTCTTCTGAAGGAAAAGTGTTGGAAGATCCCGATGCTGAGGTTCCTGACTATGTGTTTTCAAGAACACTCTCACCTGAAGAAGCGCCCGATAAACCAACCATCATTACCGTTGATTTTGAAGCAGGGGATGCGGTTGCCGTTGATGGTGTTAAACTCACACCAGCGGCACTGCTCAGCAAACTAAATGAATTAGGCCGCGCAAATGGCATTGGCCGTCTTGATCTGGTTGAAAACCGCTTTGTTGGAATGAAGTCACGCGGTATGTATGAAACACCCGGCGGCACAATTTTGCTTGCGGCACATCGCGCTATTGAATCGCTCACGCTGGATCGGGGCGCTGCGCATCTCAAAGATGAATTGATGCCGCGCTATGCCGAGCTCATTTATAATGGCTTCTGGTTCTCACCAGAGCGTGAAATGCTTCAAGCCTTAATTGATAAAAGCCAAGCGCCAGTGACAGGCTCAGTGCGCCTCAAATTATATAAAGGCGGTGTCCATATCATCGGCCGCACCAGCCCTTATTCGCTCTACGATCAAGAGCTTGTGACGTTCGAAGAGGGCGCTGTCGCCTATGATCACCGTGACGCAGAAGGCTTTATCAAACTCAACGCCTTGCGCTTGCGCACCCTCGGCAATCGTAAGCGAAAATATGGGGTGTGATGTTTAGAAGACTCGTCACAGCATAATCACAGGATAAGCTTAAATAACAACACATTGATATTTAACGTCTTTTTAAAATTTAGCGCGATAAAAAGGGGATAAGCTTAAATAAGATCATGCCCATGTTGGTAGATATCGTGCATATTTTCTAGATGAGCCAATAACGTCATCAGGCTTAATTTGGCCTGCTTCAATAGTTGCAGTTATGACTTGAGATACAATTGCTGATTTGTTTTCTGATAATCCAAATCTTTCACGCAACGACTGGTTTGTCATTTTCTCATTCATAACCCATTTTAATACACAATGTTGATAACAGGCTCTTATTTTGTCAGAGCGATCCATTTCATCAAACGATTTCAAACCATAAATAATAACTTCTGTTTTGTTCAAATGTGTTTGGAAATGAGGTGCAGGCAGCTGATATAATTCGGCCTCTTGAATAACGCGGTCAATCCCACTTCCACGTTCTTCACAGATACCCATTCTCCTCATAAAATCAGCTAATCTTTCGTTGCGAGATTGATAGCCATCTATAAATCTTTCAGTCGGAACAATAGGTGTTCCGGGATTAGAGACGATCATTTTATTAGGATATATTTCTATCATAGGTCCAGAGCCAGAAAGGGAAAAATCTTGATGTATAAGGGCGTTAGCAATTATTTCACGTACACTATGCTCTGGTAACAATCTGATTTCTTGTCTGAGAGCTTTTTCAATGATACCCCTCACATTTGAAGAGTTGGTGCCTGAAGTATTTTGAAGTTATCGGATAGGCGGTCAACCCATAATCGTGCTTTTTGCGGAAAAGTGGTATTCAGGAAGCCAAGGATGGCCTTCACGAAGTC
>JBIKVP010000071.1:0-11009 GCA_044356745.1 Beijerinckiaceae bacterium | reverse complement strand
CAAAAGCTCCTGCCGTTGATCCGGTTCTAAAAGCGTACCCATACCAAATTGGAATCAAAACAACCTTAATAAAAAGATAACGCCAACTCTTCACTCACGAGGGGTATACATCGTAAAATATAATTACACGCTTGTCGTGCATAAGGCAGGGCGGAAAGGATGCGCACCATGACAGGACTGACATGATAATAGAACAATACCATCGTACGTCCTACACGCGAGGGCATAAGGCGTTGATCGCGCCATAAACGCAATAATTGTGTATCAGGATCATCAATGCCTAGCGCGAAACTTGCGATAAAACAGCGTCGATCTGCAAGACGCACTTCATGCTGCTGCGCCATGAGTAATTCACTATTGTGAGCATATTTTTTGTGAGCACTTGTTCCACGCTGGGTCAGGTGTTGTGTATCCGGAGAAGTGACTTTGCCGTGAAGCGCATCCAATATGGCTTTACGCTCGCAGAATACGGTTGTCACAATCGTTGTAACGTTAATGGGTTTATTGAAGCGAGGCGAGTGAGACATCGTCGCTTTTCCAGATAAAATTGCAGATTTGTCAAACAAGGTAACCGCCTGGCGCATAGCTCAAATGCAATGAACGCAAGGCTTGCTTTAAGCTTTTGCTTTGTGACATTTTTTATGATAGCATCAGATTATTGAGGCTAAAGTATAACTACGTTAGGTTATGCCGTGACGGGCGGTTACGTGGTGGTGCAAAAATCTATGTGTTTTATTGACTCGTTCTGTAAAATATATGGTTAACGACTAAGTCTTGATAATATGTCTTTTCGCCGTGTCAACAGCACGATGTGTTTTAATTTGCTGTTTATGCGTCAATGTTTTCATTGTGTGTTTTTTGTTGCCCGTTCTTTATGCGCGACATTAAATTTTTATGCGATGAAAAGTCGGTTTGCAGTATTTAATTAAACTAACGCTTATTGATGGCGTTAAATTTAATTGAGTAGGGTCATTTTTTGCAGGTGGAGGTTAAAGTCTTCGATGTTTCGTTTTTCTTTCCCTGCTCAAATCATTTCTAATTTTTTCCCAAACAAATTCACTCCTGTTGTGTTGACGTTTGATTGTCAATTTTAACGGCTTGTTACGTATGCGTTCGCGTTGCTTGAAGGGCACGTCGGGCGCGTTTTGTTTGGGATGTGTAATATGCGCTTCATGGGTACAACGCATGTGAAGTGTATTTGTTTCAATGGAGCAATTGCTTTGTTGTAAGCATTTTGTTGAGAGTACGTAAAAATATAATTGATGCGTGAGCAGGTCAGAATGAACTTGATCACGTTAACCATGCAAGAGGAGCACACGATGATACAAGCGAAGAAATCGACACAGCGTCAAGGTTTTAAAACAGGTGAGCTGATCGTGTATCCTTCGCATGGGGTGGGGCATATCGTGGCGATTGAAGAGCAAGTTGTTGCGGGATTCAAGTTGGAGCTGTTCGTTGTGTCATTTGAAAAAGACAAGATGACATTGCGCGTGCCTACCTCCAAAGCTGCGACGGTGGGAATGCGTAAGCTTTCTGAAGGTGCTCACATTGATAAGGCCCTTGAAGTTCTTGCTGGTCGTGCTCGTGTTAAGCGCACCATGTGGTCCCGTCGTGCACAAGAATATGAAGCGAAAATCAATTCAGGCGATTTGATTTCTGTGTGCGAAGTTGTGCGCGATCTATTCCGCTCAGATAATCAGCCAGAACAATCATATTCTGAGCGTCAACTGTATGAAGCGGCGGTTGATCGGATTTTGCGTGAAATAGCTGCTGTTAAAAAGCTCACTAATACGGAAGCGCTCACGCTTATTGAAGCAAGTCTTTCTAAATCTCCGCGTCGCATTGCGGTTAAATCTATTGAAGTCATCACCAATGAAGAGCTTGAGGGCTTTGAAACAGTCAATGATGATCTTGAAGAAAAAGCCGCTTAATACCGCTCTTATGGATATAGCAACTCTTTACTGCGTTTAGAATGGCAGCTTATTGTCATTTTGAACGCAGAAATAAAGAATTTCAATCAGATATTCACGCGTTAAAAAAGAGGCACTGCTTCAACTAATCTTACGGTCAGTGCTTTCACGATTTGCTATATTCCATAGGGATCGTTGCCATTTGAAGTAACGCTTAGTTTTAGACGGTAAAACGATGATTCGCCGTGGCATTTACCTTTTACCGATTGCAATTTTTATTGCGCTTGCAATTTTTTTTCTTTTTCGGCTTTACGCAGGTGATCCATCACGTATCCCTTCCGTGTTAACCGGACGCCCTGCACCAGAACTTACTCTACCGCCTTTAACTCTTGCACATGATGCGATTAATACAGGGCTAGAGGGTATCTCACCAGATATTTTTAAACGTAACAAAATCACCATTGTAAATGTTTGGGCATCGTGGTGTGCGCCGTGTCGTGAAGAGCATCCTTACCTGATGCAGCTCGCACGAAGAGTGCGTAGCGATGATGCGCTTCAAATTGTTGGCTTAAACTACAAAGATAAAAGTGAGAACGCACGTCGCTTTCTGGGTGCGCTTGGGAATCCTTTTACAGTTATCGGTGTCGATGCAACGGGTCGTGCTGGGATTGAATGGGGTGTTTATGGTGTGCCTGAAACATTCATTGTTGATAGACAGGGCATCATTCGTCACAAGCACATTGGCCCACTTGTCGGGCAGGGAATTACAGATTTTGAAAACAAAATCACTGCTTTGAAAGCTGATATTAAGATGTAAGTGGTTCTGCATGACCAACAATACGGGTCACTTCTGGCATCTGAACCCGAATTGTGCGCTCAAGCGCATCAATAGCATGATGCACGCGTTCCACACTTAGATCGGCAGGTGCATAACAATGATAAATGACCACAAGCCCTGTCATTGTTTGCCGCACCCGCACATCATGAATATTTTGAAGTACTGCGTTGATCTTGGTGTGTTCGCTTAAGAGTGCTGTGATGCGTGATGTATCATCAGGATTGGCAGCTGAGCCAGATAATTCGGTTTCTTCTAGTGGTTCAAGGTGAGTCTCTACTTCTGTGTCAGGCCCAAACTCTGCACGTATAGCATCTTCAAAACGTGTGGCAATCGCATGTGCCTGTAGAAGTGTTGCAAGGCGATTGATCTCTAAGTCAGCGCTTATACTCAGGCGTCCAGAATCGAGATTTGATGGATTAATCGTTTGAATTGTGATGTGATGCACAGGTACTTTAAGGCGCAAGCCGATGAGAATAACGCGCTCCAGCAAAGTTTCATCGTCAAGTGTAATTGGATCGGCGGTAATTGTGAAATGCCCCTCAGGTGCTAATTCACGAATTTCATTGTTTACGATCTGCTTTATATTTAAAACGTTTTCGAGGGGCAGGGTGCGTGACACACGAATAAGAATATCACCCATCAAACGCCCACCAGATGTACGCACGCGTATTTTATCAACACCAACGACGCCGGGCACGGATTGAACTTTATTTTCAATAATCTGTGCCATACCGCGCGGCGCAGCATCAATCAGGTTGCTCAAATTGCGACTTGCAAGGCGATAACCCGCAATCGCGATAAAAAGGGCTACCCCAATTGCAACAAAAGCGTCTGCTTGAGGATAGCCTTGCGCCGCAAGCGCAAAAGCGGCCAGAACAAGTATGGAATTAATAAGATCAGAAGAGAAATGCAATGCATCTGCTTCTAATGCTTCACTATTCGTTTCGTACGCGACTTTTTTAAGTGCCCACCAGCGCCAGGCATCAATTATGATCGAGGCGACAAGAACGCCCGCAGCAATCCATGAAGGGGTAAAATCCGTTTCACCTGCGAAGAGACGACGAATCCCCTCATAAGCCACGACACCCGATAGAATGAATAAAAATGCGGTTTCAAAAAGAGCAGCTAAGGACTCAACTTTACCATGCCCATAATGATGTTCATCATCAGCAGGCTTATCTGCGGCTTTAATCGCCCAATAGGTGATGGATGTTGCAGCAATATCAAGAAGGCTATGCGCAGCATCGGAGATGAGTGCGAGTGAGCCCGTCATAAGCCCAGTGATGCCTTTACCAAGTGTAATGATCACACTGGCTATAATTGACCAAAACGCAGCACGTTGTTTGGTCTTTTGTTTATGGCTTGTCGCCTTGGTATCGTCACGATGGTGCGTCATAAATAATTCCCCTTGCTTACGTGTACAGGGTGATGAGTTAAGAGCAAAGTCTCATTTGAAAGGGAACTGATTGTGATAAGGCACAAAATTTTGAGCGTGTTAGTGGGAATGATGGCAACAATAATGATTTCAAGTTTTGATGTTCAGGCAACGCAAACTCGTACCATTTTGATGCTCGGAGACAGTTTGACCGCGGGTTATAATTTACCTGCGTCTTCTGCGCTTCCCTCTGTTCTGGAACGTGGCCTTAAAACCTCAGGAATTGATATTAAAATGATTAATGGCGGTGTGTCTGGAGATACGGCAGCACAAGGCTTAGCGCGACTTGACTGGATGCTTAATCAACGTGTCGATGGTGTTATTGTTGCGTTAGGCGCAAACGATATGCTTCGAGGGCAACCGCCAGCGCAAACAAAGCAGACACTTCAGCAAATCATCAACCGCTTAAAAGCGCGACAAATTCCCATTATGCTCGTTGGTATGAAAGCAAATCCTACGCTTGGCGCGGACTATGTGAACGCTTTTGATCAAATTTATCCTGACCTTGCACACAGTGAAGGTCTCGTACTCTATCCGTTTATGCTTGATGGTGTTGCAGGCATTCCCACACTAAATCTTTCTGATGGCTTGCACCCTTCAGCGCAAGGTATTGAACTCATTGCACGTCGCATGTTGCCCAAGTTGAAGGAATTTATTGCCAAAATTTAATGTGAAATCACTTTAATGTGGAATTTGGTCAGTAGTCAGCCAATCAATAATTGAGTTTGCAATTTCGCTATTGGCATGGATGTCGAAGCCAGCGAACATAGGCATTGAGTTTGTTTCCAGATATACCCAATCGCCCGTTTCGGGATCCAATTTAAGATCAGTAGCGCTGTAATCTAATCCAAAATGGTCGCTTAAAAGCTGTAGCTTATCAATAATTATTGGATCGAAATCAATTTTTTGTATTGTATTGCCACGTGCGGTACGATGATCAAGATTGTCACTCATTATTTTAAAACAAATAGCTTTTTTTCCAATTAAAAAGACCCGTATTTCTGGATAAGCAAGTTTATTTTGAATTGTTGCAGGGCATGGCAGATCTTCATTTTTTTTCAAAGATTGTGACAAGGCATCATCTAATGAAGATGTGTAAATTCCACCACCTACCGGCTTTGCAATCCAATTTTTTAAATCAAGTTTTTGTAGTTGGTTTGCGTCATTTGATACAATTGTGTTTGGAGTTTTTAGTCCATAGTCACGAGCCGCGATAAGTTGATAAAGTTTTGGCACAGCTGTCCAGAGTGAACGACGATTAAGAACGCGTAAATTAGGATGTGATGCAGCGTATCCTATCATAAAAGCATACCAAGACGCTGATTGTTGAGTTTTCTCATTCGATAATTTTTCTAATTTTAAATCAGTATTATAGCGAACAAACAGTGCTTTTGGCTGAATAAAATTACCGTTTAAATATATCTCATTATTTTGTAAAGACCAGTGTATAGTATTCCTTGGTGTGCGATCTTGTGCGATAAAATTGTAATCAAGTTTTTTCAGATCAAGCTGTTTGCATAAGGCATGAAGCTGTAAATCCTTTGCGCCGCCAACAATTAAAATCATATTTTTTCCTAAAAATTGTTTTATAAATTTATTAAACCCATATAGGTTAGCACTACCTCAAAAATATTAATTATTGGGGCTGACATAAATAGCCTTTTCTAGCGATCTATGTCAGCTCCTTCAGTTATTAATTAACACCACCAACCATCTTCTTCGCCTGTCATCATGGTAGTTACTTAAAAATACCCAAAATCCCCACCATCTTCTTCGCCTATACGTTCAATATCATTTGATTCTATGAAGTCCCCACCATCTTCTTCGTCTATTCTCGAAGTAGTTAGCGCGGGGACACCACCATCTTCTTCACCTATACCATCAGTTGATTCTATGAAGTCCCCACCATCTTCTTCGCCTGTTCTAAAAGTATTTGGCTCGAAATCACCGCCATCTTCCTTAAATCTCACATCTATCGGTGATCCAAACGCATTTACATTTAATCCGCTTGCTCCATGTGTCACTTTCGTATCACTCATAGTACCGTCCTCCGGATGTTGTGAAATAATTTAAATTTATAATTCAAACGAATTTATAATTCAAGCGAATTATTTATCGAAAACAAAATATATTTTATCCTTAATATGCAGCTTGTCACTGGCTTTGCCTTGATGTATCGCGGGTTAAGTCATGAGGAGGCGGATTGATGAAAGTTGTCGTGGTGGAGTCGCCGGCGAAAGCCAAGACGATTAATAAATACCTCGGCAAAGACTATGAGGTATTTGCATCATTTGGTCATATTCGCGATTTGCCCGCAAAAGATGGCTCCGTTGATCCTGATTCTGACTTTGCGATGAAATGGGAGATGGAGGCGCGGGGCGCAAAGCATCTTACAGAAATTGCAAAGGCCATAAAGGGCGCTGACACGCTTATTCTTGCGACCGATCCCGATCGTGAGGGAGAGGCAATTTCGTGGCATGTCATAGAAGCCCTGACAGAGAAAAAGGCACTCAAAGGTATTGCTGTTGAACGCGTAACATTCAATGCGATAACGAAAGATGCCGTGCAGACTGCTATGGCCAATCCACGTCAAGTTGATCAAGCATTGGTAGATGCTTATCTTGCACGCCGTGCACTTGATTATCTGGTGGGATTTACACTGTCACCCGTATTGTGGCGTAAGCTTCCTGGCTCACGTTCAGCTGGGCGTGTGCAATCTGTTGCACTAAGGCTCGTATGTGAGCGCGAAAAAGAAATCGAAAGTTTCAAGCCTCAAGAATACTGGTCAGTAGGTGCGCTCTTAAAAACAGCGCAAGGGGCTGATATTGACACACGTCTTGTCGGTGCTGACGGTAAGAAAATTACACGCCTTGATATTACCAATGGTGAACAAGCCGAAGATTATCGCCAATCGCTTGATGTGTCAGCTTTCAGAATCACCAACATTGAAGCGAAGCCTGCAAAACGTCATCCACAGCCGCCTTTTACCACATCAACGCTTCAGCAAGAGGCATCGCGCAAGTTAGGCATCGCGCCAGCAATTACAATGCGTATTGCGCAAAAAATTTATGAAGGTATTGATATAAAAGGTGAAACAGTTGGTCTCATCACTTACATGCGTACAGACGGTGTTGATATGGCTCCTGAAGCCATTGCGCAAACACGCAAAGTCATTGCCAAGGAATTTGGCGACAAGCATCTTCCCGCTGTTCCACGTAAATACACGACAAAAGCCAAAAATGCGCAGGAAGCGCACGAGGCTATTCGTCCCACTGATTTAACCCGTCATCCTAAAGACGTAGCAAAAATCCTCGAAGCAGAACAAGCAAAGCTTTACGAATTGATTTGGTTGCGCACAATCGCAAGTCAAATGGAATCAGCGCAGTTTGAGCGTACGACAGTTGACATAGAGGCGCGTTCTGGTGCGCGCGTACTTGATCTGCGCGCAACGGGACAAGTTGTGACGTTTGATGGCTTTCTTGCAGTTTATCAAGAAGGCAAAGATGACGAAGAGAATGAGGAAAACCGTCGATTACCCCCAATGAGCATTGGAGAAGCGCTTTCAAAGCAAGCCATTAATGTCGCCCAGCATTTCACAGAACCACCCCCGCGTTATTCTGAGGCAAGCCTTGTGAAGCGTATGGAGGAGTTAGGAATTGGACGGCCTTCAACCTATGCATCCGTGCTTCAGGTGCTTAAAGATCGCTCCTATGTGCGGATCGAAAAAAAGCGTCTTCATGCCGAAGATCGTGGGCGGTTGGTCACAGCGTTTCTTGAAAACTTCTTTAAACGCTATGTGGAGTATGATTTCACTGCGAGCCTTGAGGAAAAACTTGACCTTATTTCCAGTCACGATCTTGATTGGAAAGAGGTTTTACGTGATTTTTGGCGTGATTTCTCTGCTGCAGTGGGAGAAACTAAAGATCTACGCACAACACAAGTCCTTGATGTTCTCAACGATGAGCTCGGGCCGCACATTTTTCCTGATAAAGGTGAGGGCACAAATCCGCGTGCGTGCCCAACATGTGAGAATGGAATTCTCTCACTCAAACTTGGTAAGTTTGGCGCTTTTATCGGGTGCTCTAACTATCCAGAATGCCGCTTTACACGTCAGTTAGCCGCTGCCAATGAAGATGGCGAAAGCGATGAAGGCGGTGAGAATGCTGGACAATCTGGCCCTAAAATTCTTGGAAAAGATGATGCGAGCGGCCTAGATGTCTCTTTGCGCGATGGGCGCTTTGGCGCCTATGTGCAGCTAGGCGAAGGTGATAAACCCAAACGTCAAAGTCTACCTAAACATATTAAGCCTGCGCAGGTCGATTTTGAACTTGCGCTCAAATTGCTTTCGTTGCCGCGTCATGTGGCAGATCACCCTGAAACAGGCAAGCCGATTCTCGCCTCCATCGGGCGTTTTGGCCCTTATGTGCAGCACGATAAAATATATGCTAATCTTGGCTCTGACGATGATGTGCTCGAAATCGGGGCAAATCGTGCGATTGATCTGATCGTTGCAAAAGAGCAGGGTAAATCAGAAGGGAGTGGCACACGACGTGGTGGAAGGGTTGTTGATCCTGGTCGCGTGCTTGGTGATGATCCTGAAAGCGGTAAATCCATCGCTGTCAAAGCAGGGCGCTTTGGTCCTTACGTAACCGATGGTGCAACAAACGCAACAATCCCTAAAGCAATGTCTCAAGATGCGATTACACTTGATGAAGCTGTTGCGCTGATACGTGCGCGGCAAGCATCAGCGCCACCTATGAAAAAAACTGCAACGCGCGGACGTAAAGCGAAGTAGTTGAGAAGAATAACTAAAAATTTAATAATAAAGCACAGATGTTAACCCCGATTAATTTTTCATCTGGCTTTTGACATAAATGCGCTTTAATGTTGTGGGATTAAATCCTTTACGCAGATGCGTACAACGTTATGAGTGCCTCATGTTTGATGAATGGACAGCCCAAACCGAAGCCGAGCCTGAAAATGAACGCGACATCGTGGATGTTCAGGAAGCAAAGCGCGCCGCTCTCAGTTACATTACAGAAGCGTTTACAGAAGCACAGCTTGATGGCCTCGATGGTGATTGTGTCGCACACGCCGCCCTTTTTGCAGCGTTCCGTGAGCTTGTAGAGACGTATGGCGAGGAAGCAGTTGCGGTGTTTTCTGAAGGCTTGCCCGAGCGTATCCGTACTGGATCTTTCACCGCAGCGTTCAGGCATTAAAACCTACATAAACTGGCATGCCTCACCTGTTGAAGGGGTTGCAAGCTCTCCCTCCCACATGACACGTTGGCCCCTTACGATTGTTCCAACGGGCCAGCCAGTCACGGTTTTTCCGTGGTAAGGTGTCCATCGGCTTTTGGAGGCGATCCAGTCATCGGTGATGGTGACCTGCTTTTTCATATCAACAATCGTTAAATCCGCATCATACCCTACCGCGATGCGCCCTTTTCGAGCCAATCCGAAAAGACGCTGTGGCCCGTGACTTGTCAGATCAACGAAACGCTCAAGCGTTAAGCGACCAGCATTTACGTGATCAAGCATAATCGGCACAAGCGTTTGAACACCTGTCATGCCAGAAGGCGATGCAGGATAAACCTTTGCCTTTTCTTCTAAGGTATGCGGGGCATGATCAGACCCCAGCACATCGACAATGCCTTGTTCGAGCCCCCACCAGATGCCCTTGCGATGGGCATCATCACGAACGGGAGGGTTCATCTGCGCTTTTGTGCCAAGCTGTTCATAACACTCAGGGGCAACAAGCGTCAGGTGATGGGGGGTGACTTCACATGAGGCCACGTCCTTATGATCTTGTAAATAAACCATTTCACCCGCTGTTGAAATATGGAGCACGTGGATTCTAGCACGCGCGCTTCGTGCTAATGCTACGAGACGCTGCGTGCATAAAAGTGCTGCCGTTGCATCACGCCAATCAGGATGAGAGCGTGGATCACCTTCAACGCGCACATCGCGGCGCTCGCGCAAGCGATATTCATCCTCAGAGTGAAACGCGGCGCGCCGACGAATGCGTCTGAGAATCGAGGCCACGCCATCATCATCTTCAACCAGAAGCGACCCAGTGGAAGAACCCATAAACACTTTTATGCCTGCCGCAGCCGGTAAACGTTCAAGCTCGGCCACATCAGCGGCATTTTGATGTGTGCCCCCCACCCAGAACGCGAAATCACAATGCATACGATGATGGCCACGGCGCACTTTGTCTGCAAGCGCTGCTTCTGTTGTGGTTTGTGGATCGGTGTTGGGCATCTCAAATACCGCCGTCACACCGCCCATCACAGCCGCTCGGGATCCCGTTTCAAGATCCTCTTTATGGGTAAGACCAGGTTCACGAAAATGCACCTGAGTATCAATGACCCCAGGAAGAATATGAAGACCCGTGCAATCAATGACTTTTCCCGCTTGCGCGGCATTTAAAGAGCCTATCGCCGCGATACGTCCATCTGTCACGCCAATATCGCGCACGCTAACGCCATCGTGATTGACGACAGTTGCGCCTTTGAAAAGCGTGTCGAACTTGATAGGTTTTAAAGAGTAAGACATTAAATTTCTTGCGGATAATTATACTAATTGATAAATGATAATTATTAATATAAGATTATTATGTCGTTAATACTATAAGTAGGGCTCTGTGGTCAAACCTTATATGGAAAATTTTCCATAAAAAATACGAAATTTATAATATAATATATACCCCTCACATTTGAAGAGTTGGTGTCTGAAGTATTTTGAAGTTATCGGATAGGCGGTCAACCCATAATCGTGCTTTTTGCGGAAAAGTGGTATTCAGGAAGCCAAGGATGGCCTTCACG
>JBIKVP010000070.1:0-11025 GCA_044356745.1 Beijerinckiaceae bacterium | reverse complement strand
GTGAAGGCCATCCTTGGCTTCCTGAATACCACTTTTCCGCAAAAAGCACGATTATGGGTTGACCGCCTATCCGATAACTTCAAAATACTTCAGACACCAACTCTTCAAATGTGAGGGGTATATGTTGTTATGTAAAACCGCATTCCACTTTTGCGCAACATGCTCTAGACTTCTCAACGCGCAGGTTTGTCTTTATCATAATCATACCAGATGCGGGAGGGGGGAAGCGTGACACAAGGCGCAAATCATCAATCGGGGCAAGGTGTCACGCATGATGTCAATAATGACACTTTGCATGATGCTTTGGATGACACGATGAGCGCTTCGCTTTCATCTCATCAGGCTGAGATTTTTTCACCACAACATGAGATTCTCAAGCGTTTAGGACAAGGCTCGCTCATTCTGGTCGGACTTATGGGGGCGGGGAAGAGCAGCGTTGGAAAACGCCTTGCCGCACGCTTAAATATTCCCTTTGTTGATGCTGATACCGCGATTGAAGAAGCGGCAGGTATGAGCATTGCTGATATTTTTTCAATTTATGGTGAAGCAGCGTTTCGTGATGGCGAGCGCCGTGTCATCGCCCGTTTGCTTAAAAGTGGTCCTCAAGTCCTTGCGACAGGGGGGGGGGCTTACATGAACGAGCAAACCCGCGATGAGATTAAAGCGGCGGGAATCAGCATTTGGCTCAAAGCTGATCTTGATACATTAATGCAACGCGTATCACGTCGCTCAACACGTCCGCTGCTTAAAACGCATGATCCTGAGGGCACAATGCGTGCCCTCATGGATGTACGCTATCCAATTTATGCACACGCTGATTATACCATTTATTCACGCGATGAGCCCCACGATCAGGTGGTGGATGAAATCTTCCAAGTTCTATCAAAAGGTCAGTAGAACGTATCCATTTTCCATTGTGCAGTGCGCCAACGAAAGTCTGTTTCCTTAGCGGTGTTTTTTTGCTAGCATTTTAAACTTGTTGCCGTCCGTGTTGGGCGGCATTCATTTTTTGTTCTGACTCCTTTCCATTTAAGGGAGTGTTGTTTTTTTAAAGGTTCACGATGACCAATGCCTCTTTTACTGCATCTGATGAAACAGCGATCCTGCCAACTTATGCGCGCGCACCCGTTGCATTTGAGCGCGGTGAAGGCGTGCATCTTTATACGACCAGCGGTGAGCGCTATCTTGATTTTGGCTCAGGGATTGCCGTTAATGCGCTTGGGCATACACATCCGCATCTTGTTAAAGCCCTCACTGAGCAAGCGCAAAAACTCTGGCACACATCAAACCTTTATCTCATTCCAGAAGCAGAGCGTCTCGCAAAACGCTTATGCGACGTCACATTCGCTGATTATGTGTTTTTTACCAATTCAGGTGCTGAATCTCTTGAGTGTTCCATTAAAATGGCACGCAAATATCACTATACGCATGGTCATCCTGAACGTTATCGTATCATTACTTTTGAGGGGGCGTTTCATGGACGCACGCTTGCAACCTTAGCTGCAGGGGGGCAGCAAAAATATTTAGAGGGTTTTGGTCCCAAAGTTGATGGCTTTGATCAAGTGCCCTTTGGTGACCATGAATCCTTGAAAGCAGCTATTACGGATCAAACAGCAGCTATTCTCATTGAACCGATTCAAGGGGAAGGGGGCTTGCGCTCTGTGCCACCGCAATGCTTGAGGGGCTTGCGTGATTTATGTGATGCACATGATTTACTATTGATCATTGATGAAGTGCAAACGGGGGTCGGACGCACAGGGCGCTTATTTGCACATGAAATCGCGGGGATCAGCCCTGATATTTTGGCGATTGCGAAGGGCATTGGCGGTGGTTTTCCGTTGGGAGCATGTCTGTCAACAAAAGAAGCGTCAATCGGCATGACCGCGGGGAGCCATGGAACAACATTTGGTGGCAATCCTCTCGCGACGAGCGTGGGCAATGCATTACTGGATGTCGTTCTTGAACCTGATTTTCTGCCTTCTGTTGAGAAAAAGGGATTGTTGCTAAAACAAAAACTTGCCTCCCTTAAAGATGCTTTTCCACATATTTTTGCCGATATTCGCGGCCAAGGTTTGATGCTAGGCTTAAAACTTCACGTGCTGAATACTGATTTTGTCGCTTTTGCACGTGATGCCAAACTCTTGCTTATTCCTGCAGGTGATAACGTGGTACGGCTTTTACCGCCTCTTATCGTCACTGAAGAGGATATGAACGAAGCGCTTAATGCCATGCACAGCGCTGCGGCGCGTTTTCCTAAAACACCTGTTACAGCGTGATTGTTATGGCTCCTGTACTCACACAACCAGTCACGACATCTGTTTCCAGTCATCGCGCATCCAGCACTCGCCCCCGTCATTTTCTCGATCTGATTGATTTTTCCAGTGACACTTTGCGGACAATTTTAGATGGTTCGGTACGGCTTAAAAGTCGTTATCGCAAAGGACATGTGCCTTTAAATCGTCCTCTAGCTGGTCAAGTTTTAGGGATGGTGTTTGATCGCCCATCAACACGCACCCGTATTTCATTTGATCTAGCGATGCGGGGTCTTGGCGGCGATACGTTGATGCTTACAGGTCAGGAAATGCAACTTGGACGCGGCGAAAGCATCGCTGACACTGCGCGCGTGCTCTCACGGTATGTCGATGCGATTATGATCCGCGTACTTGATCATGATGACTTAACAGAACTTGCCCGTTTTGCTGATGTTCCCGTTATCAATGGCCTGACCAAGCGCTCGCATCCTTGCCAGATTATGGCTGATATTCTTACGTTTGAAGAGCATCGCGGGGCGATTAAAGGACGTACGATTGCGTGGTGTGGTGACTCCAACAATGTGCTGGCCTCATGGATGCACGCTTCGGCGCGTTTTGATTTCACATTGCGGATTGCAACTCCTGAAGATTTATCACCTTCGACTTCCATGATGGAGCGGATGCGTGGTGAAGGTGCACGTTTAGAGTGGACATCTGATCCAAGACAAGCGGCTGATGGTGCTGATTGTATTGTGACTGATTGTTGGGTATCGATGGGCGATGAAGAGGAAGCGCGTCATCGTCATAACCTGCTCAAGCGTTATCAAGTGAATGAAGCTTTGATGCAATGCGCTAAAAAAGAAGCGATTTTTATGCACTGCCTCCCTGCGCATCGCGGTGAAGAGGTGACCGATGCTGTAATGGACGGGACACAATCGGTTGTCTTTGATGAAGCAGAAAACCGTCTTCATGCTCAAAAGGGTGTTTTAGCATGGTGTCTTCACGTTGATATGGATGCGGTTTAGCGATGACTGGTGTGGTTCACGAAGGTTTAGATGATGTGGTGATACCCTTTGCTGTTGAAGCACTCGACAGTCGTGGCCGGATTGTGCGCTTGGCGGATCAACTCAACGGGATTTTGAACCGTCATGCGTATCCCCTGCCTGTCGCGTGCGCGCTAGGAGAAGCTGTTGCGCTCAGTATGTTGCTCGGATCAGCCCTTAAACATGAGGGGCGCTTTCAACTTCAAACTAAAACTGATGGTGTGATTGGCATGATCATTGTTGATTATGAAAGTCCCCCCGCACTCCCAGAAGGCGAGGCGCAGGCACGCATTCGCGCTTACGCCCGCTTTGATGATGATGCTCTTCAAGCACTTACAGCGCATCATCGACCAAAAACGGCTGAGCTTTTAGGTAAGGGGGTGATGGCGCTTACGATTGAACAAGGCGCAATGCTTTCACGTTATCAGGGTGTTGTTGTGCTTAATGGACAAGGCTTTGAAGAGGCAGCACATCAATATTTTCGCCAGTCAGAACAAATTCCGACACGTGTGCGCTTAGCGGTTGCTGAGACCTATGAGACAACAGACGAAGGGCTAACACTGCACCTGTTTCGCGCTGGCGGTATCATGGTGCAATTTCTTCCTGTTTCGCCTGAGCGTGCGCAGCAAGCCGATTTTTCTCCAGGAGATGCGCCGAAAGGCACCCCTGCACCCCCTGAATTTCAGGATGACGATGCATGGATTGAGTCACGTGCGCTGATTGAAACCGTTGAGGATCATGAGCTAGTTGACCCAACGATTGGCGCAGAGCGCTTGCTTTATCGGTTGTTTCATGAGCGCGGCGTCAAAGTATATAAGCCCTTGAACGTCGTTGAGTTATGTCGTTGCACGCGTGAGCGTATTCTTAATATGCTGGCCAGTTTTTCAGCGCAAGAACGTTCGGATATGGGTGATGAGTACGGGCAAGTTGCTATTACATGTGAGTTTTGTTCACGGCAATATAAGCTCTCGTGTGAGGAAGTGGAAAATGCAGTCCAAACCTTGACTGCATAGCGTTCATTAACGCATTCTTAACCCTGTTTGCGCTTTGATACGCCTTTCATGAAAGGTTTGTCATGCGCTTTACTAGGTTGATCAGAACGGCATCTTTTCAAGGGGTGATGAGCGCCTTGTTGATTGCGTCAGGATTATCTTTCATAACAAGTGAAGCGCACGCGCAGGGTGCGGATATAGCACGCATGTCTTGTGGTAACTTTGAGCAAATGCGTCCCATGGATCGTGAGCAGCTTGGCTTATGGCTTTATGGCTATTATGCAGGATCAGCGCAGAAAACGGTTGTGGATCGCACTGCCTTTAATGACGCATTTCGTGCTCTCAATGAAGCGTGTGCCAAACAAAAAAATGCACCTCTGATTGGTGCTGATGTACGTGCAATTTTTCTGCCCCAAAGCACGAACAATGATGCTTCCGTCAATAATGGAGACGGTCGATCCGTTCCAGTCGGTTCAAATAACCGCAATGAGCCTCAAACAACTGGAAGCTTACCTATACGCAACGGTGCACCTTCTGTCACACCAAATACAATGAAACCCGCTCCACGATAGCCATTAAACAGCCACAGGCGCTTTAATGGCGGGATGAGGATCGTAGTTTTCAATCCGAATGTCATCAAATGTGAAAGCAAATACATCATCGACAGATGGGTTGAGCCATAATTGCGGCAATGCGCGCGGCTCACGGATTAATTGAAGCTGCGCCTGTTCAATATGATTGCTGTAAAGATGGACGTCGCCAAATGTATGGACAAAATCGCCGACATCGAGTTCGCATACCTGCGCAATCATATGCGTTAAAAGTGCATATGATGCGATATTAAAGGGAACACCCAAAAAGACATCCGCTGAACGTTGATAAAGCTGACACGATAAACGGTTATTTGCTACATAAAATTGAAACAGACAGTGACACGGCGCAAGTGCCATATTGGGTAGGTCAGCTGGGTTCCAGGCGCTAACAATCATGCGGCGCGAATCAGGATTTGTTTTTATGGCTGTTATGACATCACGTATTTGATCAATTGTTTCGCCATTTGCCCCGCGCCATGCCCGCCACTGTTGACCATACACAGGTCCTAACTGACCATCTTCGTCTGCCCATTCATCCCATATCGATACGCCATTCGCTTTAAGGTAAGCAGTGTTGGTATCACCTTTTAAAAACCAGAGAAGCTCATGAACGATAGATTTAAGATGAAGCTTTTTAGTCGTGACGAGTGGGAAGCCCTCACGCAAATTAAAGCGCATCTGATAACCAAACACAGATTGCGTCCCTGTTCCTGTACGGTCATCTTTATAAGTGCCATGATCAAGGATATGGCGTAGCAATTCGTGATAAGCTTTCATGCATATTAACCGTAATTACGAGCGAGCAACGTTTGCGTAGCAATTTAAAAAAGCCAATAGCGAATGAGAGTACGTAAAACGTAACCTCTATTTGCTCAAAAATCAGTGGCAATGCCTTTTTTTTCCCAGTCGGTGTAACGTACAGGATCAAGTCCACCCCGACCGTCAATCTCTGGCGTTTTCGATAAATCACTCAGGCGCTCATCAAGAGCTGAACGGCGCGCCTGTGCTTCGTTAAGCGCGCGCTGTGCTTCAGGGGATAAAATACGTGGTGTATGCTCTGTCATATCTGGTGTTTGCGTCATCGCGGCACCTATTTTATGTTTTATTCATACACAATCGATTATACCCACACCTACTGTGTGTTATACGCGGCGCTCAACCATCATCTTTTTAATTTCTGCAATCGCTTTTGCCGGATTCAAGCCTTTAGGGCATGTGTTGGCGCAATTCATGATCGTGTGGCAACGATAAAGTCTGAACGGATCTTCCAGATTATCAAGGCGCTCGCCCGTTGCTTCATCGCGGCTATCAATGAGCCAACGATAGGCTTGCAAAAGCACAGCTGGCCCCAAATAACGATCACCATTCCACCAGTAAGAGGGGCATGATGTTGAGCAGCATGCGCACAAAATACATTCATAAAGACCATCGAGCTTTTCACGATCTTCACGAGATTGCTGCCACTCTTTTTCGGGGCGTGGCGTTTGTGTCTTGAGCCACGGTTCAATGGATGCATGTTGCGTGTAAAAACGGGTCAAATCAGGTACAAGGTCTTTAATCACTGGCATGTGTGGCAAAGGATAAATCTTCACCGTACCTGCGCATTCATCAATGCCTTTGGTGCACGCGAGGGTGTTACCGCCATCAATATTCATCGCACAAGATCCGCATATGCCTTCACGGCATGAACGGCGGAAGACAAGCGTTGAATCAATTTTATTTTTAATCCAATTCAGGGCATCAAGCACCATTGGACCACAGTCATCACGGTCTACATAATAGGTGTCGATGCGAGGATTGGCACTATCATCCGGATTCCAGCGATAAACGCGAAACGGTGTTAGACGTGCGGCATTCTCAGGCTTAGGCCATGTTTTGCCTTCAGTCATTTGTGAATTTTTAGGAAGCGCGAATTTGGCCATGCTGGGTATAATCCTGTCGCCGAAAACTAAACATTGTACGCGGCTATACCAGTGTCAGACCACAAGCGTCAATATGTTCTGCCTTGCCCTTGACCGAACCCGTTTGAGTGCTTACCTCTTGTATGAATGCATTTTGTAGCAATATATCGACAACACGATGAAAGGACATGTTCCATGCCAACGCAAAAAGTGAATGATGATAATTTTGATGCGGTTGTCCTTCAGTCTCCTCAGCCGGTGATTGTGGATTTCTGGGCGGAATGGTGCGGCCCTTGCAAGGCGATTGCGCCTGCTCTTGAAGAATTATCCAACGAGCACCCAAATGTTAAAATCGTTAAACTTAATGTTGATGAGAATCCGGATATCGCCACAAAATATGGCATTCGCTCTATTCCATCATTGATTTTGTTTAAAGGTGGAGAACCGCTCAGCCAGCGCGTTGGTGCAGCGCCAAAAACTGAAATCTCAAAATGGATCCAGTCAATTGAAACTGCAGCTTAAGGCTGTTTTTTAAGAAGTCTTTGCTCTCACACCAATGAGGTGACAGATTGCGAAGACCAAATCCGCTTTATTCATTGTGTAAAAGTGAAATTCACTGATGCCTTGATCAATCAGATTCATGACTTGCTCTGCACACACCGCTGCGGCAACGAGGCGGCGGGTGGCGGAATCTTCCTCCAATCCTTCAAAACGTTGAGCCAGCCACGATGGGATGCTCGCTCCTGTTTTTGATGCAAAACTTGCCGTTTGTTTAAAGTTTTGAACAGGCACAATGCCAGGAACGACTGGGATTGTGATCCCTTTTGAGCGCACCTTATCAAGGTATGCAAAATAAACGTCATTATCAAAAAAGAATTGCGTGATGGCGCGCGTGGCTCCGGCATCAATTTTAGCTTTGAGTACATCCAGATCATGCGCATAAGAAGGGCTTTCTGGATGCTTCTCAGGATAAGCCGACACGCTAATCTCAAAATCACCAAGGCTTTTTATACCGCGCACAAGATCAGCCGTATCGTGATAGCCCTCAGGATGGGGTTGGTACTGACTTCCCAAACCGCTACTGGGATCACCGCGAAGCGCCACAATATGACGCACACCTGCGTCAAAATAGGCTTTTATAACGTCGTCTACACTGTCACGTGTTGCATCAACACAGGTCAAATGTGCGGCCGGCTTGAGCGCTGTATCATCGACAATGCGCTTAAGTGTTGCATGCGTGCGCTCGCGGGTCGATCCACCTGCACCATACGTGACAGATACAAATGAGGGAGATAAGGGCTCAAGCCGACGGATTGCGTCCCACAATGTGACATCCATTTCAGGTGTTTTAGGTGGGAAAAATTCAAATGAGACTTTAAGCGGCGCTTTATCAGGATGGGGAACGCGGCTCAAACGTTGAGCATCGGAAGAGGACATCAGACAATCTCCGATGAAAAGGGAATATAAGACGATAAAGGCGCATCGTGGATCACTCGTGTATGACGCGCTAGCCATAAGGTCACCGTAAGATGACCCGACTCATCGGTGAAGGGTTTTACGTCACATGTTTCAATGCTTTTAAGGCCCAGATGAGTCAACCATTGCTGCATATGAGTATGAGAAAAACCAAGACGCTGGTGCGCAAATTTTTCGCGTAAATCTTCGATGGTATGAGGGGCAAAATCAACGATCAGTAGATGCCCCCCGATTTTAAGCAAGCGGCGCGCTTCATGCAGTGCACGCAAAGGATCATCTAAATGATGCAAAACTTGATGGATGACAATCAAATCGTATTGTCCTTCGTCAGCAGGCAACGCGTAAAGATCCGCTTGACGTAATTCAACCTGCGTTAATCCTGCATGATGCAAGTTAGCACGCGCCACAGCTAACATTGCAGGACTGGCATCCATACCAACACTTTGCTCCATCATGGGTGCGAGAAGTGTTAAAATGCGCCCTGTACCAGTGCCAAGATCAAGGAAAGTGCGCACCGCTTCTGTCGTCGTTAATGGGCGTAGTATGTTGATAATCGCTTCTTCCACACGTTCGTCAGAGACATATCGCGAGCGGATATGATCCCAATTGGCAGCTTCGCGATTGAAATAAGCAAGAGCTGCTTGAGAACGCGCTTCTCTCACACTTTTCATGCGGTTCAGATCAGTCATGAGTTGAGGATGGCTTAAATCAAGTTGTTTCATTAATACGGCAACATATTGTCCTGCTGCTGTGTGCGAGGCACTCAACCGATAAAACATCCATGCGCCCTCGCGATGACGCTCAATGAGGCCAGCCTCAGCCAAAAGCTTGAGATGGCGTGAAATACGTGGCTGTGATTGTGCAAGAATGGTTGTCAGATCCGTGACGCTCAGTTCTCCCTGCATGAGTAAGACAAGAATACGCAGCCGTGTTTCTTCACCAGCCGCTTTCAGGCGCATCAGAACAACATCAAGAGGTGAAAGGGTTTCAGACATCACATGAGGGATCAAAAATCGAATAAAGATATGTTTATATATTTATTCGATTGAGGCAAGCATACAATTAAATGGGCAATTGAGTAGCACTTAGAACATGCGATAAAAGGTTTTTAAGCGCATCATAATCCTGCCATTCCAAGGTCACATCAAGAACGGTGAGGTCATCTTTAAGCAGCAGTTTTTGTGATGCACTCAACCGCATCATATCTTTACGGGTCGTGACAAGGCGTAAATCCTTGGCCAAAGCTTCATCGCGCAGAGCGATCAGCTCATGATCTTTATAGATGCGATGATCCGCAAAACCATAGCAAATGACGACTTCAGCGCCATTTTCACGTAGGGTTTGAAAAAACTTTTCGGGTCGGCCAATGCCGGCAAAGGCGAGGACATGCTGTCCGCATAATTGGGCTGTCTGTTTTGGATCAGGTTTTATGTAAGCACGCAAAACTGGTTTTTGATGGTTTTTAGCACAATTGATGAGCTGTGCAGTTGCTGCACCTTCGCCCACAATGACCAGCGCATCACAATGGAGCCATTGTATATTCAGAGGGGCGCGAAGAGGACCTGAAGGAAAACACATCGTATTGCCGAAGCCCATAGCACCATCAATAACACTCAACACCAAATCTTTATGAAGTGCTGGGTTTTGCAAACCATCATCCATGATGATGATCGATGCCCCGTTTTTAATCGCAAGCTGTGCGCCTGCCACACGATCACGTGCAACGATGACAGGGGCATGTGCGGCAAGCAGCAATGGTTCATCGCCTACATCTTTTGCAGTGTGGTATGATGTATCAATTACGACTGGGCCTTTCAGCTTCCCGCCATAGCCACGGGATAGAATAAAAGGGCGATGACCTTGATCGGTTAAAAGTGCGGCAAGACTTGCAACAACTGGGGTTTTCCCCGTCCCGCCAACGGTAAAATTACCGACGCAAATCACAGGACATGATATTTTGGTTGAGAGTGTCTTAAAGCGATGCGCTGCAATCACGCCATAAATCCACGCAAACGGGGATAAAAGGCGTGCGAGAGGTTTAAGCGGCATATGCCACCAGAAATCAGGCGCTTTCATGCGTAAAGTCTAACCTTTTTCTTCAAGATTTGTCATGCACGCACCTATGATCTCTCAACATGTTTGCGTTCTCTTTAGTCTTTGTTGACCTTAGTAAGCCAAACAACCTTAAGATGCAATTTATTTTCAAACAACAGTAAGCTTAATATTGTGCAAATACTTCAATTTTATCATATATTTTATTGTTGTGTTTTTCACTTTATCTGACAGACTGGCTAAATTTACCATTCATTAAGAGGACAAGATACAACCTTATGTTGCGCTGATGAAAAATTATTAGCGTTGTTCAAGAAATGTCTTAAACCAGAAGGTTACACTATGTCAGGAAGTACAACAGTTTTATCGTTTGGGGTGCGTAACTCTCTGTTATCATTGCAGACAACACAGAATAACATCTCACTCTCACAACAGCGTCTTTCAACAGGAAAGCGCATCAATTCAGCTCTTGATAATCCATCAGCCTTCTTTACGGCGGCTGGTTTATCACAACGCGGCAAAGATTTGTCACGCCTTCAAGATGACCAGAATTTGGCGCTCAAAACACTTGAGGCCGCTGATAAAGGCATTATGAGTGTAACAGGACTTGTCGAGCAAGCCCAAGGTCTCGCACGTCAGGCACTACAAACCAGTGATGCGACAATCCGTGCAAGTTTGGCGACACAGTTCGGTGTCATCAGAACACAGATTGATCA
>JBIKVP010000069.1:0-11126 GCA_044356745.1 Beijerinckiaceae bacterium | reverse complement strand
TCGTGAAGGCCATCCTTGGCTTCCTGAATACCACTTTTCCGCAAAAAGCACGATTATGGGTTGACCGCCTATCCGATAACTTCAAAATACTTCAGGCACCAACTCTTCAAATGTGAGGGGTATATTAATATCATCTATTTCATGTTGTATATTTCCTTTTGCATTTTCTGATAAATCTGGTGATTCTATTTGTTGCTTATACAAAGCCAAAAGCTCTTTGCTTTTTTCAAAATGTTGCTCACATACATGTATAAAGTAATTAATATTTTCTGGACTGCGCGTTTGATTCACGAGCGCTGCTGCATGATTAAAATCGTATGCAATATCAGCTAGATCCCGTTCTAAAGCCATAATTTCTTCTTCTACTGATAAAATCTTGTCGCCCGTTCCCCCCGTTCCCTCCCCATTTCCATTTGTTTCCATTTTTTGTGTTTCGAGGGGTTGGTTTATTGGTTGTGTTTGTATTTTGGGAGATGGCTCGCTAAAACTTGCGCCTGCGAATGCGGGAGTGAGGCCGCCATTGCTTCCTGCGAATGGTCCGCCTTTTGGCCAGTCATTAAAGCCGAGGGCTTGAGCGAGTTTAGCGGCGGCATGAAAAGCGTCATCGGTGATTTGATCGCCTTTTTTGATGAATCCGTCGATCAGAGTCTGCCCTTGTTGCGCAAGATGCTGTCTTTGATGCGCGATACTCTGTTTTTGTTGCGCAAGATGTTGTCTGACATCAGCGATGGTTTGTTGAATGCTGCTTGTGATGTTTGCCATGTTAGGCATTGCGGGACGGTGTTGCGCGGATGTTTGTGCAGATGTTTGTGTAAGAAGCGCGCCATCGACTTGATGTGCCAATGCGCTTGGTTGGGGCGCTGAGATGCTTTTTGCCGCTGTTGTTGCTGCAGCAAGGGCGGGAAGGGTTTCGGTTATATCCACAAAGTTTGCTCCAGTCACACCAGCTGCTTTACCCCACGTCTGCTTGCCTTGAGCCGATTTTGTAAATTCGCCAACAGGATTGCCGATCAGCATTTGAGCGCCGTCGCATGTGTTGTTGGCATAAGCTGGTCAGGAGAAGCGCCAAATGTGCCCTCGATCGTTGCAGCAAGTGCGTTTGATTGCTGCGTGAAATTTTGTGCAGTGTCTTTAACGCCATTTTGAAGGGCTTGCCGTGCGATATCAGGCTCTGTGGCAAGAATATAATCTGTTTTAAGGAGTGCGACATAACCGGATATCGCCATGGGGATTGTGGCTTTTGCGCCTTTAAAGATTGTTTGACTGGCACTTAAAAGAGCATCAGACACCTCAACAATGGGCGCAGACAGCCTGAACCCACGCTCCCACGTGTGCGCTTTATAAGCATCGCGCGCATCATCACGCTTTGGATTATTCAAGTCTTGAGTGATTTGAGCGGCGGCCGCCTGATCGTTGGGATCAAGCGATGCAGCAAGGTGCATCGCCGTGTCTTTTAAAGCAATCTTCAAATCCGATTCAGCATGAAGATCACCGATCAGACTTTCCCCTGCGCCATAAGCTGCCGCCAAGGGCAGCGCAAGCTCTCTTAACTGAGCCGCGTTGATTTGCGCTTTGGGTTGATCAAGCAAGCGACGTAAAGCGCTGGTTTGCGCACGTGGCTGCTCATAATGCGTTTGATAATCTTGTGCGCTTTGATCCATCGCCAATGGCGCGTTGGCCTGAGGAGACGCGGCAACAGAGACAGGTGGCGCAGCTGCTGCAAGAAGCTGAGCCGGAGCAGGTGACGAAGCATCAGACAAAGATTGTGATGCACGGGCAGAGCTTGGGGCAGGATTTTGGGAATCACTTAAAGCATGTGTTGGAGCAGATCTTGAGACAGGAGCAGACGCGCTTCGCGCATCAGCAAGCTTTTGATCAAAGGCTTGCACTGAAGGCGTTGCATCACGCACACCGCGCCCCTGAACATCGCGACCTTGAGCGCCACGCGACCTCACAGCCGCATCGGCTCCCTCAGAGCGTCTGTCACTTTGATGTGAACGCTCGCTGCCCACGCCTTCCACCGACTTCAAACCAGCACTCGATGACATCAAACCATTACATAAAAACAATTAAACATAAATTTAACCATCAATAAAATACATCAATCATATTGCCGATATAAATTATATGAGAGAAAGGAATATAATTTGATGAAATAAATGTATTATTTCGAAGTGTGAAACGGCTCATCAATGAGAGGCAGCTAAACGCGCATACAATAAGAGAATAATCTCACAATGCTTTAAGTTTGGGTTCTTTTTCGGCAATTCCAAATGTGCTTTCACGCCGATTCATTTCTGACCAGACATCATCAGGTGAAATGTTCATCTCAACCCATAAAACAGTGAGGTTATAAAGAAGATCGGCACTCTCTGCAATGACGCGCCCACGCTGACCTTCAACAGCATCAAGCGCGACTTCAATCGCTTCCTCGCCAACCTTGCGCGCGATTTTTAGCATTCCTTCTTCAAGCAATCGCGCCGTGCGCGACTCAACAGGTGAAAGCTGCCTCGCATGTTGAATGGCCTGATAAAGTCGGCTGAGAGAATCACTCATGCTTGCAGCTTATAGATGTATTTCCAAAAAGGGGAATGAAAGATCATATTCGTTTGTTTGCGCATTATAACCCGTTTTGCTATAAAGCATTATGACTGATTTGATAACGCATCCCCCCACACCACAAACATCTGCTTCCCCTGTTGTATTAGGGATTAAAGGGCTATGTCCTCATTGTGGACAGGGCAAGTTATTCAGTGGGCTACTGACAGTTGCACCATCATGTGAAGTGTGTGGTCTTGATTATAGCTTTGCTGACTCGGCGGATGGCCCTGCCGTTTTTGTGATGCTGCTCGCCGGCGCGCTTGTTGCAGGTGTCGCGCTTTACATGGAATTCACTTATGAACCCGTGTGGTGGGTTCATGCGCTGGTGCAAGTGCCGCTGATTACACTGGTCTGCCTTGCCATGTTGCGGCCATTCAAAGGTGTTTTGATTACGCTGCAATATGCCAATAAAGCCGTTGAAGAGCGGTTTAAAGCGCCATGAAGATGATGTCGTCGCGCTCATCCATCATCCTTTTATCAGTGCTTACACTCATTTCGCTCGCCATTTTAATCACGCTTGGCACGTGGCAGCTACAACGTAAAACGTGGAAAGAGGGGCTGATTGCGCGCTTAGAAGAGCGCAGTGCATTGCCTGCGTTGAGCTTTGCGCAAGCACGTGCCTTGTGGGAAGCATCTCCCTCTGAAGCAGAATTTCGCCGCGTCAATGTGTCAGGATTATTCCGCCATGATCAAGAGCAATATCTGATCAGCGCTCAAACACAAGGTGCGGCGTGGCAGGTCATTACCCCGTTGCAAACTGGTCAGCGCACTGTGCTTGTCGTGCGCGGCATTGTTCCCGATCCTTTGAAAAATCCTGCATCGCGCCCGAACAGTCAACCTGCTGGCGATGTCACTTTAGACACCCGCATACGCCTTTCGGAAGTGCCAACGGCTTTTAGCCCGCAAAATGCAGTGTCGCAAAAAAACTGGTATTGGCGCGATGGTGAGGCAATGCGTGCCCAAGTCAGTTTAGCGAATGGATTTGAGCATGTGCCTTTTTTCCTTGAGGTTATTACACCCACAGCAGAGTGGCCACGTCCCGACCCACAAGGGGTAAACCTGCGTAATCCGCATTTGATGTATGCACTGACATGGTTTGGCTTGGCACTCACGCTTGTAGGGGTGTATAGCGTTGTGATGTATCGCTCTTTCAGACATTGAAGGCTTAAAATCCATGCAACATATCTCGACCCGTGGCGAAGCACCAACAATGACGTTTTGTGACACGTTACTCGCTGGTTTAGCGCGTGACGGTGGTTTGTATATTCCCCAAACGATACCGCAATTTTCCAAAGAGAATTTGTCATCACTTGCAGGTCAATCTTACATTGACACCGCTGAAGCTGTGCTCACTCCTTTGATTGATGGTGATATAAGTAAGGGCGATTTTCGCCCCATGCTAGAGCGCGCTTATCACGCTTTTCGTCATCCAAGCGTATGCCCGCTGGTGCAAATCGATGATAACCTGTTTGTTTTAGAGGTGTTTCACGGCCCCACACTCGCTTTTAAAGATATTGCGATGCGTCTGTTAGGACAGATGATGGATCATATCTTGAAGCGGCGCGGACAGCGCGCCACGATTGTAGGGGCGACATCGGGTGATACGGGCAGTGCGGCCATTGATGCATTCATGGGGCTTGATCAAGTCGATGTTTTTATTTTGTATCCGCATGGACGTGTCTCTGAGGTGCAACGTCGCCAGATGACGACCCCACACGCCGCAAATGTTCATGCACTTGCCATTGATGGCACATTTGATGATGCACAAGCGCTTGTGAAAGCTATGTTCAATCATCATGCGTTTCGTGATTCTGTTGGACTTTCAGGCGTTAATTCAATTAACTGGGGACGGATTGCAGCGCAGATTGTGTATTATGTCACATCAGCGCTGAGTTTAGGGGCGCCTCATCGCCCTGTGTCATTTTCTGTGCCGACGGGAAATTTTGGTGATGTGCTCGCGGGTTTTATCGCTAAGCAAATGGGGCTACCCGTTACGAATTTCTGTATTGCGACTAATCAAAATGATATTCTTGTGCGCACGCTCAACACAGGGCGCTATGAGGTAACGGGGGTTGACGCAACTGTGTCGCCATCGATGGATATTCAGGTCTCTTCAAATTTTGAACGCCTTTTGTTTGAAGCGTATGATCGCGATGCCGCGAAAATTCGTGGGCTGATGGCTTCTCTTGCTCAATCAAAAAGCTTTGACGTTGAGGATGAACCGCTTGCGCGTATTCGCGCTGATTTTTCAGCCGAAGCGGTCAATGAACAAGAGACGCTTGATGAAATGCGTCATACCTATCAAAAAGCAGGCTATCTGCTTGATCCACATACAGCGGTTGGGTCGGCTGCGGCGCGACGCAGATTAAAAATTGATCGTCACACACCGCAAATCGTTGTTGGCACAGCGCATCCCGCTAAGTTTCCAGATGCTGTTGAAAAAGCTGTGGGCTTTCGCCCCGCACTTCCGCCCCACATGGCCGATCTTTATGAGCGTAAAGAATATATGACGCGTATCGCTAATGATCAAAGTGCGATTGAGACGTTTATCAGGGAGCGGATACGGTAATTTCCTGTAGTGTTCTCGCTTGGCACGTGTGTTTTTGAGCGCTATTACTAGGTATGACGTTTTAAATATAACAACTTATAGGGTCGGCATGGAATATCTGCACACAATGGTTCGCGTGACTGATCTTGATGCGGCGCTTCATTTTTATGTCAATCAATTTGGCTTAATAGAAATATCGCGCATTGAGAATGACAAGGGGCGATTTACGCTGGTCTTTCTTGCCGCTAGTGGGGACGTTGAGCGTGCAAAAGCAAATAAAGCGCCTATGGTTGAACTTACTTATAATTGGGATCGTGAAGAATACACGGGAGGTCGCAATTTCGGCCATCTCGCATATCGTGTCGATGATATTTATGCGATCTGTGAGCGCCTGATGAATGCAGGTGTTGTGATCAATCGTCCGCCACGTGATGGACATATGGCCTTTATTCGCTCGGTTGAGGGAATTTCTATTGAGCTTTTGCAAAAAGGGGAGCGCCTTGCTCCGCAAGAGCCGTGGTTATCAATGCCCAATACAGGAACATGGTGAGCGATGAAGCCGACAATTGTATGCGTGGGGTCATCTGTTCTTGATTATGTATTTAAACTCGACACACTGCCACGACAAGCTGAGAAATATCGTGCCAAGGGGCTAGATGTCGTTGGTGGAGGCACGGCGGCCAATGCTGCCGTTGCCATTGCGCGCCTTGGTGGGCAGGCATATCTTGCATCACGCATTGGACAAGATGTGGCAGGGCGTGTTCTTGTTCAGGACTTACATAAAGAAGAGGTCAATACGCGTTATATTAAACGCTTTGAGAATGTTAACACTTCTATCTCATCCGTTTATATTGATGCACAAGGCGAGCGGCAAATTGTATCATTCCCTGATCCGAACATGCCTAAGGATCCAACATGGCTTCCCACGCGTTGGCCACGAGGTATGATGGCTGTACTCGGTGATACACGCTGGGATGCAGGTTCAACGCATATGTTCGCTTTAGCGCGCCAAGCAGGTAAAATCGCAGTACTTGATGGTGATCGCGCGCCTGATAATCCGCGTGCACTTGAACTGGCAACACATATTGCTTTCAGTTTTCAAGGATTGCGTGAAGTCACAGGTATTGATGACCCTGCTGAAGGTTTAAAGGTGTATGGACAAGCCTCTTCCTCATGGGTTGCGGTGACCATGGGCGAGCGCGGTGTTTATTACCTTGAAAAGGGCGAACTCAAACACATGCCTGCATTCAAGATTAAAGCGGTGGATACGCTTGGGGCAGGGGATGTGTGGCACGGGGCATTTACCCTCGCTCTTACTCAAGGCCAATCCGAATATGACGCGATGCGCTTTGCTTCAGCGGTTGCCGCCATCAAGTGTATGCGCAGTGGTGGACGGCGCGGAACGCCCACAAAAGAAGAAGTGACAACGTTTTTAGCGCAAAATCACCCTTATTAACTTAAAGCTATTACAAAATATAATCAATATAATACTAAAGTTCAGCCTACACCTCTGCAGGCCGTTATGGCGGTCATCATGCTTGGGGGCCATCAAGCTCGTGGCATGGTCATGGTCATCACCATCATGGTTACACTGTTTGCTAAGGCATTTTTGAAAATTTCTTAAAGTCAGGCATCGGGCGAAAGCTGCGATGCCTTTTTTACATCGTGTGATGTGCACATAATGGCAAAAGCATAAACTAATGCGGTCTCTCGTAGCGCTTCAAAACGTCCTGATGCACCGCCATGACCTGCGGTCATATTCGTATCAAGCAGAATTGGCTTATCACCTGTTGAATGCTCTCGCAATTTTGCAACCCATTTGGCTGGCTCCCAATACGTGACGCGCGGATCGGATAGTCCTCCCAATGCCAGAATGGCGGGATAGGGTAGGGCAGACACATTATCGTAGGGCGAATAACTGCGGATCGTTTCAAACGCGGTTTGATCCGTAATAGGATTGCCCCATTCTGGCCATTCGGGAGGCGTGAGAGGAAGCTGCGCATCAAGAATCGTGTTGAGACAATCGACAAAGGGTACATCAGCGATGATACCTGCAAAAAGTTCTGGAGCCATGTTCGCAACCGCTCCCATGAGCATCCCGCCTGCACTTCCCCCATGTCCGACGATCGCCCCCCCGTGTGTGTATTTCTCTTCAATCAATTTGTGAGCACAGGCTATAAAATCTTTGAATGTGTTTGTTTTTTTGTCTTTCTTTCCGTCTTGATACCATGCCCAACCTTTCTCTGTACCGCCACGGATGTGTGCAATCGCATAAATAAAGCCACGGTCAACCAGAGAAAGAGGATTCGTGCGAAAACTCGCTGAAAGGGCATGTCCGTAAGAACCGTAGCCATAAAGTAAGCATGGCGCTGAGCCATCAAGCGGCGTGTTTTTGTGATAAAGCAGTGTGATTGGCACTTCAGCCCCATCATGGGATGTGGCAAATAAGCGGCGTGTCACATAGTCAGAGGGTGTATGACCAGAAGGCACTTCTTGGCGTTTGCGCAAGGTGCGCGTGCACGTCACCATATCATAATCATACGTCTCGGCAGGCGTTGTCATTGATGCATAAGTGAAGCGCAGGGTAGTTGTGTCAAACTCATAACCAACCTCTAAACCAAGGGCATAAGCCTCTTCATCAAAAGAGATAATATGCTCATCACCTGTCGCAAGCGCACGGATTACGATGCGGGGCAGGGCATTTTCACGCTCAAGACGTACAAGGTATTGGGCAAATATATGATGATCAATGATCATCACCCCATCTTGTGCTGGAATTAAATCGCGCCAATTCTCGGAATTGGTGGCATGAATAGGCGCTGTGACAATTCTTCCATCATCACAACCATCTGCATTGGTCAGAATATAAAGCGTGTCTGTGTGGTGCACGACATCATAACGCACATTATCACGGCGCGCGGCGACGCAAACTGGTGACGCATCAGGCTTGAAACGATCAATCAGAAACACTTCCGTTGTTTCGTGATCAGCGACAGAAATGACAACGTATGCGCCTGATAGGGTTTCATCTATATCCATGAAATGACCAGCATCATCTGATGTAAAGACAATGTGATCGTTTTTGACATCCTGCCCTAGAATATGGCGTTTAACCTGAAATGGGCGGTGATTGTCATCAAGCACAATGTAATAGAACGCGCTTGAATCCGCTGTCCATACAACATCTCCATCTGTTCCCGAAATTGTAGTATCACGGTCTATGCCGCTGGCAATATCGCGAATGCGAAGAGTGTAATATTCAGATCCTTGATCATCAAAACTCCATGCTAAAAGTTGATGATCGGGAGAATGAGCCGCGTCGCCAATATCAAAATAATCATGGCCTTGCGCGAGCGCATCACCCTCAAGCAAAACAGTTTCTTGATCGGGTGCGTTCACTGGTGTGCGAAAAACAACGGGATGCTCACCGCCTTCCCGATAACGTGTGCCATAAAAAAAATCACCATCGCGAAACGGAACCGCGCTATCATCTTCTTTAATTCGCCCACGCATGTCTTTCAAAAGTTTTTGTCGCAGACTTTTAAGAGGTGCAAGCACAGCTTTTGAATACGTGTTTTCAGCTTGAAGATGCGCTTTAATATGCTTTGGCAGCTTGCGCGGATTTTTGAGAACCTCTTTCCAGTTATCAGCTTTCATCCACGCATAATCATCATGAAGCGTGATGCCATGATGGCTGATGCTTGATGCTATGCGTGATGCAACAGGGACTTGGTGCGATAAATCAAAAGCTGAAACGGTTTGTTTTGGCATAGAAACCTCTGCCCGCTCATGCAGGAATAATACGCTAAGAGAGTGCTGTATAAACCGATTCGCGCTTAAAGTGCGCTATGCTTCAGGCGTAAATGTGAGTGCTGTACCATTAAGACAATATCGCAAGCCCGTCGGGGGCGGACCGTCTTCAAAGACATGGCCTAAGTGCGCATCACACGTTGAACACGTAATTTCTGTGCGCGCCATACCGTGAGATGTGTCACGCTTCTCATGAATTGAATGACTGGAAAGTGGAGCAAAAAAACTTGGCCAACCACTTCCTGATTCATACTTCTCTGATGAACCAAACAAAGGTGTATCGCAACACACACATGAATATGTTCCGAGGCGCTTTTCATTCAGATGGGGGCCTGTAAAAGCGCGCTCTGTGCCGCATTGCCGCGTAATACAATACTGCTCATGTGTAAGTTTGCTTTTCCAATCAGTATCTTTAAGTGTTGGGTTAGTCATATTGCTCTCACATTTCTCATTGACATTGATCACGTCAAATATTTGAAAAACTGCCTTAAACTTCAAAAGTTCTTGTAGATTAAATAGATCATAGATTGTCTTTATGACATGGATGCAAAAAACGATAGAACGCATGGACGAACATAATAACTGAAAAATTAGAATGTAATTTTGTCTATTGTGTGAAACAGGGCGCGTTCTTATTTTTGTATGTGGCGCTACTTTTACAAATGACATATTACAAAGAAATTGTTTGAATTATAAAGCAGCTTATCGTCAATTGAAAAATTTTTATAGATATCATATTTTTTAAAGCGTAGTTTTTATTTTTTTTGATAAACTAGAATAGGTGTTGACTTTATTTTCAATTTACACCAAAAACAATGACGTTACTTTTATTTTGTATCAAGCATGTAACTTTCAATTTCAAATATAAAGAGCTAAAAAAATGACGAATACGTCTCCAAATTCAAATTTAATCGAACTTGCAGCAGATATTGTTTCCGCTTATGTGAGCAATAATACCGTTCCTGCCGGTGATCTTCCAGCATTGCTGAGTAACATTTACAACGCTCTTGCAACCGTTGGTGTCGTTGAGCCAGAGCCAGAGCCAGAAGTGCTTAAGCCAGCTGTTTCCATCAAGAAGTCAGTCATGCCAGATTACATCATCTGCCTTGAAGATGGTAAGCAGTTCAAGTCATTGAAGCGTCATTTGCGCACACAATACGGCATGAGCCCTGAAGATTATCGTGAAAAGTGGGGTCTGCCTTCAGACTATCCAATGGTCGCACCAAACTATGCTGAAGCACGTTCACGCTTAGCAAAAGAAATGGGTCTTGGACAACAACGTGCAAAAGCGCCTGTTAAGAAATCACGCGCTTCTTAAGTTAATCTGTATATGACAAAAATGAAGGCTGGTGAAAACCAGCCTTTTTTTAATGTATTAATAGTATTGTTCGATAAACTTAGATCGCTTGTACTTCTTTGACATCAGGCAAAAAGTGACGAAGCAGATTTTGAATACCATGTTTCAGCGTTGCTGTTGAGGATGGACATCCAGCACACGCGCCTCTCATTGTGAGATATACAATACCGTCTTTAAAACCGCGAAATGTAATATCGCCACCATCACCTGCAACGGCGGGGCGTATGCGTGTTTCGAGTAAATCTTTAATTGTTGCCACAGTTTCAGCTTCTGATTCGTCAAAAAACTCGGCCTCATCATCGCGAACGGACGGCGCAATCCCTTCTTTGAGAATAGGTGTATTGGATAAAAAATGATCCATAATTGCGCCAAGGATCGCCGGTTTTAAATGTGACCAATCCGCGTTGCCACGCGTTACAGAAATAAAGTCAGGGCCAAAAAACACCGCCTTAACACCCTCAATTGCGATAAGATTTTCAGCGAGAGGTGAGCGTGATGCTGTTTCAGCGTCATGCGCATCAAATGTACCCGACATCATGACCTGACGTCCGGGTATGAATTTTAGTGTTGCTGGGTTTGGTGTCGCTTCAGTTTGAATGAACATGATAATTCCATAATGATATTCGTGAGTACATTATACACTCATATAGTCCATTTATGACAATCGAAAAGGGAATTGCTGCAATTATACCCCTCGTGAGTGAAGAGTTGGCGTTATCTTTTTATTAAGGTTGTTTTGATTCCAATTTGGTATGGGTACGCTTTTAGAACCGGATCAACGGCAGGAGCTTTTGAAACGCCACCGCACCG
>JBIKVP010000068.1:0-11132 GCA_044356745.1 Beijerinckiaceae bacterium | reverse complement strand
TCGTGAAGGCCATCCTTGGCTTCCTGAATACCACTTTTCCGCAAAAAGCACGATTATGGGTTGACCGCCTATCCGATAACTTCAAAATACTTCAGACACCAACTCTTCAAATGTGAGGGGTATAAATTATTAATTAAATGATGCGAATGAAAATTAATGATGAATATTCAAACAGCTTATCAACATAGAGTGAAGCAAGGGGAGATTGATGCTGACCCTGCTCAAATGATGCTTGTTGAACGGATGGATGAGCTTTTAAACGCGCTGAAAAGACGCCGCGTCGATATAAAGAGTCGCGCTTTAAAATGGCTTTTTGGTACACAGCACAATGCAGATATCGGCATCAAAGGACTTTATATCTGGGGTGATGTAGGGCGCGGCAAAACCATGTTGATGGATTTGTTGCTAGAATGTGTCCCTAAGCCTGCAAGACGCGCACATTTTCATGCTTTTATGGCCGATGTTCATGAGCGTATTTTTGTTTATCGTCAGCGCGTTAAACGTGGTGAGGTTAAAGACGCTGATCCGATTCCAGTTGTTGCAACACAACTTGCTCAAGAAGCGCCTTTTTTATGTTTTGATGAATTTATGGTGCGTGACATTGCCGATGCCATGATTTTAGGACGATTGTTCACACATCTTTTCGCGCAAGGGGTCATCGTTGTTGCCACATCCAACGTTGAGCCATCACGCCTTTATGAAGGTGGACTAAATCGTGCACTTTTTTTGCCATTTCTTGAACTTATGAAACAACACATGGATGTGGTGCGTCTTGATGCACGCACTGATTTTCGTATGGAAAAATTGGGATCAGAACCCGTTTATATTGTTGCTGACAGCAAGGAAGCAGCAAAAGCATTGACACAGCTTTTCAAAAAAATGACAGGGCATGCGCAAGCGCCCTCTTTTATTATGACCGTGAAGGGACGTGAGCTGGTAATCCCACAAGCAAAAGATGGCGTTGCACGGCTCTCATTTAATGAATTATGCCGTCAGCCCTTAGGCGCGGGTGATTATCTTGCAATCTCACAACGGTTTCACACTGTGATGATTGATGATATTCCGATTATGGGCGAAGAAGAGCGCAATGAAGCGAAGCGGTTTATGACATTGATTGATGCGCTTTATGATAATCATGTCAAAGTTATTGCGACGGCAAGAGCTGAACCTGCTCAACTTTATACAGCAACTTATGGTGCAGAGACTTTTGAGTTTGCGCGAACTGTATCGCGATTGATGGAAATGCGTTCTAAGGACTATCTCGCCCGCCCCCATGGCAGACAAGACTCGCAAGCCAGTGACGACATCACTGGCCTTGTTGAAACTTAATTATTAATCGTTCTGCTTACGCATCAGATTACTGGAACAACCTTTGTGCAGCCTGCCTCAACTGTGAGTTAGAACCAAAGGTCATATCACGTTGTGCAGATGCAATCGCGTTCACGTTGTTTGCCTGACTCATTTGCTGAGACATTTGCAACTGTGATTGTGCCAAAGCTAACGATTGCAATCCGGTGTTCAAGTTGACCTGTAGCTGACCCTGAATATCAGGACTCAAACTACCGCCGCCGCCTCCACCTGCCCCGCCGACGCCACCGACGCCTTGCATCAAGGGATTCATTCCGCCTAAACCACCAGCCATTTCTAGCTCCTAACAAAATAATATACTTGAGACTAGCAAGTTGAACGGTTAATTTAAAGCGGATTACAAGATTAAGAATAACAACGTTACTTAATTTTTGAAGTAAATATCTTTAGTTAAAAAACAAAGTTAAAATAAATATTTAATATATGCCTCAAAACACCTGAGTTAAGCTGTAAATTTTGTTTTTAAAGCTGGTTATTATACAGCGACATAAAATCGCGCTCTTTTTAGAGGCCATGCGCCATCCATAAATAAGGCTTTGAGAGTGATCATAAAAATGATATGTTGCTTATGCTCAAAATGATTATAAGGTGAGCGAGGACAGTGAATATGGAAAAAGTCATTACAGCAGAACGACGCGCCACATCTCCTGTTGATGAGTCTCTCGCCCTTTCTGGCGAGAGCGGTCAAACCGTGTCGACAACACAACGTGATCTCAAGAACCTATTTTCGCTTCCCTATCCAGACCTCACATGGACACCTGAGATTGAGAAAGCGACAGCATCTATCTATGAGAAAGTGAAAACTGTTATCTCACCATTTGAGTGGGTGACACACGCACCTTATATCTACGCGATTAATCAGCTAAAAAAGCAGCGCAACGCTGTTATCCTCGCGCACAATTACCAAACGCCTGAGATTTTTCATGGTGTTGCTGATGTTGTGGGCGACTCACTTCATCTTGCCAAAATGGCTACACAAGTTGAGTGCGATGTCATTGTCCAATGCGGTGTGCATTTTATGGCGGAAACATCTAAGCTGCTCAATCCATCAAAAACCGTTCTGATTCCTGATATGCGTGCAGGCTGTTCACTGGCTGAGTCAATCACGGGTGCAGATGTGCGACGCCTACGTGAGCAATATCCCAATGTGCCTATTGTTGCATATGTCAACACATCAGCTGATGTGAAGGCAGAAGTTGATATATGCTGCACATCATCAAATGCTGTCGCTGTTGTTAACAGTTTAGGCGTTGATGAAGTAATCTGCCTTCCTGATCAGTATCTTGCCAGTTACATTGCAAGCCAAACATCCGTTAAAATCATTCCTTGGGCTGGCGCATGTGAAGTGCATGAGCGCTTTACAGGCGCTGAACTGCGTCAATATCGCCTCAATGATCCAGAGATGATGATCATTGCACATCCGGAATGCCCACCTGATGTCATCGCTGAAGCTGATTTTACAGGTTCAACCGCTCATATGATTGAGTGGGTAAAACGCAATCGCCCTTCGAAAGTGGCGATGGTGACGGAATGCTCAATGGCTGACAATGTTTCAGAAGCTGTCCCCGAAGTGGAATTTGTCAAGCCATGTAATCTATGCCCTCACATGAAGCGGATCACACTTCCTAAAATTTTGGATACACTGCTTTATATGCGTGAAGAGGTCATCATTGCGCCTGAGTTGGCCGCTCGTGCTCGCTTATCTGTTGAGCGCATGATTGCCTTAAAAATATGATACTTGTTTAGGCAAGAAAAAAGCCGTTCCATTTTCATGGGCGGCTTTAGTTTACGGCTACGCTGGGGGAATAATAGGTAGCCGTAGGGGGAAGGAAGTCCGCAATGAACTTCAAACTTGTTTACGCAATAAAATAATGAATAGATCACATGCAATGATTTTTTTTTAGAAAATTTTTCAACGCTTTGATAAATATAACATTTTTATGACACCCATTTAGTGGCTATAATTTTTCTCTTCATTTCAATCGTGCAAAGTCATGACACAACCCATTGTATAAATATTGAATTTAGCGTATGTGTGCGCAATCATGCATCTCGTAAAGATTTGCGTGTGCGATATCTGTTTTGATGCACGTGATCCGGCCTAATTTTCATTATTATTAAAGTTAGCAACGTGAAGACTACAGTCTTATCGCATGATTAACACTAACCGCCGGACTGGTGCGTTGCACCCATTAGGAGTTTTGAATGTCGTCTACTGCACAAAAAATGCCTTCCGCTGATGATTTTGCCGCGCTGCTTCAAGAATCGTTTTCGCGCTCAGACAATCAGGAAGGTTCTGTTGTTAAAGGTAAAGTTGTCGCCATCGAGAAAGATGTCGCTGTTATTGATATCGGGATGAAAACCGAAGGGCGCGTTGCGCTTAAAGAATTTGCTGGTCCAAACCGTGATCAGACCGTTAAAGTCGGTGATACCGTTGAGGTTTACCTAGAGCGCATTGAAAACGCATTAGGTGAAGCGGTAATTAGCCGTGATAAAGCCCGTCGTGAAGAGAGCTGGGTTAAACTGGAGCGCGCCTTTGAAAATGCCGAGCGCGTGAATGGCTCAATCTTTAACACTGTCAAAGGGGGATACACAGTTGATCTTGATGGCGCTGTGGCGTTCTTGCCGCGCTCACAGGTTGATATTCGTCCTGTGCGCGATGTAGGTCCACTCATGGGCGTGTTGCAACCTTTCCAGATTTTGAAAATGGATCGCCGTCGTGGCAACATCGTTGTGTCACGTCGTTCTGTGCTTGAAGAAACACGCGCTGAAGCCCGTTCAGAAATGGTGGCAAATCTTGAAGAGGGTCAGACCGTTGATGGTGTTGTTAAAAACATCACTGAATATGGTGCATTCGTTGATTTAGGCGGCATTGATGGCCTACTTCACGTCACTGATATGGCATGGAAGCGCGTCAATCATCCATCTGAAGTGGTCAACATTGGTCAAAGCGTCAAAGTGAAGATCATTAAAATCAACCAAGAGACACACCGCATTTCGCTTGGTATCAAGCAGCTGCAATCTGATCCTTGGGATGGTATTGAAGGGCGTTATCCGGTTGATAATCGCCTCAAAGGTCGCATTACAAACATCACTGAATATGGTGCATTCGTTGAGCTGGAACCTGGTATCGAAGGTCTGATACACGTTTCGGAAATGTCATGGACGAAAAAGAACGTACATCCTGGCAAAATCGTTGCTTCTTCTCAGGAAGTTGAAGTGGTGGTTCTGGAAGTTG
This sequence comes from Beijerinckiaceae bacterium, assembly GCA_044356745.1. Classification (GTDB taxonomy): domain Bacteria; phylum Pseudomonadota; class Alphaproteobacteria; order Rhizobiales; family Beijerinckiaceae; genus JBIKVP01. Next base: position 6,526 of record JBIKVP010000068.1, on the reverse strand, counting down.
ATGCATCAAAGCGCCGTATTTCGCTTGGCCTTAAACAGGCTACTCAAAATCCATGGGAAGTGTTCGCGCAGGCCAATCCTGTGGGCGCTGTCATTGAAGGCGAAGTTAAGAATAAGACAGAATTTGGTTTATTCGTTGGCCTTGATAATGACATTGACGGCATGGTTCACTTGTCCGATCTTGATTGGAACCGTCCGGGCGAGCAAGTCATTGATGAGTACAAGAAGGGCGACATTGTTCGCGCTCAAGTTCTTGATATTGATGTCGAAAAAGAACGCATCTCTTTGGGTGTGAAGCAAGTTGCCAACGATCCTTTCGCTGAAAGCGACGAGTTGAAAAAAGGTCAAGTTGTCACATGTGAAGTGCTTGAAGTGAAAGATGGCGGCATCGAAGTGAAAATCGTTGATACTGACATCAGTACCTTCATCAAGCGCAACGAGTTGGCGAAAGATCGTGAAGATCAACGTCCTGATCGTTTTGCTACAGGTGAAAAACTTGATGCACGTGTCATTCAGTTTGATCGTAAAGCACGTCGCGTTCAGCTTTCTGTCAAAGCACTTGAAGTTGCAGAAGAGAAAGAAGCGATTGCACAATTCGGCTCATCTGATAGCGGTGCATCTTTGGGTGATATTCTTGGCGCCGCTCTTAAAAAAGCTGGAGAAAAGAAATAAGCTACTTAGCAAGCGAGTAAGTAAAGGGGGCGCAAGTCCCCTTTTTTATTGAATTGAGCTAAGAACATTCTTTATTTTGTATTTTGATAATCGTGTGTCAGGTTAGCTCCCATGAAGACAGGCCATCATACTCAGCATGCAAAACAACACATAGGTGAATGTGCACACGTGATAAACCGCGCGAATAATAAGGATGCGATGCTTCAAGCGATGATAGAGCAATGCGAATTACGCGGTCTGCGCTTTACGACGATGCGCCGCGAAGTTGCTCATGTGCTTCTTGATCATCATCAGCCGATAGGAGCGTATGATTTACTTGAGAAAATCAGTCAGCGTCATGGGAAAATCATTGCGCCTGTAACAATTTATCGTGCCCTTGATTTTCTTGTTGAACACGGCTTTGTGCATAAACTTGAAACACGCAATGCTTATGTCGCTTGTACTCATACACATCAGACCAATGATTATTCGGATAAAACCACATTAAAAGAACAAGTGATTTTCATGATCTGTGATCAATGTGGTGGGGTCGATGAAATTCCCGCCCCTCATGTACACGCTCAAATTCAAAATGTGATGACAAAAAATGGTTTTGCTGTTCGCACGCATGTGCTTGAATTTTCGGGACTTTGTGGGCACTGTCGCTCACTAGCGTAATGGAAAAATTGGTTACTGACAGGAAAACACCGTGACTCTCACCGAGGCTTCCTCATTTTTTAAACCGCTACAAACAGATGTTGATTACGCTGCCCCTACCCCGCGCATCATAACCGTTGGTGTTAATGTGGGTGATGTGCGCGTGGGAGGCGGTGCACCCATCGTGGTTCAATCGATGACCAATACCGACACTGCTGATATTGATGGAACCGTTAAACAGGTTGCTGCACTTGCCAGAGCAGGATCCGAAATCGTGCGGATTACGGTTGATCGTGATGAAGCCGCTGCCGCAGTGCCTTATATTTATGATAAGCTGCTTAAACAGGGAGTCAGTGTACCTTTGGTCGGTGATTTTCACTACAACGGCCATACATTATTAGCCAACTATCCTGAGTGCGCGAAAAGTTTAGCAAAATATCGCATTAATCCGGGAAATGTGGGCTTTAAAGACAAAAAAGATCGCCAGTTTTCGGCCATTATTGAACAGGCCTTGTTGCATCACAAAGCGGTGCGCATCGGAGCAAACTGGGGATCGCTTGATCAGGAATTGCTCACGCATCTCATGGATGAAAATGCACGAAGCAATGCCCCCAAAGAGGCGCGCGCGATAACCCGCGAGGCGATGGTGCAATCAGCACTGCTCTCAGCCGCCCGAGCAGAGGAGCTTGGTCTGCCCCGCTCTCAGATTATTCTCTCAGCCAAAGTCTCAAATGTGCAGGACTTAATCAGTGTTTATCGTGCTCTTTCACGACGCTCAGATTACGCACTGCACTTAGGGCTAACCGAAGCGGGTATGGGATCAAAAGGGATTGTTGCTTCCTCGGCTGCTTTAGGGGTTTTATTACAGGAAGGGATTGGCGATACGATCCGCTTCTCATTAACGCCTGAACCCAATGGGGATCGCACCATCGAAGTCAAAGCAGCTCAAGAGCTCCTTCAGACAATGGGTTTTCGCACCTTTGTTCCGCTTGTTGCAGCATGTCCTGGATGTGGGCGCACGACATCAACTGTGTTTCAAGAATTGGCACGCGATATTCAGAACTGGATCAGCGCATCCATGCCAGAATGGAAAACGCGTTATGCTGGTGTTGAAGCACTTAATGTAGCTGTCATGGGTTGCATTGTGAACGGGCCAGGAGAGTCTAAACATGCCGATATTGGCATTTCACTCCCTGGAACAGGGGAAAGCCCCGCAGCACCTGTGTTTATTGATGGTCAAAAAGCGCTTGTGTTGCGTGGAGCAACCATTGCTGATGATTTTAAAGCGCTTGTTGCTGATTATATCGAGCGTCGTTATGGAACATAAGATTTATGTTAAGGTACTGTAACCCCTCTTTTACGCTGCGATGAAAGTGTGCTAGACCGCAAGACTTCGACAGGTCGGGTAAGAGATTGGGCGAGAGATTTGTAATGTCAAACGACATAAAAAAATTAAGCCAAAAACGCCATTCATGCGTCTCAGTTTTGCATCCTGATTGTTGCAATGGAGCCTTATATGCCTTCTGATCCTGTTACGCCGCCCGTTCAAAAAGGGGATAGCGCTTCGCAAGAGGCTGTTGCGACTGAAAAACCACTATGTGATGTCGTACAGACACATGAAAATTGTGCCGACGCACATGAACAATCTTCACATGGTGGACATGCAAAAGCCTCTGTTGCAGCTTTAACAGTTGGCGCGATTGGCGTTGTTTATGGCGATATCGGAACCAGCCCACTTTATGCATTTCGCGAGGCACTTCATACCGCAAATGATGATGGTGTGGTTGAACTCACAGAAATTTATGGCGTTCTCTCTCTCATTTTGTGGGCACTGATTCTCATAGTGACGGTGAAATATGTCATTTTATTGCTCCGCGCCGATAACAACGGCGAGGGAGGCACACTCTCTTTGATGGCACTTGCGCGCAAAGTCGTAGGGAGAAGTTCTCCTGTAATTTTTGCTTTAGGTGTAACAGGAGCTGCCCTTTTTTATGGGGATGCTGTGATTACGCCCGCTATTTCGGTGCTATCCGCCGTAGAGGGGTTAAAACTCGTTACACCACAGTTTGAACCATATGTGCTTCCCATTACAGTGTCGATCATTATTGGACTGTTTCTCGTACAAAGCCGAGGTACAGGAAAAATGGCTACGTTTTTCGGTCCGATTACACTCGTATGGTTTGTGACAATGGCGGTGATGGCCGTGCCTCATATTCTCAACCATTGGGAAGTACTAAACGCTTTTAACCCGTATTATGGTATTTTATATTTATCATCGCACGGTGCAGGCGGCTTGATTGCACTCGGAGCCGTTTTTCTTGCCGTAACAGGAGCAGAAGCACTGTATGCGGATCTTGGCCATTTTGGCCGCAATCCCATTCGCTATGCATGGACATTTGTTGTGTTTCCATGCCTTGCTATCAACTATCTCGGGCAAGCGGCAATCGTGATTGAACGCCCTGAAACAATGAAAAATCCTTTTTTCTTGATGGCACCCGATTGGGCATTGCTCCCTGTTGTTTTGCTCGCGACAATTGCAACTGTCATCGCATCTCAAGCTGTTATAACAGGTGCGTTTTCAATCAGCCGTCAAGCGGTTCAGTTGGGTATTTTGCCACGCCTTGAAATTCGACATACCTCTGAGCTGCATTTAGGGCAAATTTATATGCCTAAAGTCAACATGGTGTTGATGTTGTGCGTTCTATTTCTTGTTTTGATGTTCAAGAACTCTTCAAACCTTGCTGCAGCTTATGGTATCGCAGTGACAGGCGAAATGATAGTCACGGGTATTCTTGCTTTCATCGTGATCTGGAAAGCATGGAAATGGCATCCTCTGACGGCTCTTGCAATTACTCTGCCTTTCTTTGTGATTGAATCAGCGTTCTTAACTGCCAACATGCTTAAATTATTTGAAGGTGGATTTGTGCCGCTGATGCTTGCAGGGTTCCTAATTCTTGTAATGTACACATGGATGAAAGGTACACGCATTCTGTTTGAAAAAACACGCAAAGCTGATGTGCCCTTACTTGATCTCATCGGAATGCTCAACAAGAGTAAACCTGCGCATGTTCGAGGCACGGCAGTTTTTCTCACGAGTGATCCTGACACCGCTCCAGCTGCCCTATTGCATAATCTGAAACACAACAAAGTGCTTCATGAGAAGAATGTTATTCTCACAGTGCGCACACTCGATATTCCTCGTGTGAGTGATGATGAGCGCACACGGTTTGAGCAGGTGGCAGATAATTTCTGGAAGGTTGAAATCACTTATGGCTATGTTGAGCGCTCTGATGTGCCTCATGGATTAGCATTATTGCGCAAATCAGGCTTTAAATTTGATATGCCTTCAACATCGTTTTTCCTATCACGCCGTTCTATTCGCATGGCGGAACATTCTGGAATGCCGATATGGCAAGACAAATTGTTTATAGGGTTAGCTAAACAGGCCAGTGATGCCACAGACTTTTTTCAAATCCCTACTGGCCGCGTCGTGGAAGTGGGAACACAGGTGACAATTTAAACGTTTCATGCGCGCTTTATCATCCGCTGTACAGCGTGTACCAACATTTTTAAATCTTCATCACGTGATAAACGATGATCACCATCTTTGATCAAAGTAAGCGTTGTATTCGTTGCAGGAAGATGCTCAAGCAATTTTAAAGCATGAGTATAGGGCACATCAGAATCCACCATACCTTGCAAAATATGTACAGGACATTGTGGGTCAATTAAATCATTGAGCAACAAATGCTTGCGGCCATCTTCAATTAAAGCGCGAGTAATAGGCGTGGGATCAGACGAGTATGCAGAGGGACGAAGCCATTCCCCATGCTCCATAATGTCTTGACGTATATTGTCAGAAAACGTGTCCCACATAAGATTTTGTGTAAAGTCCACCGCAGGTGCGATGAGAACAAGCCCTACAGGGGCTTTTTCAGGCTGATGTTGCCTCAACCATCGCGCAGCTAAAAGTGCCAGCCATCCCCCCATGGATGAGCCAACCAGAACCGTTTCATGAGTTGCATGTGCATTGATCACCTGACAGGCATCATGAAGCCATTGAGATATTGTGCCTTCCCGAAAATTGCCCGATGATTCTCCGTGTCCAGTATAATCAAAGCGTACATATGCTTGACCACGCTCACATGCCCACTGATCAAGATATGTTGCTTTTGTCGCAATCATATCTGATCGAAAGCCACCAAGCCAAATAACAGTGGGCTCAAAACCTTCGCGCGCTCTAACAGCAATTTTTCCCGATAGCATTTCAAGTGATGTCAATTTTTCACCAAAGTGTAGAATTTTGCAACTGAAGAAAAGCTTTTATTATTCCACATTTGATGGAGTATATTACGTAACATCAGCTTCAATGTTCTTAGGGTCATTACCACCACTGCTAAAGGAAAGTGTAGGGGGCTCAACTTCACCTTTGTTATCACCCAAATATTTTACAACTAAATCACCATTTTCTTGAGATTTTTTTAACCATTCATCAAATTTTTCTCTGTCTTCTGGCTTGGATAATCCAGATGCTAACAAAATATTTGGAGGCTCAACCCCGTCTTTTAAATAAATTGCGTAGGTTTGTCCTGTATGCGCATCATAAAGACTACCGAACTTATAAGCGCCTTCTTTCCCATCAATTTCGATTTGTATGGGATCACTGAGATAGGTTGATTGCAGATCACCCCATGAAAATATTCGTCCAAGCTCTTTGGAGTTAGGATGAGAATGTCCTCCCGATTGTATGTCGCCAAAATCTTCTTCCGAGCATGAAATAATAGACCCATCTGTATTTACCGCGTTATATCCATCAAGCCCGCCTATACTCATCCCTTCAACAGATTTTCCTAAAACAAATTGACCCTCGGATTGTCTAAGTTCGTATCCATATTCTAAATCATCAATGTTAGGTAATGAAGCCATATAATCGGATACAAAAAGTGCCGCTTCTTCAGGCGTTTGAAATTTACGACCTTCTAAATAGTCGGGGCCTAAACGAGGTTTTTCTGGAAGTTTGCTTTCGTCTAAATCACAATGAACGGGTGCAAAAGCTGTATCTGCTGCGTCAGGCTTTAAAAATGGTATAGACTTTAAAATTGGTATATACCCCTCACATTTGAAGAGTTGGTGTCTGAAGTATTTTGAAGTTATCGGATAGGCGGTCAACCCATAATCGTGCTTTTTGCGGAAAAGTGGTATTCAGGAAGCCAAGGATG
>JBIKVP010000133.1:0-3086 GCA_044356745.1 Beijerinckiaceae bacterium | reverse complement strand
CGTGAAGGCCATCCTTGGCTTCCTGAATACCACTTTTCCGCAAAAAGCACGATTATGGGTTGACCGCCTATCCGATAACTTCAAAATACTTCAGACACCAACTCTTCAAATGTGAGGGGTATAAAATAAAAAAATTCAAACACGATCAAAAACAACACCCACGTAATAGAAACAAAAACCTGATGAGCCTGTTGTTTTATGGCAATGTGCATCCACAACATGTGTGAGAGAAAGCAAAATCAATGAGCCAGTGTTTTAATGTCCGTTTTAATGTGCAGGTATTTCTATGCCTTGTGTTCATGGCTTTTTTAAACCCTGCCGCTAAAGCTGATTCTCCTGATCTGATTTTTAAAAAATCGACCGTGTGGAAGCTGCTCACGCCCAATGATAAACTGGCAGTGTTTGGTCTTGATGATCCAGAAGTTGAAGGCGTGGCCTGCCATTTTACAACGCCTCAACGGGGCGGCGTCTCTGGCTTGCTCGGCATCGCCGAAGAAGTATCCGACATTTCCCTTGCGTGTCGGCAGATTGGCCCCATCCGTTTCAAAAGCAAATTCGAACAGGGCGATGTTGTTTTTACAGAGCGCCGCTCGCTGATTTTCAAGAAAATGCAGATCGTTCGCGGCTGTGATGCCAAGCGCAATACGCTTGTTTATCTCGTTTATACTGATCGCTTGATTGAAGGCTCACCACAAAATTCAACCTCCACCGTCCCCATCATGCCATGGGGCGGCTCTGAAACACAAAAATGTCAGGACTGGATCAAAGAGTAGTTGGTGTTGGGTACACTTGAATCTTAGCCGTCATATATACATTCAGAGCACAAGAACCTCAACCGTCATGCCAGTGCTTGTCACTGGCATCCATGCCTTTGGAAAGATTTATTTTTTACGAGAGTTCACATAAATCACGATGTGGTCGATTAGTTGTTTCAAATGAGGAAACTGAGGATAAGCAGCCGCGACATATGCTTTAAAGTTAATCGATAAATTCGCAATGAATTCAAAAGCATAAGGTGTACAATGGATGATTAAATCTTTTACATCAAAACCTACCAGAGCTGTAGCTACATTCCCGTAAACGCCACCAACTATTGCCTTGCTCACATCTCCACCTTTTAATCTTAAATGCTTTATCGCACCATTCAGAAGCGTGGCGATAAAGTTATGATTGGTATCCCGCGTCAATAGTTGCTGTTGTTTGCCGTGAAAAGAGTCATCATTAAGTGTACGCCCTTCATTGGCACGTTCTAATTCATCACTGGCATCTGGTTCAGCAAGCTGATCTGCCTGTGCCTTGATTCCAGCAATAATAGGTTGCGCCAGCGCAATTTGATGCTTTATAGCTTCAACCTCTTCATCAGGAGGTTGGCGAGTCTCGTATGCCCTCAGCTTTAGCTCGGCAAAAGCAAGCTGATTCCATGTCCTCATCGCGTCTTTTAGCTCTTCGGCAACACCAGTATCGAGTTTGTCAGGATGTGGCTCATCGAGTAACGCCACAATTTCATGCTTTTTGAGCGTCGTGCGAAGCGTATTAAAACGTGACCAAAGGCGAGGCACAGATGTAAGGGACGGATTTAGATCAGCAACCTCAAGGATTCTTTCGAGCTGATTGGTGCATGTTTCTCCAAGAATATTATGCCCTTTTTTGTGAAGCGTTTGAATTTTATAACGCCATTCCTCGTAAAAAAGGAAGGAATCCCCCACATCTTCAAGCGTTGCACCTGACGGAGGGGGACTAAGTGCAATCTTGCCCTCGATATTCACGGAAAAATGAGGTGCATAAGGCTTTTGAGGAATATCACCTTCTTCATGCTTCTCAAGCTTCGACAACTCCTCATCAATGAGGGCTTGGATGCGAGCGTTGACAATGGCGGGTTCGCGGTTGTGGCCTTGGCCGATATTGCCTTGCGCGTCAGGCTCTTGCCACAGATCAAGGTCTTCAAGAGCGCGAATAAAGGCGCGGTCTTTCGCTTGCTCTTCAGCCGTAAACGGTGCGCCTTTCAATCGGCGCTCATACCAATCAATCCAGATTTGCCAGCCGTTGTTGTAACCGCTGAGTTTATTCTTAAATTCTTGCCAAGCCTTTTGGAACCATGAATTAACATAAGCTTCCCCATTTTCATCGACCCATAACGGGAAAGCATGAATTTCCTCAGAATGCCTACCTGAATCAAAAGCAAATATATCACGACTGATTGAACGCAACATAGCAGTGCGAGCATAAGTATTTATGCCCAAGAATTGACTGAGCTCAGCTGATTGAACTGCTAAATAGATAACTCTAGTAGCATGTCCAACGTCTGAAGAGAGCAATGAAATAATGGCAGTAGTAGTTGTAAGAGCAGTTGCAAGAGCGCTGCGATTAGCAGAATTTTGGAGATTAGCAGAATTTTGATTTCTTAGTATATCTGTTAAGGTGTGGGCTTTTAAGGTGTGGGCTTTGGCGTTGATAGCGGGGGCATCATAAAATGGTGTCGTCAGTGCACAGTGAAAAAGCGGAAGGTACATATCTTTTTCTAAATTAAAGTGCTTTTCTAAGCGAATTAAGCGCCAAAGGGGCAAAACACGCAGAGCCGAACGCATCGCAAGAGTGACACACACCTCACGCGGCTTGTCCTTAAGCCACGCCTCAAGCTCCTCACTATTTGTGATTTTAAGTGGCTCTGAGGGGCTGGAAGCATCCACGGGTGGCTCGTGTGGTGGGAGGGCTAGGGCGCTTTGTTATAGCCGATTCAATAATTGTTGACGAGGAGAAAGCGTTGAAGGCCATCACGCTATTTAAATGTCGCTAAGGCGTGGATGGCCGTGTCAAGCACGGCCATGACGGGTTGTGGTGCGTGTGCCAGACACTCGACTGTCATTGCGAGGAGTGTCACGCCGAAGCAATCCAGTAACCGCTTTTCAAAAGGCTGGATTGCTTCGTCGCCTAAAGGCTTCTCGCAATGACGGTTTGTGTGTCTATACCCCTCACATTTGAAGAGTTGGTGTCTGAAGTATTTTGAAGTTATCGGATAGGCGGTCAACCCATAATCGTGCTTTTTGCGGAAAAGTGGTATTCAGGAAGCCAAGGATGGCCTTCACGAA
>JBIKVP010000067.1:0-11168 GCA_044356745.1 Beijerinckiaceae bacterium | reverse complement strand
GGTGCGGTGGCGTTTCAAAAGCTCCTGACGTTGGTCTGGTTCTAAAAGCGTACCCATACCAAATTGGAATCAAAACAACCTTAATAAAAAGATAACGCCAACTCTTCACTCACGAGGGGTATATAAAAAATATTGCATTAAATGTCAGCGAACCTGATTGTAAGTGTTGATACCTTGAATTTGATTAGGCCAATGACGTGTAATTTCTTCGATCGCACGTTTATCTTCAGGTGTTGCAACTGCGGAAGTCCATCGCAATCTCAAGGTATCTTCCATTAATTCACGATCAGACGTGGATCCATTTCTTAAAAGATTTTCAACCACTTGCTTTGCGTTTGATGAGTAGGTTTCATCCAAAGGATCAGAAATAGACAAAGATTCTATCGCGTCATCAGTACGATTAACAATCGCCGAATTGTGATTTAGCCTTTGAAACTGTGTTCTTAAACCGTCAAATATTTCATCCAAAAAAGCAATCTGTTGTGGTTGGTTATCATCTAAACTCGCACCACTGTTAGCAACTTGCCCTTTACTCGCTATTGAGTCAGCAATCCCTACCATAAGATTTCTCCGCGTGTGTTAAGATTTTCAAATCAGTATTTATCACGCATGAACCACGCGACCATAAGCATCAAGCACTGCTTCATGCATCATCTCAGAGAGCGTTGGATGTGGGAAGACAGTATGCATCAAATCTTCTTCTGTTGTCTCAAGATTCATCGCGACGACGTAGCCTTGAATAAGCTCGGTCACTTCCGCACCAATCATATGAGCGCCGAGAAGTTTTCCCGTTTTTTTATCGAAAATGACTTTCACCAGTCCTTCAGGCTCACCCAATGCAATCGCCTTGCCGTTACCGACAAAAGAGAATTTGCCGACCTTAACCTCATATCCTGCTTCCTTGGCTTTGACTTCTGTCAAGCCGACTGAAGCAACCTGCGGATGACAATAGGTGCAGCCCGGTATTTTGGCTTTATCCATGGGGTGCGTATGCAATCCTTTGATTGTTTCAACGCAGATCACACCTTCATGCTCGGCTTTGTGTGCGAGCATTGGCGCACCAGCAACATCACCAATGGCATAAATCCCTGCTATGTTTGTGCGACCCAGTCCATCTGTCACAACACAGCCACGCTCAATTTTAACACCTAATGTCTCAAGACCAAGATTTTCTATGTTGCCTACAACGCCTACCGCTGAAATCATTTTCTCAGCGGGAAGCGTTTGCTTGTTGCCTTTATCATCTTCAATGTGCGCGATAACACCGTTGGCGTTTTTTTCAACCTTGGTCACTTTCGTGCTGGATAAAATTTTAATGCCCTGTTTTTCAAAACGTTTTCGCGCAAGTGCAGCGATTTCAGCATCTTCAACAGGCAGAATTTGCGCCATCACCTCAACAACAGTTACCTCTGCCCCCATCGTGCGATAGAATGACGCGAACTCAATACCAATCGCGCCCGATCCCATGACAATGAGCGATTTCGGCATTGTTTTAGGCTTCATCGCTTCAAAATATGTCCAGATTTTATCACCATCAGGCTCAATGCCGGGCAAAACGCGTGGGCGTGCCCCAGTTGATACGATAATGTTTTTGGCGTGATACGTGCCCTCACCAAGAACCCCTTTGGGTGCAGGATGTTGAGGCTGAACCGCTTGTTTTTTAGGCTTACTGACAACCACTTCGCCAACCTTACTGATGGTGGCTTCTCCCCAAATCACATCAACTTTATTTTTTTTGAGCAGGTAACTTACACCGCCATTGAGCTGTGCTGACACACCGCGCGAACGCTTGATCACCGCTTCAATATCAAAACTCACCTGTCCAGCTGAGAGACCATAATCACCTGCATGTTGCATGTAGTGATATATTTCAGCTGAACGCAGCAGCGCTTTTGTGGGAATGCAGCCCCAATTCAGACAAATACCACCCAGATGCTCACGCTCTACGACAGCGGTTTTAAAGCCTAGCTGCGCTGCACGAATCGCTGCGACATATCCCCCCGGCCCGCCACCAATCACCAGAATATCGTATTGCGTTGTCATGTTTTGATCCTTAAGTTTAAATTGTGTTTTTCCAGTTTTCACGGGTGAGTACAAGTAAATTCCATTGGCTATCAGGTGCATATGTTGGATGCGTTCCGACATCGATGCGGTCAATGACTTTTGCCCCTATGCTTTGATAATATCGCAGTAGCTTTTCGTTGGTGTCGTGAACCATGCCGCCAATTTGCTGGAATCCGCGCTCAAAACCTTGTTCAATCGAAAACTGGATCAAGCGCATACCGATGCGCAAGAAATTGCGATATTGCGGGAAAACCGCTAAATCGCGAAGCCAGAAGGCGCCGGGTAATTGCATCCGCATTTTATAAGCATTACGCACATCATCACGCATCTCATCCAATCCATTGACAATAAACGGATCAGGATTGACCATCGTGAACATTGCCCCTGCAAGTTGGCGTTCAACGATCGCAACAAACGTATCATTAAAATGGTATTCAGATTGTCTGCTCATCACAATTCTCGAGACGACATCGACCCATGTCTCACCCTTTTTTGTAACTTGCTGTGAAAAATAATCCGAAAATGCGCCGTAGTTGGCAACATCAAGGAGTTCAGCAAGCATACGTGCATCACGTGCCTGACCAACACGGTATTTAAGGATTGGTTTCATTTTGCGTATCTTTTAAACCAAAAAAGGATTGATATGATTAAGAAAATACATACTACGAAAAACGATAGAAATTGTATGTGAGATACGAAATTCAAAGCGAAGAGACAGAGAATGCAAAAAGCGATATAGCCCATACGGGTGTTTGTATTTGAGAGTTTATTAACACCAAGCAATAATGCGCCAAAGGCAAATGGGAAGAATAGAAACATTGAAAATATGCCTACCGGGGCATTGCTTGGCGGACTTCCAGCGTGGTATAATAATATGCTTCCTTCTATCGAAAAAGAAATCAGAAATGGAATCATTAAAATCCAAGCAATTATCTTCATTTTAATTACTTTCTCAAAAGAAAAACAATAAGTAAAAATCTCATATCGACACGTTTCTTGATTGCGATAATTTCATCTCTCAACGCATCAATCGACACTTTATGCTGATCCGTATCATGGCGATGCTGAAGCGTGATGCCCATGTGATAGGTGAGATAGCCTTTCATCTCATCTATTTTTTCTGAATTTTCGAGAACCTTATCAGACATATCGACCATGTGCGCTTCAAGTGCAGACATCTGCCCCTCAAGTCCACGCTTCGTGCTTGAAAGGTTTGTTCAGGGGCGGACATAACTACTGTGTCCGTTTTTCTGGTTTTTCTGGTTTTTCAGTTTTTTCAAGCTGTTCAATTCGATTTTTAATCTCAGAAAGTTTTGATTTTAAAGTGTCAAGAGATATTTTATGTTCATCAATGTCATGACGGTGCTGATGTGTAATCCCCATATGATACGTCATATAGTTTTCTATTTTTTGAAGCCGTTCGCCTTGTTCAAGAATATGTTTGGCGACGTCATCAATCTTATCATCAAGCTTTGCCATATCCGCTTTTATGTCTTTTAAAACTGGTATGACCAACTCTTTGATTTTTGACATGCTCTTCCCCTATATTTAAAATTTTAAACCAACATGCTCAACGGGTTTTCGATAAAGCCACGGAAGGTTTTTTTATATAACCCTTTCAAGTATGGATAGAAAAAAAGTGTATAAACACTACCTGAACTATCTCCTAATAAACCGTGTATCATTTTATTCTAGATGTATATGCATACAGACCGCCCAATCCTATAAAAATAAGTACTGGCATAATGTAATTAAATATATCAAAACGTCTTGAAAGCACCAATCCAACAACAAGAAGCGAAATTGCAAAGAAAATCAATGCAATAGAAGGATTTACTTTCATAAGTCTACTTGTTATAATCATAGACACACCAAAAAGAGCGGGAATAAAAGCTATAAATGCATATATATATGCAACTGCGTCTTGTCCAGTACATAGTCCATTGCACGCTAAAATTGCAAAAGCTAATCCCGCAATGAAAGGGAGGATGAACATCCAACCTAATATTCTCAATATTATCATAAAAATCTCATACAAGCATACTGAGAGGCTGTTCTATAAAGCCTTTGAATGCCGCGATGAGTTCAGCGCCCAACGCTCCATCCACTGCGCGGTGATCGGTTGACAATGTGACAGTCATGACCGTCGCAACGGCAAGCTGATCACCTTTAACCACGGCGCGTTTTTCACCTGCACCAACCGCCAAAATCGTTGCGTGAGGTGGATTAACAATCGCTGCAAAATTTTTCACACCAAACATGCCCAAGTTTGAAACCGCAGTTGTTCCGCCTTGATATTCATCAGGCTTGAGTTTGCGTGCTTTAGCGCGGCCTGCAAGATCTTTCATTTCATTTGAAATGGTGCTCAAGGATTTGCAGCACGCTTTGCGGATAACAGGGGTAATCAACCCGCCTGGAATCGACACAGCAACACCAACATCCGCATGTCTATGCTTGAGCATGGTGTTTTCAGTCCAAGATACATTCGCGTCTGGTACGGCTTTGAGTGCAAGTGCCATCGCCTTAATCACCATATCATTCACAGAAAGCTTGAAGGATGGCTTGCCTTCTTTATCTTTGGGCGCGGATGCATTGATTTGCTCACGTAAGCTAAGTAGTGCATCAAGCTGACAATCGGTGGAAACATAAAAATGTGGAACCGTTTGTTTAGATTCAAGCAAGCGACGCGCAATTGTTTTACGCATTCCATCATGAGGAATTTCTTCAAAGCTGCCTTCTGGAAATAGCTTTTTCGTCATCTCATCGCTCATAGCAGAGCTAATAGGTGCAGGTTTTGCGCTTGACGATGCGGGTGCTGTTACGCTTGCTTGAGAAGGCTTCATTGCGACTTTACCGCTTGCTGCGGCCTCAACATCGGCGGCAATGATGCGCCCATGAGGCCCTGATCCTGTCATGCGGGAAAGGTCAACGCCGCCCTGTTGCGCTAACCGCTTTGCAAGAGGAGATGCGAAAATACGCCCTGTGTTATGATCAATGGCCTGTGTAGCTACATGTGGCGCAGCACCTGATGAAGTTTCAGGCACACCCGCTGTTTGCATGGATGAAGGTGATTCAACCGCAAGAGGCTTAGAAGTGGCCGTATGTCCTTCACCACCACCCGCTGCGGCTTGTGCAACATCTTCGCCCTCACTTGCTATAATTCCAATAAGTGCGTTGACGGCCACGTTGTCTGTTCCATCAGGAATAACAATTTTAGCAAGAATGCCTTCATCGACAGCCTCAACCTCCATGGTGGCCTTATCGGTTTCGATCTCAGCGAGAACATCACCAGATTTGATTTTGTCGCCTTCTTTTTTCAACCATTTTGCAAGCTTGCCTTGTTCCATCGTCGGCGAAAGCGCTGGCATCAAAATTGAGATCGGCATAGATGTATTCCCTTATTAGAGCATGTTGCGCAAAAATGGACACCGGTTTTGCGTAACAACATGCGACAACCAAAAGACTAAAAGTAGGTTGAACACGTTCATCATACTTTAATGTTCCTGAGTGGATGGTGCACTCAGGCGTTCAAAATCAGCGGTCACAGCGCGTTCAAATTCAGCAGCAAACGTATTAAAGATTGTTGTAATGGCATCTTCATAACGCATAGCACCTTCTGTATTGAAACTGAAAGCGACTTGACGCGCAATATCAACCAGAAGAACACCCCATGCTGCTGGATCAGGTAACGCAAGCGGGCCAAAAGAAACCTCTGCGTCATCCTCAACAACCCAAACACGCAAGGCCTCGCGAGCGCCATCACGCTCAAGCGCTTTAGGAGGCACATCAAGCGCAAGGGGATGAAATTGTGACGGCGGTCTTTCACCCATGTTTTTCAAGACCTTTTTGTTACAATCATATCAATGATTTTGATAACGTGACCGACTATAAATTTTTGTTCTGACGCAATTTCGAAGCACTATGCTAACGATAAAGCGCTGCTTTTGCTGCCTGCACAACATCAGCAACAGAAGGTAAAGCGAGTTTTTCAAGGTTAGCAGCATAGGGCATTGGAACATCTTTACCCGAAACGCGCATAACTGGCGCGTCCAGATAATCAAATGCCCGCTCCATGACCCGTGTGGCGATCTCGGCTCCAACACCGCAATGCGCCCAACCTTCTTCTATCGTAACAAGACGATTAGTTTTCATGACGGACGCTAAGATCGTATCCATATCAAGTGGGCGTAGCGTACGTAAATCAATCACTTCTGCTTCAATACCCTCTTTTGAGAGTTCTTCAGCGCCTTTAAGGGCATATGTCATACCATGTGACCATGCAATAATCGTAACATGCTTCCCGCTACGGGCGATACGCGCTTTGCCGATCGGCACAACATGGTCATCAAGTTTAGGCACAGGAAATGAATGCCCGTAAAGAATTTCATTCTCTAAAAAGACAATCGGGTTAGGATCACGGATTGCCGCTTTTAAAAGCCCTTTTGCATCCGCTGCTGTGTAAGGCGCAACGACTTTCAGCCCTGGGATATGAGAATACCACGCTGAATAATCTTGCGAGTGCTGAGCGCCAACACGTGCCGCAGCACCATTTGGCCCACGGAATACAATCGGACATCCAAGCTGACCACCAGACATGTAAAGTGTTTTTGCTGCTGAATTGATAATGTGATCAATCGCTTGCATTGCAAAGTTAAACGTCATGAACTCGACAATAGGACGTAGCCCTGTAAATGCCGCACCTACACCTAAACCTGCAAAACCGTGTTCTGTGATAGGTGTATCAATCACGCGCTGTGAACCGAATTCCTGAAGCAGCCCTTGCGTCACTTTGTATGCGCCCTGATATTCAGCGACTTCTTCACCCATGACAAAAACTTTTTCATCACGGCGCATTTCTTCAGCCATAGCATCGCGTAAAGCTTCGCGCACTGTCATTGTTATCATTTCAGTGCCAGCAGGGATTTCTGAAGAGGCGTCATAAGCGCTTGCTTGGGTTGGAGCTGCAGCTTGTCCAATGATTGCAGGGGCAGATAAAGGCGCTGCGCTAACAGGTGCAATCTGTGACTGTGCAGCGGCTTGAGATGAAGTTGATGCACCACCCGCCCCTGCCGCGCTTATATCTTCACCATCCTGCGCGATGATGCCAATAACAGTGTTCACAGCGACATTATCCGTGCCGTCTTCAATCAGGATTTTTGCAAGAATACCTTCATCGACAGCCTCGACTTCCATTGTCGCCTTATCGGTTTCAATCTCTGCAAGAATATCACCCGATTTGACCGAATCACCAACTTTTTTAAGCCATTTCGCCAGCTTGCCTTGTTCCATTGTGGGGGAAAGGGCGGGCATCAACAGATCAACAGGCATGGATTTACTCATTTTATCAAAAGGGTGAAACGTAAAAGGCGAAAGGAGTGATCAAAGCGTTTATTAGTATTAGCGCTTAAGTGGCGCCCATCCGTCAGGCATCAAGTAAAATATCCGTCCATAATTCAGCTGCGTCTGGTTCAGGATCCTGAATGGAAAAATCAGCAGCATCATTGACAACTTCGCGGACTTTCGCATCAATCGCTTTGAGCTCTTCTTCTGATACTTTCCAGTTTTCTAAAAGACGGCGGCGCACTTGCTCAATGGGATCATGCTCTTCGCGCATTTTTTGAACTTCATCTTTTGAGCGATATTTTGCGGGATCAGACATTGAATGGCCGCGATAACGGTATGTCTGCATTTCCAGAATATAAGGCCCCTTGCCGGAACGTGCCCACTCAATTGCACGGCGACCTGCGGCGAGCACTGCACGAACATCCATTCCGTCGACCTGCTCACCGGGTATATCAAAGGATATACCGCGCTTGGAAAAATCCGTTTGCGCAGATGATCGCGCAACAGATGTACCCATCGCGTAACGGTTGTTTTCAACAATATAAATAACAGGCAATTTCCAAAGCTCCGCCATGTTGAAGCTCTCATACACCTGCCCTTGATTGGCCGCGCCATCACCAAAATATGTCAGGCAAACGTTGCCGTTATTACGGTATTTATTCGCGAAAGCGATTCCCGTTCCGAGCGCAACCTGCGCACCAACAATGCCATGACCGCCATAAAAATGTTTCTCTTTCGAGAACATGTGCATGGAGCCACCCTTGCCGCGTGAATAACCGCCTTGACGCCCCGTCAATTCAGCCATAACGCCACGTGGATCCATACCCGTGACCAACATGTGACCGTGATCACGATACCCCGTGATGACCTGATCACCTTCAATCGTCGCCATTTGCATCCCAACAACAACAGCCTCTTGACCGATGTAAAGATGACAAAATCCGCCAATATGCCCCATACCGTAAAGCTGACCTGCTTTTTCCTCAAAGCGGCGGATCATCATCATGTGGCCGTATGCTTCAAGCTCTTGTTCACGGGTAAAAGAAACAATGTTTGCTTCCTGAGAGCGCTTGACTGATTTAGCAGTGCCCCGTGCGATTGAGTTTTGACGAACAACTTTGCGGGAAGCAACAGGCATTAAAATCTCCCATTTAAATATGTTTGAGCAACACTTGCCGCTCTTTTTATATTTACAATGCTAATGCACGATTATCGAAAAAACCAGCCCCTATTCACATCTTTTTTCACATTTTTTCTGCATTTAACATACTGATATTATTAATTTATTTTAAATTAACTTGATTTGAGTTAATTTAAAATATGCTTTGTGCAATGCACCAATCAAGAATGGTGCGGCGCACAAGTTTTTTGAAATATGATTTATCTGATATTTTTAGACAACGTGAGTTGCAGTCCCACGATGCCTTTTAAAAACAAGTTCTTTTATTCTCTAGCACACATCAGCGTGAGAAAGAGTGAACTGTCTAACACATCTACATGAAATGATGTGCTTCTTTCTCATTTGAAAATAGGCTGCATTTTAAAAATACATTCTAGTTTAGAATTATTCTAAACTATTGATTTTGTTGATTTTTTATTGACTTAGCTAGAGAGGATTACTAAAAGCGCACTGCATCATTCAGGTGCAGAACCATCCACACATCACGGCGCGAGGCCTTGAACCTCGATGACGGAGACACCAATGACACACTCTTGTTTAATGCGGACAGCTGCGCTCAATGCTTTCTCACACGTTTCACATCGCACTCACAGCCTTATGATGGTGACATCTCTGCTCGCATTCATGGCAAACGCAAGCAGCGTTGCCTATGCCCAAGAACAGGTTGTGAATGTTTACACAAACCGTGAGCCTGCATTGTTTGCAAACACTTTGACTGATTTCACGCAAAAAACGGGGATCAAAGTTAATACAGTTTTTTCTGACAAAGGTTTAGCTGAGCGAATCGTTGCAGAAGCTGCCAATAGTCCAGCTGATGTGCTTATTACAGTTGATATTGGTCGCTTGCATGAAGCGGTGGAGAAAAATCTTTCTTCCCCTATCGTGTCTAAAGTCGTTGATGATGTTTTGCCAAGCGCGCTGCGTGGTGAAAACAATAGCTGGATCAGCCTTTCATCGCGTGCACGTGTCATATATGCCTCACAAGAGCGCGTGAAAGATAACACTCTCACTTATGAAAGCCTTGCTGATCCAAAATGGAAAGGCCGTGTTTGTATTCGTTCAGGTCAGCATCCTTATAATATCGCTCTGATTGCGGCGCTTATTGCCAAAAAGGGTGAAGCCTCTGCGAAAAATTGGCTAACAGGCGTGAAGGCTAACCTTGCTCGCAAGCCTTCAGGTGGCGACCGTGATGTTGCAAAAGATATTGCAGCCGGCGTGTGTGATCTGGGTCTTGCCAATTCATATTATGTGGGCTTAATGCAGACGGGTAAAGTCGAAGAGCAAAAAAAATGGGCTGAAGCCATTAAAGTTATTTTGCCAACATTTGAAGGTGGCGGCACGCACGTCAATGTGTCGGGTGCTGTCTTGGTCAAAACTGCACCCAATAAAGCCAATGCCGTCAAGCTTTTAGAACATATGCTTTCATCAGAAGCGCAAAAAGCGTTTGCAGATGCTAATTTTGAGTATCCAATACGCGCAGACGTTACTGTCAATCCAATCATTGCATCCTTTGGTAGTTTGAAACCTGACACTGTGGACGTAACCAGCATCGCTAAAGCGCGCGCGCGCGCAAGTCAGCTTGTCGATGAAGTTGGGTTTGATCAGTAAAGCATCTTGCTTGATCTTTTAGATCAAGCAAGATGCTTTTTGACATTGTCTGCATTCAGGCAATGCAATTCTCATTCGTATGAGATCAATCCTTGGTGATGCGATTGCCGATGGCGCAATGGGCTTGAATATCGGCATCATGGGCGCAGTACACCCTTGGCTTGAAGCAGGAGCGGCCAAACTGACAGGGGCATAGCGCTACCTCTCATTGTTGGTGCTGTTGATCTGGCATTGCATGCTGGTGTGCATATGGGCGTCGATGCCACCATAGAAACGGGGAATAAAACTCTCTCGTTAAAAGCATTAATTTCTCTCACCAACACATGGAGTTAACACAATGAAAAATCTTTAAAATAGCCGTTTTTGTGCCCTTGCCTTGGCTTCTAGCATCATAATTTTTAGTGGTCATTCTCTTGCCCAAACAACGTCCGCGCCCGCTAAGGACGAAAAAGTTCAGCATTACGAAGCGAAAGAAATTAAAACAGCCGCTGATGCATTACGCGTTCTTGATGAAACATCTGCGCAAGTTGCTTCTGTTCTCAAAAATACACCACTTAGCACAGCCCAACTCGAAGAAATTCATAAAATCACTTACACCATGGAAGCCGCAGTGGAAGTACTTCGGGGCAAAGAAACTGCGGCCAATAAAGCGCAGCGCGCTTCACTTGCTGATAATGTTGAAGTGTTACACAAGGCATCAGAAAGTCATGCTGAGCAACGTACGCGCGATGCTTACAAAGATGTTCAGGCTGATCTCGCCGCTGTTAAAGCGCTGTTCAAATAGTAATTGATTTTATGATATTGAAAAAAACAAAATTCCAATGCGTTTGAGACAATCATTTTTTTGTCTATACCCCTCGTGAGTGAAGAGTTGGCGTTATCTTTTTATTAAGGTTGTTTTGATTCCAATTTGGTATGGGTACGCTTTTAGAACCGGATCAACGGCAGGAGCTTTTGAAACGCCACCGCACCG
>JBIKVP010000066.1:0-11206 GCA_044356745.1 Beijerinckiaceae bacterium | reverse complement strand
CGTGAAGGCCATCCTTGGCTTCCTGAATACCACTTTTCCGCAAAAAGCACGATTATGGGTTGACCGCCTATCCGATAACTTCAAAATACTTCAGACACCAACTCTTCAAATGTGAGGGGTATATTAGGGTACGACCTGAACTAACTTTCTCATGAAGAATAATAGGCTCAAAACCGCATTGCTCCAAGAAACGTGCAAGATGCCCTATCGGTCCTTGCTCATGACCATGCACAATGAAAATTTTATTGCATTGGGCGGCGGAGGATGGTTCCAGTTCGATAGAAGACATAGCTGGTTGTTGAAATTCTAGCTCTTCCTCTAGCCCTCTAACGGCCTGATTCAATAAAGCTAACGCACGCTCTTTTCCTTCAGTGACATACCGCTGAGCTTCTTGCAGATCACTTTGAACGCCTCTTCCCTGTGCCCATGATCCGACAACTGAAATGGGGCCGCTATCAAGCCGAGCGGCTGAAGCATATCGGCGATATTCAGTAGTATCGTGTCCGTAAATCTTTGACAGAGTTTCTGCAATCGAGGTTTGAATTGCCACCTGCTTGGGAGAATGTCTTCGCTCTAAAGTTGTTGGATTGAATTCTTGCAATTCACTTATACGTTTCTTTAAAAGTTTAATACATTGATTTATGTGCTCAGCAGATTTTACAAAAGATTGAGTCTGAGGAGATGATAGGCGGGTCATAAGCTACCTTCTTGTTAAATTATAAAGAACTGTTACCATAGGCAACCTATGCACAGGGATGATGGTCAATGTTTACATATTTGCTCAAAAATGTGGAACACATAATTTTAAACCTTCGTCACTCGCCTCATGGTGAAATTTAGTCGTCCACCATTTTCGAGCAAAGTGGATGTACCGGTTAAAATGCGATCGATACCATGAAATGCAAGGCGCGCTGCGCCGCCAAACATCAGCGCATCTCCCGAATGAAGTTTAACAGATTGTGTTGCACCTTTGCGCGTTGTGCCACCTATGCGGAAAATCGCACTATCCCCCAATGAAAGAGAGATAACGGGAGCATCAAAGTCGGCTTCGTCGCGATCTTGATGCAATCCCATTTTCGCGGCTTGATCATAAAAATTGATCAGGCACGCTTCAGGCGGTGCATGATAATTTGAAAGCGCTTGCCACGTTTCTAACAGCCGATCAGGCATAGCTGGCCATGGCTTTTCCGTATCAGGATGTGTTTCCTGATAACGATACCCTTTTACATCCGATACCCAGCCAAGCACGCCGCAGTTTGTCATTTTAACAGAAAAAGGTGTATTCGTGCGCGGCATACGTGGTTGAAAAAGTGGGGCTTGCGCAACAATCTCACGAGTGGCTTGAAGCAAGCCCAGTTGTTCTTCTAGTGAGAGGTAATCAGGATAATATATCACCCCGTCTTTGAGTATCACACCCCCACTCTTCATGCAGATAAAACCGTTTTATTCAACACGGTAGTGTCATCTTTAAGGGAATATATAATTGGTTCACCTGTATTGAGTTCAACACCCATAATCCCTGCTGGATCAAGACCATCAAGTATCATGATAAGAGCACGCAAACTATTGCCATGCGCTGCGACAAGCACTTTTTCGCCGCGCATTACACGTGGTAGAATTTGTTGGCAATAATACGGAAGCACGCGCGCAACGGTATCTTTGAGACTTTCCCCACTTGGAGGAGGCACATCATAAGAGCGGCGCCAGATATGCACTTGTTCTTCCCCCCACTTGCTGCGTGCTTCGTCTTTGTTAAGGCCAGATAAATCACCATAATCACGTTCATTCAGGGCTTCGTGACGCAACGTTTCAAGAGAATTTTGTCCAAGCTGTTCGAGAATTAATGAACAAGTACGCTGTGCACGCGAGAGATTCGATGTGAGCGCTATGTCAGGGACGAAGCCGAGTTTTTTCAATCGTTGACCAGCACTGATGGCCTCTTCAACACCTTGCGCAGTGAGATCAGGATCTTTCCAACCCGTAAAAAGGTTTTTGAGGTTCCACTCACTTTGGCCATGTCTTACGAGGACAAGCGTGCGCTTTAAATGATCTGACATCTTTTTTGGTCCTTTTTGCTTATTTGTTTATCAAGCTATACTCCCGTGGCATTGACACAATCAACGCCTCACGGCAAGAAAGCGCTTATCTTTTGTTGAAGCGGCGATCAAAATTATGGCGCGTCTGGTTTTAAAATTTGGCGGAACATCGGTTGCGAGCGTTGAGCGCATCAAGAATGTCGCACGTCATGTGAAGCGTGAATATGATGCTGGTCATGAGGTCGCTGTCGTTGTTTCTGCGATGTCAGGTAAAACCAACGAGCTTGTTGGCTGGTGCAAGGAAGCATCAACGCTTTATGATGCAGCCGAATATGATGTGGTTGTGGCTTCAGGAGAGCAAGTAACTTCTGGGTTGCTTGCGGTTGTGTTGCGTGACATGGGATTGCCCGCTCGCTCATGGCAAGGCTGGCAAGTTCCGTTTTATGGTGATGATGCCCATTCATCAGCGCGTATCATTGATGTAGATGGTGGCAACATTCTTAAAGGATTTTCAGACAATCGCGCTATCGCCGTAGTGTCTGGTTTTCAGGGTATTAATAAAGAGACAGGCCGCATTGTTACCTTTGGACGCGGTGGGTCTGATACGAGCGCCGTTGCTTTAGCCGCAGCTTTGAAAGCAGATCGTTGCGACATATACACTGATGTCGATGGGATTTACACCACTGATCCGCGCATGGTTCCCAAAGCACAGCGCATGGACAAAGTTGCTTTTGAAGAGATGCTTGAAATGGCATCGCTCGGTGCAAAAGTGCTTCAGGTGCGTTCGGTGGAACTCGCGATGGTTTACCGCGTCCCCACGTACGTGCGTTCAAGTTTTGATGATCCCGCAAATCCCCAAGACGGGACACTGATGTGTGATGAGGAGGATATTGTGGAACAACAAGTTGTCACGGGCATCGCGTATTCTAAAGATGAAGCGCAAATCACCTTGCGCAAAGTGGCAGACAAGCCAGGGGTTGCGGCCGCGATCTTCATGCCGCTTGCAGAAGCCAATATCAATGTTGATATGATCATTCAGGTGATTTCTGATGACAAAGAATCCACCGATATTACCTTCACGGTGGGAGCGGCTGATTATGAACGCGCCAAGGCGGTGCTAGAGGCTAACCGCGACACCATTGGCCTGAGCAGTATTCAGGGAGCAACCGATGTTGTGAAAATCTCCGCGATTGGAATTGGAATGCGCTCTCACGCAGGGGTTGCCGCCAAGGGCTTTAAAGCGCTGTCTGACAAAGGCATCAACATTCGCGCCATCACCACCTCTGAAATTAAATTTTCCGTTTTGATTGATTCAGCGTATACAGAATTGGCGGTGCGCACGCTTCATACGCTTTATGGATTGGACAAAGCGGCTTAAATTTAGAATTAGCGTTTCCAGATTTGAGCTGAAAAGCTCTACCGTCATGCCCGTGCTTGTCACGGGTATCCACGTCTTAGAACCACATCGGTTTTAGGAAAGGCATGGATGGCAAGGACAAGCCTTGCCATGACGTGTAAGATGCTTGGTAAAATATCAATAAGGATCACACATCATGAGTTATAAAGTTGCGATTGTTGGAGCCACTGGGAATGTCGGGCGCGAGATGCTCAATATTCTCGCAGAGCGCCAATTTCCTGTGAGTGAGGTTGTCGCGCTCGCTTCGCGTCGTAGTTTGGGGACGGAAATTTCCTTTGGAGATCGCACGCTTAAAACCAAAGCACTTGATCTTTATGACTTTTCGGATGTGGACATTTGCCTCATGTCTGCGGGCGGTGAAATATCGAAAGAATGGTCGCCCAAAATTGCTGCACAAGGTGCAGTCGTGATTGATAACTCGTCTGCATGGCGCTACGATTCTGATGTGCCGCTGATCGTCCCTGAAGTAAATGCCGATGCGGTTGCTGGTTTTCGCAAAAAGAATATTATTGCTAATCCCAATTGCTCAACGGCACAGCTTGTTGTTGCACTTAAACCGCTTCACGATGCAGCAGTTATCAAACGCGTTGTTGTGGCCACATATCAATCTGTTTCAGGCGCTGGCAAAGAGGGCATGGATGAGCTCTTTAATCAGACCCGCTCTGTGTTCACTACGGGTGAGGTGATAACCAAAAAATTTCCCGCACGCATTGCCTTTAATCTCATTCCACACATTGATGTGTTTATGGACGATGGTTACACCAAAGAAGAATGGAAAATGGTCGCCGAAACCAAAAAGATTCTTGATTCCAAAATCAAGCTCACGGCAACCTGTGTGCGTGTGCCTGTGTTTATTGGTCACTCAGAAGTCGTCAACGTCGAGTTTGAAAAGCCGATTAGTGCTGATGAGGCACGCGCCATTTTACGTGAAGCACCGGGCATTCTTGTCATTGATAAGCAGGAAGCAGGTGGTTACATCACGCCTCACGAAGCAGCTGGCGAAGATGCAACGTATATCTCACGTATTCGTGAAGATATTACCGTTGAAAATGGGCTGACATTCTGGTGCGTGGCGGACAACCTGCGCAAAGGCGCAGCTTTAAATGCCATTCAAATTGCAGAAGTGCTTATTAATCGTAAGTTGCTTTCACCAAAACAAAAAGCAGCTTAATTGCTGCTTTATTGACTTGTCATTCTAACCCCGCACATCATGGCGGGAAGTGTGAGAAAATCAAAGTCTTTCAATCAGCATCGCTAATGCGTTTTTATAGATGCGATGTTCTTCAACTAACACGCGCGCCGCAAGAATCTCAGGCGTATCGCCTTCAAGAACTGGGACACGCGCTTGAAGTATAATGGGGCCATCGTCAAGCGCTGCTGTGACAAGATGAACAGTGCAACCATGCTCGTTCACACCTGCATTAAGGGCTTGTTGATGCGTGTGTAGCCCTTTAAACAAAGGGAGTAGAGACGGGTGAATATTGAGCATTCTCCCTTCCCAGCGTGAAACAAGCCACGGTGTGAGAATGCGCATAAACCCTGCTAAACATACTATATCAATGGTTTGAGCTTCTAGTTCGCGCTGAATGGCTTCTTCGAATTGCTGTCGATCTGTGTAATCTTTGTGCGATATAACTGCGGTTGCAATGCTATGTTCACGCGCAAAGATAAGCCCCTTCGCATCAGCTTTATTTGAAAGCACAAGCGCTATATCAGCTGGATAATCGGGTGCTTGTGACGCTTTAACCAATGCCTGCATATTCGAACCGGAGCCGGAAATGAGCACGGCGACCCGTTTGCGTGAATGAATTTCTTTTAAAGCACTCACAGACGCAAGGTTCCCTGAAACTGCACACGCTCGCTATGAGGCGTATGCGATGTGAGTCTACCCAGTCTCACAGTATGTTCACCCACCTCTTTTAGAGTGCTCTCCACATCGTGTGATTGATCACGCTCTGCGATAACAATCATCCCGATGCCGCAGTTGAATGTACGAAGCATTTCAGAAACCGGCACATTGCCTTCGTTTGCAAGCCAACTAAACACAGAAGGCACCGAAATAGCATTAAGATCAATAACTGCATTGACCTCATCAGGTAGAACGCGCGGGATATTGTCTGGAAAACCACCTCCGGTGATATGCACAAGTCCTTTGATCGCTGAGGTGCGACGCAATGCGCTTAGCACTGATTTCACATATAGGCGCGTTGGTGTTAAGAGAGCTTGAGCAAGCGTCATGTGAGGTGCAAAAGGGGCGGGGGTATTCCACTCTAAACCCGCGCGCTCAACAATACGCCTGACAAGGGAAAATCCATTCGAATGAACCCCAGATGACGTGAGGCCAATCAGTATATCGCCTTCACTGATAGAGGGGCGCGGGAGCAGTGTGCCACGTTCAGCTGCGCCAACGGCAAACCCTGCTAAATCATAGTCACCGTTAGCATATAATCCTGGCATTTCAGCTGTTTCACCGCCAATAAGAGCGCACCCTGATTGACGACATCCCTCTGCAATACCTTTTATGATGGCTGAGCCTACTTCAGGATTCAGCTTGCCTGTCGCGTAATAATCAAGAAAAAATAAAGGCTCAGCGCCTTGCACAATCAGATCGTTGACACACATTGCAACCAGATCAATGCCAATCGTGTCATGCAATCCTGACTCAATAGCGATTTTCACTTTTGTGCCAACGCCATCATTTGCAGCGACAAGAATTGGATCATGGAACCCAGCTGCTTTTAAATCAAATAAGCCACCAAATCCGCCAATTTCAGCATCCGCGCCCGCACGACGTGTTGAGCGCACCATTGGCTTAATCGTATCAACGAGTGCGTTACCTGCATCAATATCAACGCCCGCTTGTGCGTAAGTTAAGGCATCACGAGGGGGAGAAGAGATTTGCTGTGTCATCAATCACCTATAATTTGATTGCGTTTTAGACGATGTGATTGAAAAACGTAAGCCGTTTTTAAACGTGTCAGCAAAACAGATGGCTCTTTCTTTCCAACATATAACGGTTTATCAAAAGCATACTTTTGTGCAACATGCTCAAAACATCAATACGGGTTTGTGGGTGAGATTATGTCGCTATCGCGTCGTCATTTTTTAAGTGGTTTAAGCTTGATGCTATTGACGACAACTGCGTGGCCTTCTTATGCGCAAAATGGCGCTAAAAATGGTGCAACACCTGCAACATCTGCGTTCTCATATGATACGGTTGTTAAGCGAGCACGTGATCTGGCTTCAGCTCCTTTTGAGGACAAAATCCAGCCTCTGCCTGAACCACTTGCAAAACTTGATTTTGATGCATACCGCGATATTCGTTTTCGTTCTGATAAGTCTTTGCTGTCTTCAGCAGGTGGTGCTTACCGGATGCAGATGTTTCACCCAGGATTTTTGTTTCAACGCACAGTAATCGTTAATGTTGTGCGCGATGGCGTGCCGATGCCTGTGCCTTATTCAGCTCAGCTATTCGATTATGGCAGAAATAAATTTGAAAAGCCGTTGCCTGTCAATTTGGGCTTTGCAGGGTTTCGCGTTCATTATCCTCTTAATGACCCCAAAATATCTGATGAGTTAATCTCGTTTTTGGGTGCAAGCTATTTTCGTTTTTTAGGACGTGAACAAAAATATGGTCTATCTGCGCGAGCGCTTGCTATAGACTCAGGTTTGACAGAAGAAGAGTTTCCTTTTTTCCGTGAATTCTGGGTTGAACCACCAGTTGAAGGGGCAGAGCGAATTGTTATTCATGCGCTGATAGACAGTGCTTCGGTGACGGGAGCATATCAGTTTCTAGTGTATCCGGAGCGCGAAACAGTTGTGGATGTGACAGCGACACTTTTCTTACGTCGCTCTGTGCGTAAATTAGGGATTGCACCGTTAACGTCCATGTTTTTTGTGGGTGAAAATGATCGGCGCTTTTTTGATGATTTTCGCCCCGAATTACATGATTCGGATGGGTTACTTGTGCATTCAGGATCAGGAGAATGGATATGGCGGCCCCTTCGCAATCCTAAAGAGCAGAAGATTGCTGCATTCTTAGAGAAAGATGTGCGTGGATTTGGCCTTATGCAACGTGATCGCGTTTTTGAGCATTATCAAGATCTTGATCTAAATTATGAACAGCGCCCAAGCTACTGGATCGAACCCGTTGAGAGCTGGGGTGAGGGGCATGTTGAGCTGATTGAACTACCAACTGCTGATGAAACGAATGATAATATTGTTGCCTTTTGGGTACCAAAACAACTCCCTGAAACGGGGCAGCCATTTGTATTACGTTACAAGATGTCATCACTCACAGAAGCTGTTGACCTGCATACAGGTGGGCGAGCGATCAATAGTTATCAAACCACGCCAAAAGCACTTGGATCAGGCGAAACGGTGCCGCACGGCGCACGGCGTTTTATTATAGATTTTGCGGGGGGCGATCTGAGTTATTATTTAGGCGATCCTGACCGTGTTCAGATTGTACCGACGATTTCAAGTGGTCAAATCCTGCGTACTTTCATCGTGCCCAATCCTAAAACGGGTGGCTTTAGAGCGGCAATTGATATAGTCGTACCACAAGGCCAAAGTTCGGATGTACGCGCATTCTTAAAATCAGGAAATCGTGCGTTGACAGAAACATGGACATTTCCGTGGAGTGGGCAATAAAAGGCACGACTAAATGCCTGAGCCTAATCATCGAGGGGCTTAGGCTTTATCGGACTCGGTTTTGAAGCGACAGGTTTAATCGTTGACCCAGTTGTTTTAATGTCAGGCTTAGCCTTTTTGATGTCTTTTTTAACAGCAACAGCTTTTTTCAGATCTTGTTTGACACGATCAGGCTTTGAAGATGCTTTCGTATTTTGAGATGAATTATCAATGATTTTCGTAACAGGTTTAGTGTCATCACCACTTATAATGGATGCGACACCCTTTGGCTTGGCAACATCACGAACTTTGCGGCTAGCGAGTTGCTTCTTAGATTTTTTAGAAGGCTTTTCAACGTTACCAGCAGTTTCAATAGCATCTTTTGAACCACGAGCGGCAAGCATTACACCAGGGGCTGCGCCCGTGTAAACCTGTATCGGTGTGCCAATGTGTCGTTGTGCAAGACGCGGACGCGGTGTGGTGAACGCGCCAAATGATGCAACATTTGTTTGCGGAATAAGCATCTCTAATGCGGCATTTTCTGTATTGCCACCAACTGAACCACTCCCAACGGGTGAAAACTCATCGACATCAGCTAATGCCACATTGCGGCGTTTGCCACTACAAATCTCGCCGCGCATGTCAGGGGGGAAGCCATAGCCCTGTGGCAAATCAGCAAGTGTTGATCCTGTGTAACCACTGCTTGCAAAACCTTGATCAAGCAATTCAGCGGCTTTTAAAGTACGCTCCGTCGCTGATGAGGAACCAAGGACAACCACAAGCAAGCGGCGATTATTACGTGTTGCAGTTGCAACCACATTAAAACCTGATGAGCAGATAAAACCAGTTTTCATACCCGCAGCACCGTAATAGCGACCAATGAGACCGTTGGTGTTCGGCATAACGCGTTGACCCAGTTGAATCGCACCAATGCTCCATAGATCTTGCTGTGATGGAAAGTCGCGCAATAGCGCTGATCCAAGTACAGCTAAATCACGTGCCGATGATTTTTGTTTTGCATCCGGCAAACCATGCGGATTAACGAAATGGCTTTCGCGCATCCCTAAACGAGCCGCTTCACGGTTCATCATACCCGCAAACGCCTCAACCGAACCACCAACACCTTCGGCAATCGTTACGGCCATATCATTGGCAGATTTGACCATAATCATTTTGAGTGCATTATCGAGTGTGACTTGAGTGCCAGGGCGTAATCCCATTTTTGACGGCGCTGTCGATGATGCACGGCGAGACACAATAAGCGGTGTATCAAGTGCAATGCGCCCATCTTGTACTTCTTTGAGGGCAACATAGGCTGTCATGAGTTTTGTAACAGATGCTGGAAACCACGGATCAGTAGCCTGTTCAGACGCAATCACACGACCCGTGTCAATATCCATAACCAGATAAGGCGTAGCATGTGTAGTGGAGACACTCAGCCCTACAGCACTCAAAATCAAAGCCGTTACAGCAGCTTGTCGTGATAACCTGATCATTGCAGATACGTCGCTCCGTCATTTCATCAAGCAGCTGTCTAACAGACCCGCTACTAAAAGTCTATGATAGCACACCTCGCAAGCGATCAAAGACGTTGATCTTGACCGGCCATCGCTAGGCGTAAATTGGTATCAATTTTATCAAGGAAGCCTGTTGTTGACAGCCATTTCTGCTCAGCACCGACGAGAAGCGCAAGATCTTTGGTCATATCACCAGCTTCAACTGTATCGACACACACTTTTTCAAGGGTATGTGAAAACCTGAGAAGCGCATCGTTGTGATCAAGCTTGGCGCGATGTGCGAGGCCACGAGTCCATGCGAAAATGGATGCAATCGGATTTGTAGAAGTCTCTTTGCCTTTTTGATGTTCGCGGAAATGGCGTGTAACCGTGCCGTGCGCAGCTTCTGCTTCAACCGTTTGACCATCAGGCGTCATAAGCACAGATGTCATCAAGCCAAGAGAGCCAAATCCTTGTGCAACGGTGTCGGATTGAACGTCACCATCATAATTTTTACATGCCCACACATATCCACCTGACCATTTGAGCGCCGAAGCGACCATATCATCAATCAGGCGATGCTCATACGTAATGCCAGCGCTTGCGAATTTCTCTTTAAATTCAGCGTCAAAAATGTCCTGAAAGATATCTTTGAAGCGTCCATCATAGGCTTTGAGAATCGTATTTTTGGTGGACAGATAGACAGGATATTTGCGCATCAACCCATAATTGAGGGACGCGCGTGCAAATTCACGAATGGATTCGTCTAAATTATACATTGCGAGTGCTACACCTGCGTCAGGAAACTTGAACACTTCTTTTTCAATGATAGTACCGTCTTCTCCCTCAAACTTGATGGCAAGGCGCCCTTTCCCAGGCACTTTAAAATCAGTGGCTTTGTATTGATCACCAAAAGCATGACGCCCAACAATGATAGGCTGTGTCCAGCCCGGAACAAGACGTGGAACATTTTTGCAAATAATCGGCTCACGGAAAATCACGCCGCCTAAAATATTACGAATCGTGCCGTTTGGAGATTTCCACATCTCTTTGAGATTAAATTCTTTAACCCGCGCTTCATCAGGGGTGATCGTGGCGCACTTCACACCAACACCATGTTTTTTAATGGCGTGAGCGGCATCAATCGTCACCTGATCATGAGTAGCATCACGATTTTCCATGCCCAGATCAAAATAAAGTAATTCAAGATCAAGATAAGGATGAATCAGCTTATCTTTGATGAACGTCCAGATGATGCGCGTCATCTCATCGCCATCAAGATCAACAACGGGATTGGCAACCTTAATTTTATGCATAGAAAGCTCCTGTATAGATTGAGGCGCTTTTACGCCTAAAGTCGTTAAGGTGACGTTGATTGAACCACAGCGTCAAAAAATTGATTATATTTATAATCATTGTCTCAATGGAATTTCAGAAATATTTAAAATCTCAAATGGGTTTTCAATTTCGACTTCAGATATAAATTCTGTAAAAAAATTTTCTATACCCCTCGTGAGTGAAGAGTTGGCGTTATCTTTTTATTAAGGTTGTTTTGATTCCAATTTGGTATGGGTACGCTTTTAGAACCGGATCAACGGCAGGAGCTTTTGAAACGCCACCGCACC
>JBIKVP010000132.1:0-3111 GCA_044356745.1 Beijerinckiaceae bacterium | reverse complement strand
GGCGTTTCAAAAGCTCCTGCCGTTGATCCGGTTCTAAAAGCGTACCCATACCAAATTGGAATCAAAACAACCTTAATAAAAAGATAACGCCAACTCTTCACTCACGAGGGGTATATATTGATAATTTGACAATAACGTTATATTGATAATCTGATATTTATGTTAATTGGGGATTTAGATGGTTAAGTCAGTTTCGAAATCAGACCAAGATATTCCGCTGGAAGCTGCTCACTCTCCTGACGCTTCGCGATTTAATGATGAGATTGCCAAAAATCCGCCTCGCACGCCTTTATCAGCTTCAATGGTCGATGCTCCAGGAAAGAATATTGCGGCTGCTGGAGCTGTTTTAGGAACTGTTGCACTTTCGAATGGAAAGGCAATGCCAGACGGGGCAGGACTTTTAATGGGTGGTATTGCTGTATTTGGTGCAGGGTTATTTTTGGACAATGCGTTAAAAACTGCCCCTGCTGCTGTTTTAGAGGTGGCTACCACGCGGCCAGAGACAGGGCAGGGCATACTGAGCGAAGCTTCTGATCAAATTGATGCGCGTATATCCTCAGCAAAAGATTGGGCTTCAGCCAATTTGACGCATGTTTTTAATCATGAAAGTGCAGAGCCCGAGTCAGATGTTGCGTCAAGCGGTGTCGGATTATATTTAGGTGTTCGGGAGATTTATAAAAATCTTACAAAAGATAGATTTGCACATCACGGGGGCGAAAAAAAACAAAATGGTAGGCCTTTTCCACACATCCCTACAGTAACAGATCCTAAAGAATACGCAAAAGAAGTAATGAATAAGCCTCCTAAAGTATCCGATAAAACAGAGCAAGGTTCAACAAACAATTAAAAATAATCAGTTACTAAATTAAGTATAATATATAAGAATTATAGCTGTCGGTGCCTTAATTCTTTTTGCCGCTTGCGGTAATTTTTTTCAAAAAATCCTTTTCGGGGTGGATTTAAATTTTATTTCCTTTGGTAAAAAAATATTTTTTGAATTTCCGGAAGGCTGGCTGCAATTCTGCACCATGAAATAAGCAACAGATATTTTTTATACCTACTTAAAAAGCTTGAACAATAACGTGTGAATCTGATAGCTCTTTAGAATGGGTTGTCGCGAGGCGGCAGGCGAGGGAAGGTGGGTTAAGTTTCAACTATGGTGAAGCTTAATCCTGCGCAAGCCCTCTCTGGGCATTACAGGCCGACCTCTCTCATAGGGAGAGGGAAGGCAGGCGTGGAATCTGACAGGGTATAGTGCAATTGACGCAAGTCGGCATAACGGATTTTATGCAAAAAGATGGTCTGGTTACGCATTCGTATGATTTTCAAGCTATAACCTGAAATCAGAAGAATGCCCACAACTTTAAAGAAAAAATCCGCATGAGCGACAATGCTGCAAAAATAATCGTCGCTGGCAATTAAAAACGCGGCTATTGCATCGCCCCCACTTTTATCACGGCTTGATGATTGGCGTCGTGAGCTTCCTGATGTGTCACGACTGCTCCAATGCATTGCGCGATTTGTGTTCATAAAGAAGCGAAACAAAACCTCAGCAATAAGAGAGATAATGCCTGCAATAAGAACGGCGACGATCATGAGTTTTACATCATCATTGCGAATATGGGTCAATCCATGCGCAAGTACAGCTTCAACTTCGTGCGCCTCAAGTGCCTCTAGTAAACCGCGTGTCAATGTAATGGTGTATTGCGACGGTTTAACACCACTCGCAAAAGCATTGAGCGCAGGGGTGTCGATGATTTTAAGTTTGGGTGTAGGCATCCCCACAGAAATGCATAGCGCTTCAAGCTGATCATAAAGACGCGGATGATGATGTCGCGCAATCGTTTTTGCCCCTGTAAAAGCATCAATCAGTTTTGTATTGGCGTAGTAAGCAATAATAATCCATGTTGCGACAGCTATTGTTGCAAAAGGCGCATAGCGTAAAAAATCACTTTGAATTAATCGATTGTAAAACTCTAAAGGAAGTTGAGAGGATGTGTACGCGTGATAAAGCAGCAAAAGTGCAATCAATAATACATAAATTAACACAAATAACCCTGCCACAAGTATAATCGAGCGGCGTCTGTTTCTTTGAATATGGCCATAAAGCCCGAAAGATGGGGCGGATAATGACATGAGGATGGTCAGAATTTGACGCTAGGGGGCGCAGCATCCATTGTCTCTCGGGCTGTTTCACCCACGTCAAAAAATGTACGGGAGCTAAACCCAAATCGCCGCGCAAACAAAACGCCCGGAAACGCTTCAATTGCAGCATTATACTCGCTGACAGCACCATTAAAAAAGCGTCGTGCTGCAGCAAGCTTGTTTTCAATCCCACCAAGGTCTGTTTGTAGTTGGAGAAAATTTTGGTTGGCTTTAAGGTCTGGGTAAGCTTCAGCGATTGCAAGCAAACGCCCTAAGGCGCCGTTGAGAACATTTTCAGCAGCAACTTGCTCTGGAGAGCCTACGGGCGCAGAGACTGCAGCCGTTCGCGCTTTAACAACGCTATCAAGCGTATCACGCTCATGTGTCGCATAACCTTTTACGGTTTCAACAAGGTTGGGAATAAGATCATGCCGCTGCTTAAGCTGCACATCAATGTCTGCAAAAGCCTGATGTGTGCGTTGACGCAGGGTGACAAGGCCGTTGTACGTCATGATGGCGTAAAGGATAATCGCTGCAATAACGCCTAGAAAAATCCAAAATTCCATATCACTTTCCCCCGATTCATCCGTTTTTCAAGCAATACATTCACGTATACAGCTCAAAAGATCAAGAGTGACAACGTATGCGGGAATTGAAACCTAGGTTTCAACACATCATTTCCCTTTTCAAATTGTGTTTGATATATTCACCGCATGAATAAACATACGACGCAACACGACGATAGCGGATTGACGCACGCACCCTGTGACATGCGAGAACGGATTTATCTCTTTGACACTACTTTGCGTGATGGCGCGCAGACTGCGGGAGTTGATTTTTCACTTTACCCCTCGTGAGTGAAGAGTTGGCGTTATCTTTTTATTAAGGTTGTTTTGATTCCAATTTGGTATGGGTACGCTTTTAGAACCGGATCAACGGCAGGAGCTTTTGAAACGCCACCGCACC
>JBIKVP010000131.1:0-3114 GCA_044356745.1 Beijerinckiaceae bacterium | reverse complement strand
CGTGAAGGCCATCCTTGGCTTCCTGAATACCACTTTTCCGCAAAAAGCACGATTATGGGTTGACCGCCTATCCGATAACTTCAAAATACTTCAGACACCAACTCTTCAAATGTGAGGGGTATAAAACGCATGTTATCTGTCACATTTCTTTTAATATAATAATTTTTTGTATATTGTTTGAGAGCTGTGATAGTGAACTCTTTGTAATCAATGATGGAATTGGATCAAAATATGCGCAGCGCACGCTTCAATCGCTCAACCAATGAAACACAAATTAGCGTCCAGTTGAATCTGGATGGTATGGGGCAAGCAAAAATTGCGACAGGCATTGGTTTTTTTGACCACATGCTTGATTTGTTCGCGCGTCATGCTCTGTGCGATCTTGAGATTGAGGTTAAAGGAGATTTGCATATTGATCAGCATCACTCGGTTGAGGATGCAGGGATCGTACTGGGACAAGCGCTTGCCCAAGCGATGGGTGATAAAAAAGGTATCACCCGTTATGCCAGCCTTGATTTGCCTATGGATGAAACTTTGACGCGTGTCGCCATTGATGTTTCAGGTCGCCCCTTTTTGGTGTTTCGCACCGCTTTTGCGACGCCCCAAATTGGCACTTTTGATACTCAGCTTATTCAAGAGTTTTTTCAAGCCTTTGCGATGAATGCTGGTATTACGCTTCACATTGAAACGCTTTATGGCACAAATTCGCACCATATTGCTGAAAGCTGTTTTAAAGGTGTTGCGCGAGCCCTTCGTCATGCATTAAGCGTTGAACCACGCGAAGCAGGGCGTATCCCCTCAACAAAAGGGACTTTATAACGTGCCCATTTATACGGTTCATCTGACGCAAGCGGCTCGTGAGGGCAATCGTCATGCTCTTAAAGATATGGAACTCGTGCGTGAGGGGTTTAGTTTTCCTGCGCTAATTTTTTCTTTATTCTGGTTGCTCTGGCATCGTTTATGGGTGATCAGCCTCATTGTTTTTGCAACCTATCTCATTTTTATATCGGCGGTGTATGTGTTTCACATGCATCCCCTTTCAGCTCTGCTCATTGAATTGTTTGTAGGGTTTTTTATTGCCCTTGAGAGTAGTTCGTTGCGCCGCTGGACACTTGCACGACACGATAAGCCGACGTGCGATGTGGTTGTTGCCGATAATATTGATGATGCAGAAGTCAAAGCCATTGCGCGTTGGCTTGAAAAGTATCCGGCACAACTCATTAAACCTTCAGATAAACTGATTACACCATCACAGCATCTTCACCTTGCGACACATGATGTCATTGGCTTGTTTCCGGAGCCACAGGTGCGCACATGACACGTTTTGCATCCCACTCACAACAAACAGTTGCTATCATTGATTACGGCGCTGGTAATCTGCACTCAACACGCAAAGCATTTGAACGTGCCG
Source organism: Beijerinckiaceae bacterium (assembly GCA_044356745.1). GTDB lineage: Bacteria > Pseudomonadota > Alphaproteobacteria > Rhizobiales > Beijerinckiaceae > JBIKVP01. The sequence goes on along the minus strand of JBIKVP010000131.1, from coordinate 1,703 downwards.
CACAAACAGGCACTATCAACACAACTGTGTGTGTCACAAATGATCCACATCAGGTGCTTCAAGCTGATCGCATCGTGTTACCAGGTGTTGGTGCTTTTGCCGACTGCCGCAAAGGTCTTGATGATGTAAAGGGTATGGTTGATGCTTTAGAAGAAGTTGTTCAAATCCAGAAAAAGCCTTTTCTGGGTATATGCGTTGGGATGCAGCTCCTCGCAACCCGTGGCTTGGAATACACGACCGCACGTGGGCTTGACTGGATTAAAGGGGATGTCACGCTTATTGAGCCAAATGACCCGGGTCTTAAAATTCCACACATGGGGTGGAACACAATTCATCCGCAGTTTGAACATCCTCTTTTAGAAGGTATAGAACTTGGTGCGTTTGGTTGGCACGCCTATTTTGTTCACTCTTATGCGCTCATCCCTGAAACCATTACAGATGCTCTTGCCGTCACCGATTATGGTGGCCCTGTTACTGCGATTGTTGCAAAGAATAATATTGCAGGGACACAATTTCATCCAGAAAAGAGCCAAAAGCTTGGCTTAAAACTGATTGAGAATTTTTTAAACTGGCAACCATAATAGTCATTCCAAGTTTTGGTTTTTTTTCTTAGAACTTGTACCCATAATTACTGAATACTAACTGTATTATTTTAAATTACAAATCAATAACGTGTTTATTTTCTTGGCTGTTTTATTATCAATTCAAGTATATATCTTTTTTTAAAAATCATCGTTGACCCGTTATCGCTTGCGTTTGATCGTTACTGTTTCTAAAGATTGATGGTATCAGCTCAATAATCATAGGAGAGCTCAATGATATTGTTTCCAGCCATTGATCTTAAAGACGGACGGTGCGTGCGTCTCGTTCAAGGGGATATGAATCAAGCAACAGTTTTTAACGATGATCCCTCAGCTCAGGCGAAAAGCTTTTTTGAGCAGGGATTTAAGCATCTTCATGTTGTTGATCTGGACGGCGCATTTGCTGGTAAGCCAATGAACGTACAAGCAGTTGAAGGTATTTTAGAGGCTGTTCCCGATATGCGTATTCAACTGGGTGGTGGCATTCGCACCATGGCCACCGTTGAAGCATGGATCACAAAAGGATTATCGCGCATTATCATCGGCACAGCGGCAGTGCGTGAACCTGATTTTGTCAAAGAAGCGGCAAAAGCTTTTCCAAATCAGGTCATTGTTGGGATTGATGCCAAAGATGGCTTTGTTGCGGTTGAGGGCTGGGCAAAGTCTTCTTTGCTAAGCGTGAGTGAAATGGCGGATCGGTTTTCACAAGCGGGTGTTGCCGCAATCATTTACACCGATATTTCCCGCGATGGTGTGCTTATGGGTGTAAATTGGGACGCGACAAAAGCACTCGCAGATCATTCTCGTATCCCCATTATCGCCTCAGGTGGGCTGGCTGGCATCGAAGACATTGAGAAAATGATTGCGCTTAATCATCCGCGCATTGAAGGCGTCATCTCTGGGCGTGCCCTTTATGATGGTCGCATTCATGCTCATGACGCAATGGAACGTTTTAAAGCGCATCAAAGCCGCATATCTGCTTAGGAGTAATCCTATTACTATACCCCTCGTGAGTGAAGAGTTGGCGTTATCTTTTTATTAAGGTTGTTTTGATTCCAATTTGGTATGGGTACGCTTTTAGAACCGGATCAACGGCAGGAGCTTTTGAAACGCCACCGCACC
>JBIKVP010000065.1:0-11279 GCA_044356745.1 Beijerinckiaceae bacterium | reverse complement strand
CGGTGCGGTGGCGTTTCAAAAGCTCCTGACGTTGGTCTGGTTCTAAAAGCGTACCCATACCAAATTGGAATCAAAACAACCTTAATAAAAAGATAACGCCAACTCTTCACTCACGAGGGGTATACATGCTTTTGTCAGCTTCATTTAACATACTGATCACGGAATAATGGCGCAGTGGGTCATAATCCACTTTTCCGCAACTGAAACTGATATCGTATTTTTCTTGAAGTGAATTGGCTTCAGCAACAATTTTCATGAGCCGTTTAATGGCGTAATTGACTCTTTTACCAGATGTATTCGTCAATAAAACGGCAAATTTATCTCCGCCTATACGGGCTATAACATCACAATCACGAAATGCTTGACGTAAGCACTCACTAAAAACCCCCAGTGCACAATCACCTTTTGCAGAGCCATACATATCATTGATGGCTTTAAATTTATTCAGATCAAAAAATAAGAGAGATGCAGGATTTCCTAAACGCTTACATACATTGAGCGTTTGTTGTCCCAATGCTTCAAAACCACGACGGTTGGATAGATTTGTAAGCTCATCATACGTGGCTATTTGCAGCGTATTAATTTCCTTTTGGGCAATGCTAGCAATATCTTGGAGTGCATGGCAATCATCTTCGCTGAACTCGCGTGGTTTGTAATCAATAATGTATATTGTTCCTACGCTGTGCCCATTCGACACGATCAGAGGGCATCCTGCGTAAAAACGCATCGCAGGTGCTTGTGTCACAAAAGGGTTATTCGACAGTTTGGGATCAGCGAATGTATCTGAAATAATGTGAATATTTTTGTCTTTAAGTGTTTGTGTACAGAAGGAATGATCTCGTGATATTTCAGTTACATTTAAGCCGATGGATGATTTAAACCACTGTCGATCTTTTTCAATAAAGCTGATAGCCGCAATTGGAACATTAAAAAGACGTTTTGCTAAACGCGTTAAGCGATCAAAACGCTCTTCTGGTGGTGTATCCAAGATGTGAAGAGAGAGTAAAGTCTCTATTCTATTGGCCTCAGTGTTTTTAAGAGAAGATTTAACCATAGTATATCCATGTTTTTCTATGGATATACTATCTCTTACAATGTGCTAATATAAAATTTATGTTTATAATAATTGAATTCGATAGTTTATACTATTGATATCAAATATTTTATCTTTTAATAATTTTATTCACCCATTTTTAAAATTCATATCTGCTAAAAAGGAATATCATCATCAAGCATTTCAGATGTGCGTCCAGAGTAGCCGCCTTGTCCACCTGATCCGCCGCCATAACCACCACCTCCACCGCCACGAGAGCTTCCACCTTGTGATCCGCCGCGTTGGTCTTCAATCTCCCCGCCGCCACTTCCACCGCCGCCACCACGATTATCAACAATCGTGAGTTCACCGCGAAAACGCTGCAATACAATCTCGGTCGTGTATTTTTCCTGACCACCTTGGTCTTGCCATTTGCGGGTTTGGAGTTGTCCTTCAATATAAACTTTAGTGCCTTTACGCAGATATTGCTCGGCGATGCGCGCCAGATTTTCGTTATAAATGACAACAGAATGCCATTCCGTGCGCTCGCGTTTCTCGCCGCTTTGCTTGTCTTTCCAGTTCTCGGACGTTGCAATGCGCAGTGTGACAACAGGTTCGCCGGAATTGAGACGACGCACTTCAGGATCTTTGCCCAAATTGCCTAATAAAATAACTTTGTTCACACTACCTGACATAATCTTCTCCAGCGCCCTGTAAAATATTTGTCCTATGTCTCATGCCTGACAATTGCGAGCAAGCGTGAAACGTCTGAAAGGTGTGGAAGGTTATGCCTTATAAAGCGCCTTGGCCTAGAGCATGTTGCGTTTGAGTGGAATCCGGTTAAACGTACCACATGAGACAAAAAACGCGCTTTAAGGCCATAAATCAACGGGGAGCGCACCTGTCTTGATCAAGGCGAGCCATAAGGTCAGCGTGAAAATCGCGAAAGTATTTCCAATCAAAACACAAGCTGCGGCGCGATCGACACCCGTTTCATAGTGGCGTGCGAAAATAAAGACATTCAGTGCAGGTGGCAGTGCTGCCATGATCATCGCCGCAAAAACCCATGAGGCACTGAATGATCCGATCAATGATAGTATCACCCATACGATAAGGGGATGAAGGATCAACTTCATCGGCACGAGCCATAAAACTTCGCGTTGAGGTGCTTTCGCAGGTCGCAAAGCAAGCGTAACCCCGAGCAAAAATAAAGCACAGGGCGGGGCTGCATTGGCTAAACTCGTGAGCATTGTGCCTGCCCATTGCGGGGGCTGGAATTGAGCATAACTCGCCCATAGCCCTAAAGCGGTTGCGATATTAAAGGGATGCGTTGCAACGCGCATAAACACTTCTCTAACGGTGTGAAATTTGCTTTGTTGTTTTGCGCCTACAATCGCCATCAACATCGGCGTTATGATAAACAAAAACAGATTATCAAACACAATGATCAGCGCAACAGGAATGGCCGCCTCGGCTCCTAATGCACCCAGTACAATCGGTGGACCCATATAAACAACGTTTGAGAACGAACCCGCTAAGGCTTGCATCACACTCTCGCCCTTTTTAAGGGGCGTTGACATAAAGCCAAACATCAGGCCAAGCACATAAATCACAGCGGTTGCGAGTGTCGTCGCAAGAATAAACCAGCCGTGCAATAAATCCGCGAACGGTTTATCGGCCATGAGCTTAAAAAGCAGTGGCGGCAAAGCAATGTAGATGAGAAAAAATTGTAGCCATGCGAGTTCTTGTTCGGGGCGTTTATCACGCCCGAGCCAGCCGCTGACATAACCAATCGCGATCACTGCAAAGAGTGGGGCAAGCAGTGTTGCGATCTGGATAATAATGTCCATAATAATCTTTTACCGCAAAGGGTTATCAAAAACGCGTTTTGCATCCTGATACCATGCACCGTGATAAGCCTCAAGCACGTGTTCGGCATGGGTTTTGCCGCTCTCAATGATGCCCTCAATGGGCTCAAGATAGTGTGTTTCATCTTGTCCTTGCGCATTAAGACGAGTGCGTTGAGCAAGGCCACGGCGCGCAAGTGCGACCACATCGCGCGCGATATCGCGCACACTCCGCTTTTGAATTATGGCACGTAGGCCAAGGCGTGGCACATCATCGCGAAGTCGCTGACGCTCATCCATCTGCCATGTTTTGATGAGTTGTGACGCTTCATCAAGAATGCCTTGATCATACAACAATCCAACACAGAGTGCGGGCAGGGCAAGGATCATCTCACGCGTGCCCATATCAGCACCGCGCATTTCAAGATAACGCTTCAAGCGCACTTCAGGAAAAATTGTTGAAAGATGGTTCGCCCAATCCGATCGCGTGGGGTGTTGGCCTTCAAAGCCTTGCAGATTACCTGCCATAAAATCACGGAATGATAAGCCTGCGACATCGTAATAGGTGCTGTCACGTTTGATGAAATACATCGGTACATCTAGAACATACTCAACATAACGCTCAAAACTCATGCCCTGTTCAAAGGCGAATGGGAGCATTCCTGTACGATGTGGATCTGTGTCGCGCCAGATTTCAGAGCGCATGGAAAGACAGCCATTTGGTTTGCCCTGAGTTAAAGGAGAATTGGCAAAAAGAGCTGTGATAATCGGTTGAAGTGCGAGGGTAACGCGCAGTTTTTGCACCATGTCCGCTTCTGATGAAAAATCAAGATTGGCCTGTACAGTGCAGGTGCGCAGCATCATATCAAGCCCGCGCGTGCCAACCTTTGGCATATATTTCATCATGACGCGATAACGCCCTTTGGGCATAATGGGCGTTTCATCACGTGTCCAGAGCGGTGAATGCCCTAAACCTAGAAATGCAATACCGTGCTTATCCGCGATGTGTGCAGCGGTTGTCAGGTGATCATCAAGCTCAACTGCGGTATCGTGGATACTCTCTAATGGCGCGCCAGAGAGCTCAAACTGGCCGCCGGGTTCTAAGGAGATGGCCGCTCCCGTATGATCATGAACCAAACCAATGGGATGATCCCCTTCAATGATGGGTTGCCAAGCATCAAGCGCTGACCACGCCTCAAGCATCGCGCGAATGCTATGATGTCCTTCATAAGGAACGGGCGATAAATCTTTGATATAATATGAAAATTTCTCGTGTTCTGTGCCAACGCGAAACGCTTCGCGCGGCTTGCAACCCGCTTCAAGATACGCCACGAGCTCATCGCATGACGTTATCGGGGTGCTATCAGAGGCATCACGCGCCATACGGATTCCCTCACAACAAAATCAATGTCTGCTTACTGTCCAAGATAGGCGCGCTGCGGCTCGATTGATGCCAAATCAGCAAGCACGGTCTCGCCTGCAATCGCACTTTGGCCAATCGTGACTTGTGGCACAACTGAAGCAGGAAGATACACATCTACCCGTGAGCCAAAGCGGATCATACCAATACGCTCACCTGCTTTAACCTGATCTCCCTCACGCGAAAAGGCGATGATGCGCCTTGCAATCAAACCCGCAATTTGCACAACACCAATTTGACCTGCACCCGTATCAATAATGAAACTGTTACGCTCATTATCATCAGAGGCTTTATCAAGATCAGCATTCAGGAAAAGACCTGGGCGATAGACGATTTTTGTAATTTGACCAGGCACAGGCGCGCGGTTCACATGGCAATCGAACACATTCATGAAAACAGAGATACGTGTCATGGGATCAACGCCAAGACCAAGCTCCATGGGAGGAGGCGCTGTCACAATGTGGCTGATGCGTCCGTCTGCAGGTGAAATGACCAGCCCGACACGTTGGGGTGTATAGCGCACAGGATCGCGGAAAAAGTAGCAGATCCAGAGTGTGATGATTGCACCAATCCAACCAAAAGGTGACCACAAATAGCCTAAAATCACGGTCAGAAAGGCTGAAATCGTGATGAAAATATAGCCTTCCTTATGGATAGGCACGAATACAGCTTTCATCGAATCAATTACAGACATTGAACACTCCTTGTGACGTGTGTTTTTAGCAGGTTTATGTGGGAAGGAAAGTGCGTAAGCATCACGCGCTGGGTCGTATATGCTGCGTGCTCAAGAATATTTAAAAATTAAAATCATTTGAAAAACTGTCCAGACCCATGTAAAGAACGCAATTCTATACTTTTATGATATGCCTTTTGGGGTGAGATTTGCTTATGAGCAGACGATTACAGGCTGGTCATTCTGATTTTGAAACGTCTTTTAGAACCCTTCTCGCTTCAAAACGAGAAATTTCGGAGGATGTGGATGGTCGTGTGGCCGATATTATTGCTGACGTTATCAAGTGCGGTAATGAGGCCGTTTGCACTTATACACAGCGCTTTGATCATCTTGCCTTAACGCCTCAAACGATGCGCATTAGCGACTCTGACATTCAACACGCTGTTGATACATGTGACTCTCAAACGCGACATGCTTTAGAATTCGCTTTAGAGCGTATTCAATTATATCATGCAGCGCAAAAGCCGCAGGATTTTCTCACCACCGACGCACAAGGGGTTACGCTAGGATGGCGTTGGGGGGCGGTTGATGCGGTGGGGCTTTATGTCCCAGGTGGAACAGCCAGCTATCCGTCATCAGTGTTGATGAATGCCGTTCCGGCAAAAGTGGCAGGTGTCAAACGCATTGTGATGGTAGTTCCTTCTCCACATGGCGTTCTTAACCCTGTTGTTCTTGTTGCGGCGCATCTGGCTGGTGTTGATGAAATCTATCGCATCGGTGGTGCACAGGCGATTGCAGCGCTAGCTTATGGCACTGAAACGATTGCACCCGTGGATAAAATTGTTGGGCCGGGAAATGCATATGTTGCCGCCGCCAAACGCCGTGTGTTTGGTCAGGTCGGCATTGATATGATTGCAGGACCTTCTGAAGTGTTGATTTTGGCTGATGAAACTGCAAACCCCGACTGGATAGCGGCTGACCTGCTTGCACAAGCGGAACATGATGTGAGCGCGCAAGCACTTCTCATCACGTCAAGTGTGCACATTGCTGATGCCGTAGCTGTTTCGGTTGAGCGACAGCTTGAAAGTTTGCCCCGTGCTGATATTGCGCGTGTCAGTTGGTGTGATCATGGCGCAATTATCGTTGTTGACAGTTTGGAGTCGGCTCTTCCTCTCGCGAACCGTATTGCAGCAGAACATCTTGAAATTCATGCGAAAAATGCGCAAAATCTAGCGGATAGCGTGCGTCATGCAGGGGCTATTTTCATCGGTGAATACACGCCTGAAGCCATTGGGGATTACGTGGGTGGATCAAACCATGTGTTACCAACGGCGCGTTCGGCGCGGTTTTCATCGCCTCTTGGTGTACTTGACTTCATGAAGCGGACGTCGCTCTTGCAATGTGATGTGTCCTCACTTCACATTCTGGGTTCAAAAGCAATGACGTTAGCACGTGAAGAATCGTTGGAGGGACATGCGCGTAGTGTTGAGTTGCGTTTGTTGCCTTCTCATAAGAAGATGTGAATGCTTGAGAATTTACCTTGTCATGAAACAGATGAGCCATAACAATGCTTCAACTCAATCCTCAGCGTATCGAGGGTTTTCAACCGCGTGGCGTGGTGATCACTCCAATGACTGATAAACAGATGATCACTGGTGATTACTTACAGGCCGTGCGCTTTGATCCGCTCACTGTCCCTAAAGGCAATGCATCGCAAATTCACGAACGTGACGTTGTGATCTATGACATTTTGCAATCCAATAGCTTTAAATTGCAAAATGGTATTGGCCCTTACAATCTGCTCATTCGCCTTCAAGAGATGCGTCTTGTGCTTGAAGTGAACGGGGTTCATAGTCCATATGCACTGTGCTCAACGTTGTCTTGGAGTGCGTTGAGACGTTTTTTCAGAGATTATGAAAAAGTTTGCGGTGTTTATCACAGTTCCATTAAATCGCGCCCACCCACCGAAATTGAATCGATCGACATGGCGCGTCGTTCACTGCATAATGATGGCGCAACGTACATTAGCGAGCATTTGAAACCCCATATTGATATTGATTTTGAGACAGCGCGTGCACTTTATTCGCTTTTTTATACACTGTACTGGAAGGGGTGATTAGCGATGTCGCCCCTGCCATGTCTAGAGGGGGTTTTTGATCAGTCCCTGCCAGCACGGGGAGGGCTAGGGGGCATTGTTTTGTCGCCTATCACATCGCCAATCATATCACCGATGACACCGCCGCAGCCGCAACGCGCTGTAGAGTCGATGCAGCCACATGCGCTGCTTCCGACATCCCCTTCACGCAAAGTGCATTCAGTGCTTTTTTCGTGTGCGATGAATGCGGTGCGCTCACCCATGGCGGAAACGATTGCGCGATATTATTTTGGAAAGTCCATTTATGTCCAATCAGCGGGGGTGCGCAAAGGCGAGCTTGATGGCTTTGCTGTTGCAGCGCTTGATGAAATGGGACTCAATATGGCCAAACATGCCCCTAAAACGATTGATGAGCTTGAAGAATGGGAAGGTTTAAACTTTGATCTCATCATCACGTTATCACCTGAAGCGCATCACAAAGCGCTTGATCTCACCCGCTCGATTGCGGCTGATGTCGAATATTGGCCGATGCAAGATCCCACCCTCTCGCAAGGTTCGCGTGAACAGCGTTTAGAGGAATACCGCGATTTGCGCGATGCGCTTGTTTTGCGCATTAAGAAACGGTTGATGACGTGAAGCGTATTCCCGCTTCTCTTGAGGCATCACGAGAGGGTACGCATTGTCTTTATGAGCTTATTCAAGCTGATGTGTCTTTTCGCATTATTTCCACCCCTGATCGTCTGAATGCCCAACATTATCATGTTGAGTGGCTTAATCATACGTTCAATGCGGATCAGCATCTGAGTGCACCGTGGCAACTTGGTTATCAAAAGTCAGGGCAACCCGTTGTTATTTCATCCAAAGAGACAGGGCATTTTATTTCACGTGCCTATTGTCCTTTAAATCACGACACCTTGCTTTGTGCTCTTGGTCTTGCGCAGCGTCCTATCGGCATTGATGTTGAGAAAATTGATGATCACATCGACATACCGTGGAATATGCTCACAACTCAGGAAAAGGAAATTTTGGATTCTTTACCAAAGAACACACGTGCGCTTATATTTATTCAGTTATGGACGCTTAAAGAGGCTTACCTCAAGGCGTGCGGCACAGGATTATTGCGCGCACCTGAAGAAATATGCGGTGTCTTTCAAGAGGGATATTGGTCTCTTAAAGATGATAGATGCATCATCACGCCGACGTTAAATCAAACCATTGTCCTTGATCAGCATTCATATCATGTGTGCGTTGTTGTTCTATAAAAAATCCACGGGATGAACCCGTGAATTAATGTCAGCCAACTCTATGTTAGCCAAAACTTAGTTCATCCATGCGGGTTGCAACTGGAGGACAAAGTTAGCGTAAGTTGGCGATGTTTGAGCGGTATTGAAGTTACCCTGATAAGGTGTTGTGCTGTAAGCAGGAGCGCCAACATAATTATATGAGTTGTTTCCTGCGTTCATAGGTTCAGCCTGTGTCAACGGAACATAACCGTTGGTGCTTGTGCCTGATCCTGTATTGGCAGCAGCACTCCAGCCTCTGCTTTGCATTTGGCTCAAAGCAAATGTGACAGAACCCAGTTGGCTGATCCCTTGATTAAAGTCCATCCGCAAACGTGGATCGGTTGCACCAGGGCCACGTAACAGGCTGTAAGCTTGTCCCAGATTGCTCAGGATGTCATCGCGAACGTTCACACCTTCTCTAAAAAACTGGTTGTTTGTTAAGCCACTCAATGGACCCAATGGAATCTGGCTGTTGCCAGCAATGCGACGATAAAACTCAAACAAAACGTTTTGTGTAAGGGTTCCGTTCGTTGTTGTTCCGCCCAATACGCCTGCATAACTGTCAAGCTGATTTGGATTTTGTGCGAAATAACCGTCAGGTCTACCCTTTCCCCATAGTAAATCAATCGGGTTGAGCTGAATTGGTGTTACAGGCGGCGTTATTGGCACTGGCAGACTTGCTCCTGGCGGCGTCGGCAGAATTCCTATTGGCGGACTTACTATTGGCGGCGTGCCCCCGAATGGCGGCGTGCCCCCGAACCACGTGCCATCTATTGGCGGCGTGCCCCCGAATGGCGGCGTGCCCCCGAACCACGTGCCATACATATTTTGTGTCGATCCCGAATCATAAGTAGGCAATGGACTGGAATTTCCCCATCTTATCGCTGGTGGGCCAAAACCGTTTTGAGGTTTATAGTTCGTCAATAATTCCTCAAATGGTGGACCATAACCGTTTCCTAGAATTGGTCTTTGAGGGTTGATTTTATTTGTAGCATTATTTCCATAAATCGGGATGGCAATAAAGTTATTCACCACTGGTGCATTAATCGCCGAACTGAATGCTCCCATATCCGGTGTGTTTTGATATCCAAGCATCGGTGAAATGCTTCTCGGATCCATCGATAATGTCATAGTTTGACCAGTCATTGTATTCTCCACTTTTTGTGTTTGCCGTATTTCACAATTTCAATGTATTATTAGGACTGGTGGTTTTCAATTCTATGCTTGATTTACGGTTGATCAATACAGTTAAGAAACCACGGTGAGACGTCGCATGACAAACAATTGGCTTTTTGTTCATTAAGACTATTTCAACCCTAATCATTTATAAAATAATGCTTTAAGATAATCTTTTCCAGCAAGGTCGTGTTGCGTGAGAAGCGAGCATTCAACCGCACAGTTCACATGGATGAGCGCTGCCATTGCGCCTTGGGTGCTTGCGGTTGGGTGGCTTGTGTCGTTTACCGCAACCGCAGGTCAGCACCCAGAGGGCGGGATATCTGGCTTTGAACGTTATCGCATCATCTCCCAATTGCGGGATATGGATCAACTGCCTGCTTTAAAAAATACGGATCATTGGGCATATAAAAATCATATGCCGCGTGTGCAGTTCGCTTCTGTATTCGATGTTCCAGTGTTAGGGGGAGAGGGCGTTCATGCACTCAAGGCATTGCCCGAGCTTGATCCTGCTGTTGAAATGTCATGGTTGCGCAATGACTTAAAAAAACATGCTAAAGATTTTCCGCAAGTTAATCGCGGCACTCGATCTGATCCACGCCCTGTACTTAAGCCCTCGTTGTCGCGTCGTGGACATGACCTTAAACATTATCTCAATCATGGCGGTTGGCTTCTCACATCAGATGACATGCCGATGCAGTCAGTCTTTACACCGATTGAAGGTGAAATTAGCCCATCTTTTACCTTTGAAAACCCAGCAATGAATAATGCTGATACCAATGCCGCGCTAACGCCTGAATCCTCTCCGACAGGGCAAACGCTGGATGCAAAAGTTCAAGAGACGGAGACACGTCCAAGCATGACAAATCTGATTTGGCTTGAACGTCGTGGGCTCGTGCATGCACGCGATGGCTCAACGCCTTCTACGCCGCGCGCGATGGTGCTGTCATCGGTCACACCTGCACCAGCCGATTCAATCCCTGTTGAAATTGCGGCTGCACCTGTTTCTCATGGATTAGGTTCTTATGGAACAGCGGCAGCGACGAGCCGTCTTGCGCGCCCAGTTGCTCCTGTTGATGATGAGGGGGTAGCTGAAACGCATCGTCCGCGTTATGCTGATTTGATTGCCCCTGAGAAAATGGATAAAGAACTGCGCTGTTTATCAGAAGCGATCTATTTTGAAGCGCGGGGCGAAGCTGAAAATGGGCAAGCGGCTGTTGCGCAAGTTGTGCTCAACCGTGTAAAAAGCGGGCTTTATCCTGTATCCGTGTGCGGTGTTGTGTATCAAAATCGCCATCGTTTCAAAGCGTGCCAATTCTCGTTTGCGTGTGAGGGGCGCTCTTTACGTATTACTGATGCCGCATCGTGGCAGAGCGCAGTGCGTGTTGCAAAGAATGTCACGCATGGCACGACATATCTTTCTGATGTCGGCGCTTCAACGCATTATCACGCTGATTATGTGCGCCCACACTGGTCTCGCCGCCTTAAAAAAATGGACGTCATAGGACGTCACATCTTTTATAAATTGCGCCCGGGTCAGACGTGAGGGAAGTAATTTTAGCCTTCACGGAATTTTGATAACATGTCGCCATTTAGATATTTATTGGCTGCTTCGCTATAATGACTTATTATACCCCTCACATTTGAAGAGTTGGTGTCTGAAGTATTTTGAAGTTATCGGATAGGCGGTCAACCCATAATCGTGCTTTTTGCGGAAAAGTGGTATTCAGGAAGCCAAGGATGGCCTTCACG
>JBIKVP010000016.1:0-35528 GCA_044356745.1 Beijerinckiaceae bacterium | reverse complement strand
CACAAAAACAATCCAAAACCTCCTGAAACCACCGCAAAGCCCAAGCAAAAACTTAAAACAGATGAAACTAAACTTGTAAAAATTAAACCGGACAGCAGTGCACTTGTTGCGGGTATCCACGCCTTAAAACCCTTTAGCTATTCTAAAGACGTGGATGGGCGGATCAAGCATGTCCTCGGGCTTGACCCGACGGGTTCGGCCATGACGGTGAGAATCCAACATTAAAATTGAAAATTACGATGGCTACCTAATCCCTAAAGCCATAAATCAAGAATTGAATAATAATCTTTTTTCTAAGCTGCACGAGGCATCTGTTCAAACACGGCAGCCCCTTGAAGCGTTCCGGTAGTGTTCCGAATATTTGCAGCTTGTTCAGCTAAATCATTATCGCGCGATTTTATAGCCTCACCCAGTAAATCGATTTCACGAATACGGGCAAGAAAAGTCTGCTCTGTCATTTCGTCTGCATTATCGTCCATCGTTTCATAAAGTGCATCCCGCTCATCCTCCATATTGCGCAAATAAAGCATATCAAGAAAATGGGTAAAGCACTCACTGACAAAATCAAAATAGGGTTCATAATCAAGAATACTAAAGCGCTTGCGCAAGCGATGCCCCATGGGCAACCGCGCTGTTCCTGCACCATGAACCTCATCAAGTAACGTAAAAAATGAAGTATCCGTTCGCCGATAAATATCCTCTGCGGATAAATGTTCGGACTCATCAATAATATTAATCAAATGTTGTCTGAAAGCATTAAAAGAATATACCGTGCCGACTTCATGACGGTATTCCCCGCGAAAATTAAGATAGACAATGCGCTCTTGATGCTCGCGCGCCAACTCTGGATGCTCGACACACAAACCTAAAAACAGACTTTCCAAACTCTCTAAACGATGCGCCGTGGTCTCAAACAGCTCATTTGACACACGCGCACCAATGGCTGTGAGTGTACGCTGGTGAGAAACCTTATTTTTTTCCGTGCGCCAAAAGAGATCAGGCAAATGAATTTGCGCTGCCTTGCGATAGCGCCAACGCACCTTTTCATCGCCTATCATCCCGATTTTATCAGTCAGCTGTTTTTCAAGCACGGCTTGGCCATCGGGGGTTGAAAGGTTTGATTTTTCAACCTCAGAGCGCCAAAGCACATCCCAAAGCGGCAGCGCCTGATCAATCACACGCTTGAACGCATCAACACCTTCACTTTTGAGCATGTCATCAGGGTCTTTGCCTTGCGGCAAAAAAGCAAACTTGAACGAATAGCCCACATGCAATGCAGGGAGAATGCGCTCCAATGCTTTATGCGCTGCGCTTAAACCTGCCCTATCACCGTCAAAGCAAATCACAGGCTCAGGGGCTAAGCGCCATAAGGCACTGATCTGCTCAGGCGTGAAAGCCGTTCCGAGTGTAGCCACAACGCCTGATATGCCGTTTTGATAAACGGCAATCGCATCCATATACCCTTCAACAACAATCATGGAGCGCACTTTAAACGCACTCTCACGGGCACGATGCGCATTAAAAAGCGTCTGCCCTTTCTTGAACAACTCGGTCTCAGGACTATTGAGATATTTGGGCTGCGCGTCCGCTTTAAGTGCGCGTCCACCAAAAGCAATCACACGCCCTTTCAGGTCTTGTATCGGAATAATCAGGCGATCCCGAAAACGATCATAAGCTTCGCGGTGATCGTCCTCTGGTTGAATAGCAAGCCCTGCATCAACGATCTGACGTGTCTCAACGCCCTGATCCTGCAAATAGCGCATCAATGCGACGCGGCTTTCAGGGGCATAACCGATGCGAAATTCGCGCAACGTGGCTTGTGTGAGACCGCGCTTCACAATGTAATCGCGTGCATCGCGCCCGACAGGCTCGTTAAGCTGCGTTTCAAAAAAGCGTGCCGCAAGCTCCATAATCTCATAAAGATTTTTGAGGCGTTTTTCTTGCTCTACCGACTCAAACGTGGCTTTTGGCAGGGTAACACCCGCCTCTTGAGCGAGCTTTTCAACCGCTTCAGGAAAGCTTAAGCCCTCTGTTTCCATGAGGAATGTGAACACATCACCTGATTTACCCGACGAAAAATCATGCCAGAACTGCTTTTGATCATTGACATAAAAGGAGGGCGATTTCTCGGCATTGAAGGGCGATAACCCCTTCCACTCACGCCCTGCTTTGACGATCTTCACACGCTGCCCAATGACACTCGAAGCGGGGAGCCGTGCTTTGATCTCATCGAGAATGTGAGGCGGGTATTTCATGGCCTTATTTTACACGAACACAATTCAAAGGCTAGGACTTAGCGAAGGCTAGGACTTAGAAAAAAATTAAAACGGGTGATACTGGTAAAGCCACGTTTCGCTCAAAATCTGATCCCCTAATTTAAGAAAGCAGCGCATATCCACAGGCTCAGACCCTGTTGTGGTCAAATCAAATTGCGCCCGCCAATGCCCCGCCACATCATTAGGCAGTGCCTCGCTGAAAATGTAAGAAAATGTGCCGCGAGATGCCGATAATATGACTTCAGGGCGTGCACCAAAAGGAATGTTTTCAAGTGGCTTGCCCATAAATTCGAGCATAAACTTACGCACGCCTGAGGGACGCGCTTGACCCGGCTGACCACCATTGCCAAGGCGAGTTGCCACACATCGCGCAAGAGGCGTAGGTGTTGGTTCATCGTTCTGCCAATAAAGTTTATAGCTTAAATCATAACGTTGTCCCGCTTTTGCAGGAGCATGTGGAACCCACATTGCAACAATATTGTCGTGAATCTCATCATCAGTGGGAATTTCAACGAGTTGCACAGCGCCCTTGCCCCAATTCCCTTGTGGCTCAACCCAAAGTGAGGGACGACGCTCATAAAAAACGCCATCAAGATAATGTCCCTGCACCCGATCACGCTGCATGAGACCAAAGCCACGCGGATTATCATCCACAAACGCAGAAGTGATCGTGCGTGGCGGATTATTAAGTGGCCGCCAGATACGCTCACCAGAACCTGTCCAAAGTGAGAGACCATCCGAATCATGCACTTCTGGACGCCAATCGACCGCGGTTTTTTTCTGATTTTCTGAAAACCAATACATTGAGGTCAGAGGGGCCAAACCCAATCGCTTAACATCTTTTCGTAAAACAATCTTCGAATCGATCTCCATCGTTACGCCTTGATCACGCGAACATATAAAATGGAACGCACCGACAACACTTGGCCCATCAAGCAGCGCATAAAAACTCACATTCTTTTCACCCTCTTCAGGTGTATCAAAATAAATATGCGTAAATGCAGGGAACTCTTCAGGTGCATCATGCACCGCGACATCAATCGCAATACCGCGTGCGGATAATCCATATTGATACATTGCACCAATCGCGCGGAAATAAGATGCGCCTAAAAAAGCAAGCCAATCATTTTTTTGCCAATCAAGCGTTTTTCCTTGAAGATTAACACGCCCTTTAACGCTTTCCTGAAACCGGAATCCTGCAAATCCCACATTATCAGGCAGCTGATGCGCTGGACTGTTTTCAGGCATCTCAAACAGATTTTTTTGATACGTAATTTCCCGCGCTTTCTCATCTTTAACGACAAACATCCGCACAGGCTTTTGAAAATAACGCCCTAAATGAAAAAACGTAACAGGATAATCGCTTTTATCTTCTCCACTGCCAAAGAGGGCAGCCTCTGGCTTATAGCGAATTTTGCCATGAGCATCATAATCAATCGCCTCCAGCACGTCAGGTTTAACGACAGGAGGCGCAGCATAGGGCTTGCGTGCTAAGGCGTTAACCTCCTCAATGAGCGCTTCCCATGAAAAAGCACGCGTCTTGCCAAACATTAAACCCGTTTGCGCGAGCGCATGATGTGAAAATCCACACGCGGCTAGCGCCGCGGTTGCACTCGCCGATGTCAGCAGCAAACGACGTGTGATCATGGTGCAACTCCTATTATGTGTTTTATAATCTACTTATACCCGCTCAAAAGTCAGATAAGCGGGAATGCGTCCTTCGCGCAAGGCTTTGGATTCATAGCGCGTGCGCACCCAGTCGAGCCACTGCGCGCCCTCTACCGTGCGCCAGTCATGGGATGATCGTGCTGTCCAGATAAAATCAGTGCGCGGCTGAAGATGCATCAGCGTCCACGCGACATAATCATCAATATCGGACGCGAAACGAAAAAGCCCTTGTGGCTTGAGCACACGTGCAATCTGATCAACACGCTCACGGGAAATAAAACGTCTCTTGCGATGCCGGCGTTTTGGCCATGGATCAGGATAAAACAAATCAATTTGATCAAGCGATGCATCGGGTAAGCGATCAAGAAGTAACGCGGCATCATCAGTGGCTAAGCGCACATTGGTTAGAGGATATTCCGTAATCCCGCGCACAGCTTTGGCAATACCATTTTTAAACATCTCACAGCCAATAAAACCTGTTTCAGGATAAAGCTTTGCAGCATGAAGAAGATGCTCCGCCCCGCCATAACCAATCTCAAGCCAAAGCTTTGTAACAGGCTGTGAAAATAGCGGCTTTAAATCATTAATTGGCCCATCAGGAATACGAAGCGTGGGGAGAGCGCCCTGCATGAGCCGCTCTTGCCCATCACGCAAGGCAACGCCTTTGCGACGGCCAAAAAAAGCGCGATTCTGTTGAGAATCGCGCCAATGGTGGGTGAGATCATTCGTCACGTCGGAATTTCATCAAGCCGCAAGCGCCTTTTTGATATCATTGGCGATATCTGTGCGCTCCCATGAGAAGCCACCATCACGTGTCGCTTTACGACCAAAATGACCATAGGCTGCTGTACGTGCATAGATAGGCTTTGCCAGATTAAGATGCTCACGAATACCCCGTGGCGATAAGCTCACCACTTCGCGAAGCACTTTTTCCAGTTTGGCTTCATCCACTTTGCCCGTGCCATGCAGATCAACATAAATGGCCAAAGGCTCAGAAACACCAATCGCATAAGCGAGCTGTATAGTGCAACGCTCTGCTAGTTTGGCGGCAACAACGTTTTTAGCAAGGTAACGCGCGGCATAAGCGGCTGAGCGATCCACTTTTGTGGGATCTTTGCCTGAAAACGCACCGCCACCGTGAGGCGCAGCCCCGCCGTAAGTATCAACGATGATTTTACGTCCAGTGAGGCCACAATCACCATCAGGCCCCCCGATGACGAATTTACCCGTTGGATTAATATGCCAGACCGTATTTTTGGTCAGCCAACCTTCAGGCAGCGCTTGGCGAATATATGGCTCAACAATTTTACGCACATCAGAAGAGGTGAGCGTTTCATCAAGATGCTGCGTTGAAAGCACGATTTGAGTGACTTCAACCGGCTGACCATTTTCATAACGCACGCTAACCTGACTTTTTGCATCGGGTCCAAGTTTAGCGGCTTGTCCTTCACCGCTTTTGCGTGCTTGAGAAATGACTTCTAGGATACGATGAGCATAATACACAGGTGCAGGCATCAATTCAGGGGTTTCGCGGCAAGCATAGCCAAACATGATTCCCTGATCCCCTGCCCCTTCATCTTTATTGCCTGCGCTATCAACACCTTGGGCAATATCAGCTGATTGCGCATGAAGCAAAACGTCAATTTTTGCAGTTTTCCAATGAAAACCATCCTGCTCATAACCAATCGCTTTAATCGCTTTACGTGCAACGCTCTTGATTTTTGAAGGATTAATGACGAGCACACCATTTTTATCTTTTTTGAAGAGTGTTTCAGGACCACGCACTTCGCCTGCAATTACAACGCGGTTCGTTGTCGCCAATGTTTCACATGCCACACGAATGCGTGAAGGATCCATACCTTGACGCGCCGCTTCACGATAAAAAAGATCGACAACCTCATCGGAAATGCGATCACAAATCTTGTCTGGATGCCCTTCAGACACTGACTCACTGGTGAAAACATAATTGGCACGTGACACGGGATATTCCTCATATGTTGCGGAGGCTAAAGGCGCATATAACCCATTAGCACTCACTTTTTTTCAAATCTGTCGTGCGGAAAAAAGAACTTTCCGATTGACAAAAAATACACGCTTCTTTGTCGCAAAGGGGGCATAAAACGTCAAGATGCTAATGCATGTTTTTCGCGCGCAATTGCACGCCAACCAATATCGCGCCGACAAAAACCTTGTGGCCAGTCAATCAGATCAACGCCTCTATACGCTTGTGCCTGAGCTTCATGGACAGTGGGCGCAAGCGCCGTAACGTTGAGTACACGCCCACCCTTTGCCTGAAGCTGATCATTCACCCGTTGCGTACCAGCATGAAACACAGTGACATCCGCTAGATCCTGAGCGGCTTCAACACCCTTAATCACACTCCCCGTGCTCACCTTTCCTGGATAACCACGGCTTGCCATAACGACTGTAAGCGCGACATCTTCAGACCACGTAACGGGTACACCCTCAAGTTTTTTAAGACACGCCTTCATCATGATATCGACGATATCGCTTTTAAGACGCGGCATAAGCACCTGACATTCTGGATCACCAAAACGGGCGTTATATTCGATCAATTGTGGACCACTTTTTGTAAGCATCAAACCTGCATAAAGCACACCAACATAAGGCATTCCCTTCGCGCGCATCCCTTCTAATGTAGGTTGAATAATGTCGCGCATGACCCGTTCGCTCAGGTCAGGGGTAATGATTGGTGCAGGAGAATAAGCACCCATTCCGCCCGTGTTTGGACCTATATCACCATCGCCCACGCGCTTGTGATCTTGCGCTGTCCCAAAAGGAATTGCGTTTATACCATCGCTAATAGCGAAAAAGCTCGCTTCTTCACCCTCAAGATACGCTTCAATCACAATCTCAAGACCTGCATCACCTAAACCACCCTCAAACATCATTTCAAGGGCTTGAAAGGCTTCATCACGTGTCATAGCGACGACAACGCCTTTGCCGGCCGCCAAACCATCAGCTTTGATCACAATCGGCGCGCCTTGTTCTTCTATGTAAGCACGCGCCAAGTCTTTATCGCAAAAACGGGCGAAAGAGGCCGTCGGAATCCCATATGTTTGACAAAGCTCTTTAGTGAAACCTTTTGAGCCTTCAAGTTGAGCCGCCGCTTTTGTCGGGCCAAAGGCCAATAATCCTACGCTTGAAAGGTCATCAACAAGACCTGCCACAAGTGGCGCCTCAGGCCCCACAACGACAAGACCGATTTGATGATGCTGACAAAATGCAATAACAGCTTGGTGATCTTGAACGTCTAACGCAATATTCTCGCCACATTGCGCCGTACCGGGATTACCAACAGCAATAAACAAATGCGCACAAAGGGGACTTTGGCGAATTTTCCATGCAAGCGCATGTTCACGCCCACCTGAGCCAATCAACAAAATCGGAAACGGTTTATGCAATGAATCAGAATGATCGGGAGCCATAAGGGTTATTTCTCGCAGCGAAACGGAATAATGATCATCGTTCTAGCGGCAAAAATGGATCAACACAACGGATGAAAAGCTGCTGCGTGATAACTAGCCAGGTGATCCCAAGGCCTGACGCAAGGGCGTAAAGACATCAGTAACCCACACATCAAAGGGTTGAACCGATCCCATGGAACGCGCACTGGATGAACCCGTCAACACGTACATCAGCAAGATAAAACTGATCAAACCCACAAAAGCCGCAGCAGCAGTATGTGCAACCGGCAATGTTGAGAGCCATCGCGCACTACGCCTAAGCTGTTTAAAGGCCGTTTGCTGCGCTGATGGTGACAGGCGTTGCAACAAAGACCCATAAAGCGCATCTAAACTCGTGAGAAAAGGCTGAACCTTAACGCCCTTAATGTCTTCTTGTTGAGAGGCGATCGCACCCTCAGAAATATCAGTCTGATGAGTTGTGTTTAAATGAGGTGAAGTTCGATTTTCTGCACCTTCAGAAGCGCGGGAAATCATGTTTTCATTGAAAGTTTGCAATGACATAAGATCGTGAGCCTGCACAAGTGTATCAAGATTCTCAGATGCCAGAGTATCGTCTACGACTGGCAATGTGATGACGGCAAGCCCTAGTGCAAAATCAGGTGAAAAATCATCATCCTTATGTGCGACAGGAATGTGTGCAGACCGCATGGCAATCTTTGCAGAAGGTGATGATATTGATGCGTGATGAGCGGGCACAATCAAATTCTCTTCAACGCCCGTGTGAGATGTCTTGGTTGCATCTTCCTTTGACGCTTGCGCCGCTGCCCTGCGAAACGCTTCAAGTCTCTGGTTCGCAGAGTTAGCCTGAGTACGCGCTAAAGAAGCTTTATCATGCATGAGAACATCTCTTGCATATTTTTCGTGCTTTTTGTCAATGTGTGTAGATACCGAGGCCTTGGCTCTCGCATCTTGAACATGATACGGCGCTGAATCTCGAGGCGTTAACACGGCCTGTTTATCGGACATCATACCGCCATCTGCACCCCTTGTGAGGGATTGACGTGAAGAAGAGGAGCGTGAGCCGAGCGGTGTCAAAAACGACACATCACGACTTTGTGAAGCGGAATGATGGGCAGTCGGTTCAGAGATTACATTTTGGGATGAAGGCGCCTCATATGTCGCACTCAGAGCAGAACGCTGGCTATTTGTCTGATGAAAATCAGGTTTTACATGCAAAAGATCAGAAGAGGGTACGGGTGGCGCGCTTGATACAAATTCTTGAGCAGGTGTTTGTCTATGTTGCGCAGGATGAGTTTGTGATGGCGAAGCTTGCGATATACTGCTTTTTGATGCCGCCTTAATTACACAGCGCGGCTTGATAAGGTCATCGGCTTTAAAAGAACTGAATGTCCCCACGAGCCCCTGCCCCCGTTTTTGAGCATCTATAAAAGATTTCCCGCCTATTGGCGCACGCACAGGATCAAAAGATGATATTTCTGAATCAGATAAGTCGCGCACGAGGCCTTTATGAGCAATAGCCTCGGCAGAGAGCGGTGCGTTAAAAGCATCCTGAGCACTATTTTCTTGACGAACAACTTTCGAGCGCAAGGCTACATGGCCTAAATCAAAGATAAGACCCTCTCCAGTGCCGAGAGGTTGACCGAGCTGCAAAGTGCGTTGATGCGATTTGCTTGCGATCGGCGCATGCTCGCGAACAGAGGGCGCACGACGTGTCATATTTGTGCGGACACTCCGCGCATGAACCTGACGCTCTGTGGGATAAACAATACGGTCAGGGTTCTCGCTGACATCCACATCGGCAAAACGATCTTTAAAGCCTGGAAGGTCGCGAAAAGCACTCTTTCGCACGTCTGGACGCGCACTTTCATTATTTGAAAGGCCAACGGGACGTAAAAAGCCAGATTGGTTTGTATCTTGACCCTCAGCACGCCCCACTGATTTAAAAGCATTCATAAACTGTGGATCAGCCGCTGTATGTTTTAGAAAATTATCTTGGCGAGGCGAAAGCGTAAAAGAAGATGGAGACGTCTTATGATTATCTTGAAGTAGCGCAATTTTTGAAGAAGGCTTCTCAATATCGTCTGCAATGTCGCTTATTGAGCCACTGGAAAAAGAGCCTAAACTCTCTGCTGAAAGTCCAGAGGCTGCACTATTCGCTTGTTTTACAGGGCGACCGCCCAATTCATGATAAGCTGCGAGTGCATCATCAGAAGGCGCTTCACTTGGCGCGCCTAAGGTATTGCTTGCTATTTCTGAAAAAGCATCAATTTCGTCAAGGCGCTTGCGTCCCTCATATGCCCACTCATGATCATGGCGATCAAACTCTGGCATAAATTTCCCCTTTTAAGACACAAACGCAAAAATTTTTAAAACGTTATTTCTCTGGACAACGCACATACTACTAAACGCTTAGTAACCATAAATCAAGTAAAATGAGATAAGGAGCGCTTAAAAACCATTAAATGCCCTCAGATTAAAGGCATTAGCGCTTATTCACCCTGAATAATATGGGGCACAAAACGTGCCGTATCTTGTGTAATGGGGTTCATATCTTCACGAAGCCCAATACCTGCTGGCTCACTTGCAACAACCCATGAACCAATCACGACATACCGTCCATTTGCTTTAGCAAGGGGCGCAACAGCTTGGCGGATCAGTCCTTCAGCGCCATATGGCCCTTCTGTGGAGGCAGATGTCAGAGCCGATGCGGTATGCATGGAAACATTTGCCCCCTCTCGTGAAAACAATGGTTTTTCAACGTAGTGTGACCCCAAACGCGAGACTTGAGGATCATTTCTAAAATAAGCTTCAAGCAAATTGGGATGCTCAGGAGCCATCTCCCACAACAGTGGCAAAATGCCTTTGTTGGATAAAAGAGATTTCCAAACAGGCTCAATAAATTGCGTTCTGAGTGTGGGAAGCTCTAAAGCAAAATTTTCTCGAAACATCCATTCCCAAGGATATAATTTAAACAGCGCATCAATAGGCTGATCCTGCATATCAACGAGATGGTGCTCTGCACTAATACCAAGCTCATGCATAAAAATCCGTGAGGTGCTCAATCCCGCTTGTTTGGCACATTCTTCAAGATAATCAACGGTTCCTTGATCCTCAATACTACCCTCTGCATGAGCTAAGTGTAAACGATTTGCGGCTCCGTGCATGATTTGACCGAACGCCGCAATGAGTTTTTCGTGAAGCGAATTAAATTGATCTGTACCCTTTGATAAAGAACCCGCAGCCAGATGATCCTCAAGCCACATCCATTGAATGACGGACGCCTCAAAAAGTGATGTTGGTGTATCAGCATTATATTCAAGAAGTTTGGCAGGCCCTGTGCCATCGAAAGCAAGATCAAAACGGCCATACAGATTGCGATCACCACGCTTCCAGCTGTTTGCAATCATATCCCACTGCTGTTGAGGAATCGCTAAGCGCATCATATCGTCTTCGCGTGAGATAATACGCCCCACCAATTCAAGACACATCGCTTCAAGTTCAGCGGTAGGGGCTTCAAGATCGTCTTCTATTTCTGAAAGAGAAAAAACCCACGCCGCTCCTTCCTGCCAATAAGGCAGTCCGTCAGGGGAGTGCCAAACAAAACCAACCTCTTCTAATCGCTCACGCCAACGCAAACGATCTGGCAATGTCATACGATGCATGTTTATTCCCCCTAAAAACAACGCGCGCTAAAGCACATAATGGCATAAAATAATGATGAGGAGGAATGTTAAAGTCAGCCACACGCCATAATGTCATCGGCCGCCGCTTGTAAATCAGCAACGTTGATCTCAAGTGCATGCGTCCCGTTAGCGTTGATAAAATCAGCAGCACGGGTGATGTGATAACCGAATGCTTTTATCGCAATTTGAGCGATCGTCTGACGTAACATCGGCTCTTGTGCATCAGCCATTGCGACAATCGTCAATGTGGCAAGACGATTTAAAGCCTCGGTAAGAATGTCGAATTCTTGTTTGCGCAAGGGCGATAACTGATGATAACCTGCGATTGAAACCTCAGAGTGACGCAAACCTGATTTTTCAAAATGCTGCACATAACTAATGGGTTGCCAGCTTCGAAGTTCATCAAGCATTTCCGGCATATCGGCAGCCAGTTCAATCACCATCATAATCTCATTAAAGCAATTCAGATAATCCGTTGAAAGCTTACCGCTGATTTTTATTTTTTTTGCTTTGGGCGATTTCTGTTGTGAACGTGTTTGAGTATGAGACTTTGACGGCTTGAGTGCCTTATCCGCCTTTTTCTTTAAAGTCTCAGCACGACTATGACTCGGCACTGAAGAATCGCACGGAATTTGAGGAGCTTGAGGAGCTTGAGGATCTGACGCATTCACAACAAGACGCAAAGGCATGGTTTGAAAATCTCACCTATAGACAATAACAGCCATAGATTATAATCCAAAGCCGTTAATGAGGTCTGACATTAAATCACTACATCCATATTGTCATAAGCTGGCGTCACATGTGCAGGGAGTTCACGTGACAATGTGGCATAATCCATATCCGTATGCAGATTTGTGAGAATGGCGCGCTTGGGTTTAAAGCGGTTAATCGCATCAAGTGTTTGCGCAAGGTGAAAATGCGTTGGGTGCGGCGCATAGCGCAAGGCATCAATGATAAGGCAATCAAGCCCCTCTAAATAACACTCACTTTTGAGAGGAATAATGTTAACGTCAGGGACATAGGCTACATCGTCAAAGCGAAACCCCAAAGCCGATATGGCACCATGTTCAAGGATAAACGGCGTAAACGCAATAGCCCCCCCTTTACCTTCAATCGTCACAGGAATGTCAGCAACGAGCGGCCGCTCATCAAGGATAGGCGGATAATCACTCTCTGGCGGTGTTTCAAAGCAATAGCCAAAGCGTTTGCGTAAAATCGCACTGGTTACCTCATCCACATAAAACGGTATACGCTGACGCATTGCGATCACGAGCGGACGTAAATCATCAATGCCATGCGTATGATCAGCATGTTCATGTGTAATAAGCACGCCATCAAGATGACTGATCTGATGATCAAGAAGCTGTTCACGCAGATCAGGGCTTGTATCAATTAAAACACGGGTTACACCGCTTGATGAGATTTTCTCAACAAGCAATGAACAGCGCCGACGACGATTTTTGGGCTCTTTGGGATCACACGCGCCCCACCCGTTATTGAGGCCACCCCCTACCCGTGGCACACCCCCCGATGAGCCACTGCCAAGGATAACAAACCGTACATGTGATGTCATTGACGTTGTGAACGGTTCATGGGTGGTCATCACACGTAACCTGATCAAGGTGTGCAGCTTTTATAAAGAGACGATAAAAGTTATCAGTTGTCGCTTTTGCAAGCGCTTCCAAGCTGATGCCCTTCACGTCTGCAAGCACGCGTGCGGTGAGTGCCGTGTAAGCGGGCTCACATGTCCGACCGCGATGCGGCTCAGGTGCTAAATATGGCGCATCTGTTTCAACAAAGAGTCGATTAAGGGGAATATCGCGCGCAACATCCCTCAAATCACTGGATCGCTTAAAAGTGACAATTCCTGAAAAGGAGACATAAAGCCCCAATTCAATCCCAACCTGTGCGAGTTCCGCAGTCGATGAAAAACAATGCAAAATGGCTTTAAATGGCCCCAATGCCATTTCATCTCTTAAAACCTGAATCATATCGTCATCAGCCTGACGCGCATGAATAACGAGCGGCAAACCAGTTATGCGTGCAGCCGCAAGATGGGTGCGGAAAACCTGCATCTGAACATCGCGCGGACTACGATCATAATAATAATCAAGCCCAGCTTCTCCCAAGCCAATACATCGTGGATGCTGTGACAGGTTGATGAGCTCATTAACACTGACATCCGCTTCATCATGGGCATAGTGAGGGTGCGTGCCAACCGTACAAAACACATTGGGAAACTGCTCAGCAATCGCGGCATAGGCTGAAAAACGACGCACGTGCGTTGAAATCGTCACGAGGCGTGAGACACCCGCTTGCGCAGCGCGGGCAATGACATCGGGAAGAGAAGCATTATTCTCTCCCGCAAGGTCAGGGTAATCAAGATGGCAGTGCGTGTCGACGAGCATACAAGCGCACTCCAGCTCGTGTTATCCGATTTTCTGAACCTGATTATATTCAAGCTCAACAGGTGTGGAGCGACCAAAAATAGATACAGCCACTTTCAGACGTGAACGTGATGCGTCAACTTCTTCAACAACCCCATTGAAGGATGCGAATGGTCCATCAGCAACTTTGACCTGCTCACCCACTTCAAAAATCATCGCTGATTTAGGACGCTCAACACCCTCAGCAACCTGTCCTTTAATGCGCTCAGCTTCTTTATCAGGAATTGGCAAGGGCTTTGATTTATCAGCACCTAAAAAACCCGTCACTTTAGGGGTATTTTTGATGAGATTGTGGACTTCATCGGTGAGATCGCACTTAACCAGCACATAGCCTGGAAAGAACTTGCGCTCTGTATCCACACGGCGACCACGACGCACCTCGACAACTTTTTCGGTTGGAACCAAAATCTCTTCAAAGCGCTCCATCAGTCCACGCTGCTGCGCCTGCTCACGAATAGATTGTGCTACTTTATTCTCAAAATTAGAATAAGCATGAACAATATACCAGCGTTTGCGCGTGCCGCTATCAGGCTGTTTTTCTGCCGCACTCATCATTTAACTCCGTTCCTACAAGACGCATCTTGAATAATTTTTTAGCGCCCTAATCCGAGCACAAGGCTCAATCCACCACGAATAACCATATCCACAAGCACAAAAAAGATCGCAGCAGCAACCGCCATCACAAACACCATAATCGTTGTGACAACCGTCTCTTTACGTGTTGGCCACGTGACTTTCGTCGCCTCGGCACGAACCTGCTGTAGAAATTGAAATGGATTGCCAGCCATGATGTGTCGCTCTTCATCAACGTGATAGATGTAAAACTTTCAACGATTTCGCTGATAGGATGCTTTGCAGCCATAACAGTCAAAAATCAAGCCTTATAGATAAAGGGACGCCCGAAGGCGTCCCTATCAAAGGCTTAATCTGTTTGATACGCTTCGTCAAGAACATTGACTTTACTGTAGTGGGTTCGTTTGAAATTGACACGCGTGAACCACTGTCGTCATGACCGTGCAAGTTGCTTCGCTGTCCTTCGGTTCACGGGTATCCACGCCTTAAACTCCAATTGCGGCTACGAAGGCGTGGTGACAAGCGTAGCTCATGTAAAGCATGAGCGTCCTTAATTAAGAACGGTTGCCAAAGGCAACCTATGCCTTGCCATGACGGATGAGGAACGAACCCTGAAATTGCAAACTGATCCACGATTGACTTTACTCAATCGGAAGCGCCACAAAGCGCACTTCGCCTTGAGGGTTTGCCACGAGAAGCAGAACGGTCTTGCGACTTTCTTTTTTAAGAGCCTCTAGACGACGCGTCACATCAATCGGTGAAGACACCGCCTCTTGCCCAACTTCAACAATCACCTCGCCAACCTGAACGCGTTTATCAGACGCTTTGGAACTCGAATCAACGCGGGTAATCGCCACCCCTTTCACGGTATCTTTGATGGTGTAACGCTTGCGCAAATCATCATTGAGCGGTGATAGATCAAGGCCAAGCGCTTTTTTGACGGGATTATCATCCATTGTTCCAAGATTGGCAGATGCTTTTTGCAGCTTTTCACCATCTTCTAAACGCCCCAGCTTCACGGTCTTTTTCAGCTCTTTGCCCTTGCGCATGATCGTAACAGTCACATCTTTATTGACAGGCGTTGCCGCCACAAGACGCGGAAGATCTTTTGATTCTTTGATGTCCTTGCCATCAAATTGAATAATGACATCACCCACTTCAAGACCTGCTGGACTTGCCGGCCCTTTCTCATCGACCCCTGCGACAAGTGCACCACGCACCCTGCCTAAATTAAGGGCTTCTGCGGTCGCTTCATCAACAGGCTGAATACGCACACCAAGCCAACCTCTGCGGGTTTCACCAAATTCACGCAGTTGATCAATCACAGGAGATGCAACCGCTGTCGGCACAGCAAAGCCAATGCCCACAGATCCGCCCGTTGGCGAGAGGATCGCAGTATTGATCCCGATGACCTCACCATTCATATTGAAAAGGGGGCCACCAGAATTGCCCTTGTTAATGGCAGCATCTGTTTGCAGATAATCATCATAAGGTCCACTTTCAATATTGCGGTTACGCCCCGATAGAATTCCTGTTGAAACCGAACCACCCAAACCAAACGGATTACCAATCGCCATCACAGGATCACCGATGCGCACTTTATCGCTGTCACCCAGCTTTACGAAAGGCAGTGGTTTATCGGGTTTGACGCGCAAAACGGCAACATCAACCTTCGCATCTTTTCCTACCACCTCAGCTTTCAGGCGTGTGCCATCGGTCAAAATAACGGTGATGTCATTCGCATCACCGATCACGTGATTGTTGGTGATCACAAGCCCTGACGCATCAATGATAAAGCCTGATCCCAATGAATTTGAGCGACGTTGACGCGGCGCTTCACTCTCAGCCCCCCCTTGTGATCCACCGCCACGGCGCTTAAAAAATTCTTCAAAAAGATCTTCAAAAGGCGTGCCGGGTGGCAGTTGCGGCATCAGGCGATCACGCCCTTCACGCTGCTTGGCTTCAACGGTTGTGGAAGCAGACACGTTAATCACCGCCGGCATCACTTTCTCAACGAGATCCGCAACCGATACGAGCGTGCGTCCATCCGTTTGCGCGTGCGCTTGAGAGGGTAAAAGACGCGTTGTGACAGAAGGAGGCGACATCAAAAGAGATGCGCTTAAAAACGCCCCGCCCACTGCTGCAACACCAAGCAACGGGAGCAGTGCTTTACGTGATATCAATGAATGATCAGCAGCAGAGTTTTTATGTTTAGGCATCAAAATGATCCTCATGTTTTAGTCAAAGCGACGTGTAAGCGACTTAAACAAAACTTCATGAACGAATTAAGGCGCAGTACTTTAAGAAATCAGAGTGCAAAGCGTACAATCGCAACGCCACAAACGCCTACTAAAGCACAGATTAAACCTGCCAAGCGCAACATTTCTGAAGACATTTGTGAAACTTCCGCCATAGCTTTTTTCATGGCAACTGGAAAAGCGGCATAAAGCAGCCCCTCCATCGCCACAAAAAAGAAAAGCATGACAACAAGTTCAATCATCAACGATGCTCACCTTCATTTAACAGCATGATCACGCTATTGAACGCATCATCGCCCCGCAGGCACATCACTACGTTTACGCCCTAAAGGATCCGCAAAATAACGGAAGAAATCCGAGTCTGGGCTGATAACAAGGCGTGTTTCACTGCCACGCAATCCGTTTTCATACGCTTGCATTGAGCGATAAAATGAAAAGAACTCCGTATCACGGTTGTAAGCTTCTGCGTAGATTCTGTTACGTTCTGCATCACCATTACCGCGTAGCTCTTCACCTTTGCGATTGGCATCAGCAACGATAACGGCCACATCACGTTCTGCACGCGCGCGAATAGTTTGTGAAAGCTGAGAACCTTGCGCGCGGATGTCCGCAGCTTCTCTCTGACGCTCAGTCTGCATCCGTTGGAACACAGCCTGACTATTCTGCTCTGGCAAATCAGCGCGACGAATACGCACATCGACAATTTCAATACCAAAGCCCTGCGCTGTTCTGTTCACATCATCACGAATACGGTTCATAAGCGTTTGGCGATCTGAACGCACAACACCTGTAAATGTTGCTTCAGCCAGAACCGTACGTACAGTCGCATTCACAATCGTTGCAAGCTGGGAATTTGCACCGTTAATATTGTTAAGTGCTTGATAAAAACGCAACGGATCCGTGATTTTATAACGTGTAAAGCTGTCCACGACCAAACGCTTTTGATCAGAGGCAATGACCTCTTGCGCTGGCAGATCAAGATCAAGAATACGCTTGTCGAATAACAACACATTATCCGTGAAAGGAACTTTGAAATTCAATCCCGGCTCTGAAACAACACGCTGCACACCGCCAAAGCGTAACACAAGCGCGTGTTGTGTTTGTCCAACAACAAAAGCGCTAGAGATTGCTATGAAAGCGACCGCACCAAGTGCGATCAATGCGCCTGTTTTTAACGCTGATGAACTCATCGCACACCTCCTGTGGCATTAGAGCCGGTCGCATTGCTGGGGCGACGCTGTAATTCATTTAAAGGCAGATAAGGCACGACACCTTGTGCATTTTTGCCCTGATCAATAATTGTTTTGTCGATTGAACCAAAGACGCGTTCCATGGTCTCCAAGAACATCCGCTCTCGTGTCACATCAGGCGCACGCTTATATTCATCAAGAACCTGCGTAAAACGCGATGCCGCACCGCGCGATTCAGCCACTGTACGTTCTTTGTAAGCTTCTGCTTCCTGAACAATACGTGCCGCTTGCCCGCGTGCCTCAGGAACAATCCGACTTGCAAAAGTTTCAGCTTCGTTTTTTGCACGATCCTGATCTTGACGCGCGGCTTGAACATCACGGAATGCATCAATAACTTGTGAAGGTGGATCAACTTTTTGGAGTTGAACCGTGCGCACACGCACCCCTGCACCATAGGTATCAAGCACCTGTTGAATCAGTTGCTGAACTTCCGTTTCAATGGCAGCACGATCTGTCGTGAGTACGGTCTGAATATTACGACGACCAATCACTTCACGCATCGCGCTTTCAGAAACGGCTTTAATGGTTGATTCAGGCGCTTGAATATTAAAGACGAAGTTTTGCGGTTTAACAGGATCAACCTGCCATTGTACGGCAAAATCAATGTCAACGATGTTCTCATCACCTGTGAGCATAAGACTTTCTTCAATCACATCGCGCATTGAAATGCGTCGGCCAGCATCAGCGCCGCGAAAGCCAACTTCTGTACGATTAATATCGGTGACGCGCACCTTGACCACCTGCCCAATCGGATAAGGCAGATTGTAACGCAAGCCATCCCCTGACGAGCCGATGTATTTTCCAAAAATAATGTTCAGCGCAACTTCATTCGGGCGCACCATATAAGCACCCGTTGCAAGCCAAGCGACCAGCGCAAGCAGCACACCAATCAATATACCGCGTCCGCCAAAAGCGCCGCCGGGCATAAAATTTTTAAACTTATCCTGCCCTTGCTTAAAAAGATCTTCCAAGTTAGGGGGTTGGTTTCCGCCCCCCCCACCATGTCCTGAACCTCCACCCCAAGGCCCCTTTGATGAGCCTTTTGAGCGCTGACCCCAAGGCCCTGCGCCTCCTTGATCATTCCATGGCATGTGCGTTTCCTTTGTTACAATCTGCTGATAAGCGCGTCGTCACTTTACGATGTTATATAACGCAACGTACATGAAAGTGATGAGGACATTCACGCTCAGTGTCAAGACTCGCAAATGGGATGTGTGAGCACTTTCGTCAAGGGGGGAAGCTGCATCACTGCCGTGAAGCGGCGGTTTGTGTCACATTTGGCGCTGCGGATTGGTTGGCGGGAGGCGCAGGTAGCGCATCTTCATTGCCATCATCATTGGCAGGACGACGCGGACGCGGTTTCACCGCCGCATCAGGATAACGCTTACGATATTCCGTAAAGAATTCAGAAAGCATATCAGCACTGGCCACCTGACGCGTAATATCTTTGAACTGTCGCGTTGTGCTCATATGTGGCGTTGTGAGAAAGGCAAAAGCAGCTGAGTCTTCACTATCAGCCATTTTTGTAGCAAATTTTGAGCGCAAACGATCAAGAGGCAAAAGCTCGTCCGCTAATGAATAAGCGATTGCGGCTCTTAAAGCATCACGGCGCTCTTGCTCTGTCAGCGGTTCGCGTCCAACCCAGCTTTGCTCAAGTAAGGTCTCAAAAGCTTCTCCTGCTTCACGCCAGCGTCGCCCATTCCAATAAATATCAGCACGCAAGCGATCAACTTCAGACCCTTTTTCACCTTCTAGCATTTCAATCGCAAGATCTGTACGTGACAAATCTGATAATGCTCTCGCTTCAAGCAATTGCCTTGCCCGCAAAACATCTTTGGGTAACTCTGGCAAGCGGCTTCCATCAAGCACTTGAACAGCTTGTGTAGGTTTGCCGCTCATTAAACGTATTGATGCTAAGCGCGCCGCAATGGTGGCACGGGCGGCTCCCGATAAACGGTTATCGACTTGATATTGAAGCAAATCAGCGGCCTGATCGAGTAAATCAAGTTCAAGCATACGATCTGCAAGGCGACGGATCATCTCATCGCCCCGACGTCCAATCGGTGTAAATTCTTTAAAATCATAATAAAGCGCTAGCGCATCCAAGCGACTCAGCTCGTTATCTTGACCTTGAAGAAAAATCTGCTCAAAGCGTGCTGACATCTCATCTCCTAGCACGCGTGTTATCTCGTGGTTGGGAAAACTTTGTAAGGCGCGTCGTGAAGATTGAAACGCCTCGCGCCAGCGTTTTGCATCGGCATAGAGTCGTCCCATGTGCCCTAAAGCGCGAATCTCTGTTTCATCACCGCGCCAAATCGCAGAAACCATTTCAAGCTGTTCAAGCGCTTGTTTAGGCTGCATAATTTTCTCACGAAGTCCCATTTCAACATTATAAAGCATCGCTTCCGCGACATAGGGTCTTACATCATTGGCGATGACACTTTGATATAACTGCATTGCGGCATCAGTGCTTCCCATCGCATCAGAAAGACGTGCACGCGCAAGCCCGATTTCATCTTTAGGCGCTGTCCCGATAGGCAGACGTTCCATGCGATCAATTTCGCGTTCAACATCAGCAAATTCACGCATTTCAAGTGCAGCCCGTGCGGCATAAGGGCGCACAAATGCTTGTAATTCTTCAGGATACTGATCAAGAAAGTTTGTAATGCGCTTAAAACCCATGAGCGCTGAAGACCACCGTTTCGCACGCGCATCAATCACCGCACGCCATAACACGGCCTCAGGATCATCAGCCAGAGTTTCGGCTGACAACTTGCGTGAAGCCGCAATATCGCGGTTCATCTGAATATCACTGATTGCACTCCAGATTGTGACATTACGCTCTTTGGAAAGCGCCGGCTCCTCTGAAAGCATGACGCGAAACACCCCATTAGCTTCTGCTGATAAATTGTTGGCAACGAGGAGTTTGGCAAGGTTAAAGCGTGCCAGATTTTTAACGCGGCGCGCCGCATCAGCAGAAATATCCAGCAGTTCACGCGAGCGCTCTCGGATATTCCTCGCTTTGAGCATATTCCACACATCGCGTTCAACCACAGGTTGGAGCTGAAGCTCTTGATTGACTTTTAACGCAGGATCAACATTGGCAAGCGATAAAGATAAACCCCGATCCCGTAAAATATGAAGGCCATCGGGGTGCGTGCGAACACCGACATCTTCAGCATCCGCTACAATAACAGCACCATGTGCGGAGGGTAAAATGCGAAACTCAACAAAATTATAAGGACGCGCCACACCGCGCGCAGGTGGATAAGCCGTCGCTACGGCAAGACGATCACCCGTTGTTTCATCAATCATCCAATGCACACCAGACACATCAGTGAGAGGTATTTGAATGACCGTACGCCCATCAATATCCACCGAGCGCGTGACAGAAAGAGGCTCAGATAAACCAAGAGTTTCATCTCCAAGCGTCATCACCCAAGATGTTCCTTCAGGAATAAGACGCATGAACGAAGGCTTATTCACCCCAATGCGCACACGTGCAGATCCTTTTTGATAACCCGCTTCAAGCGATGAAAGCACACCACCTGATGTACTCGCAACCGCGATCGAGTCAACTTGCTGACGTGTTTCAAAAACAAGTGTGACGATACCATCGCGCTCAAAAGCAGCAGCAGCCGTACGGTTTGAAAACGGAAAAGTGATTTTCAAACCTGCTTTGCCAAATGTGTCTAACCGTGGTGTTATACGACGAAAATCGTCAACATTTGTGATTTTAGAAGCCATATCCTGTCGCGGATCACGCTTAGGAAGCGGCTTGTCTGGTAGAGCGGCTGCATCGCGAGATTGATCCATATTTTGTGGGTTTTGCGTCACAACAGGATGACGTTTTTGGTTCTGATTCATGACATTATTTTGATTCGCGTTCAGCCCCTCACGAAAAGCACCTCCCGCCATTGAGAGACCTGTTTCAGGAGAAACCCACGATTTATCATTCTTGCCAATATCAAGCACATAAGTATCATCTTCACGAAAACCCTTGATCGACGTGTCAGGGGCAAGAGCAAAGGCAACACGCAGTTGATCTCCAGAAGCATCTGTTTCAACCGCAATCACAGTATCTGGTAATTCTCTTTTAAGTTCGGGGGATGACAACGTATAAGGCGCATTAACCCCGAAAATGGCCACATCACCTTCTTTTTTAAGTGTGACCGGCACATCAACCGGCACATTAAACACAATACGCGTTAAGGAGGGCAGCGATCCCATTTTAAAGGTCAGCGGTTTTGGGGGCTCGGATTGACGCACACGCGTAATTTCCCGCACTTTAGCTTCCGCAACACGTGCACGCTCAGCCAAACTTTCCACAATGTTTTGCGGTAAAGTGGGTAACGACCCCGTCCACGTTGTGGGGAGAAGATCAAGATAAACTTGTTCTCCCGCTTCCATCACGTTTGCACGCAATGGCCGCACCATAGCAAGACGAATACCACGCCCATCGGGATCTTTACGCACAATCGACACATATCCTGACAGTTCAGCTGCCAAACGCTCAACGGACAGATCAACAGGCTCTGCAAAAGTGATAACAAGAATGTTACTGGTCGCTCGTG
Source organism: Beijerinckiaceae bacterium (assembly GCA_044356745.1). Taxonomy (GTDB): domain Bacteria; phylum Pseudomonadota; class Alphaproteobacteria; order Rhizobiales; family Beijerinckiaceae; genus JBIKVP01. The sequence continues at coordinate 13,350 of JBIKVP010000016.1, read as the reverse complement.
CTTGAACGCGTACTGGACGATCAAAATTAAAAATCATCCGCGCATGACCATTCATCAACTGTCCACGCACACTATTTGCAAAAGCAGTCGTTGTAATTGTCGCGCTACTTTGCGCCTGAGCATGTGAGATAATGGGAGCTAAACCATAAAAAATACACATGCCGATCGCAAGCGTGATGAGGGCATCAAAACCGATGCGCTCAAACACTCGCAGCCGCCAAAATGGGCGCAATATGCGCATAAAACACCTAAAAAAAGACCAATCAAAACACGCATGATCCTAAACGTTGAGAGCTAACGTTGGCTTAATAAAAGAGCGCATGAGATTGAGGATTTGCAGCTGCGTATTGAGAACGCAGGAAAGTGCTTTTAAATTCCCACGTTTCAACGGCCATATAAAACATACCTATGAACGCGGACGCGCTGTTGCAGGCCGTTGTGAACCAGACATGTTGGGCTCAATGGCGGGAAGTTCGTTTGTCGGTAAAGGCATACTACCTGTCATAACTGGTGGTTTTGCTTCATTCGAACGTGCGCGAAGCGCAAGAGCTACAGTGAGTTTTTCCGCCGTTTCAGGCGTCATAACTGCAAGAACCTCAGACATTTTCTTGGGGCTCATCTGCAAAACAACAGGGACGAGAATATCAAGTGAGAGACGATCAAACACCTTAGCCGCATCTTTAGGCTTCATGGCCTCATACATCACAACAACGTTTTTAAGGGTCTGCCCTTCATTTTCTGCTTTTTTAGTTGCAGCAGATGCGGCGCGCTCTTCGAGCTCTTTAAGCTGATTAATGCGCTGTTCAATTTTTTTCTCTGTAGTTTCAAGCAGCTTTTCACGCGTATCAAGATCATTGTCGCGCATCTCAAGTTGCTGGCGGCGTTCTCCAAGACGCTCTAAGAGTGCTTTTTCGGAAGGTGAGAGGGTATGATGGGGCATGCTTAACGGAACAGCTTTGGCATTTTTACTGATCGTATTATCTGAGGTGGGTGTGGGCAAATCTTTGGAGTTTTTCAATGAACCATCCCCATAGCGTTCTGCGCTTTCCCCATTTCCTGTAGGCAACACACCCCCTTTTTGTTTTTGGTCTTTCTTTTGAGTGCCTTCTGCTCCCGTGGGAACTTCTTTAGCCGCTTTTTTAGGTTCACCCGTAACAGAACCTGTCACAGCAGGATCGTTAACCAGAAGCCCAGAACGCGCCATGACACGGCCATAGTTGGCAACGCCGTCCATGGCTTGCGGCGTCGGGCGATCAGCAATAAATCCGATAAATTTAAGTAACAACAATGCCATCGCGCCGATGCCGGCGGCATAAAGCAAGCCCGTGCCATTGTTCGAAAAAACGCGCATCGCGTCAAAAATCCTTTAAAAGAATTAGTGTCAAGGGGATTGAGAGTATTTAAGGATATCACTGGAATGATGCGAACAGGCTTTTTAGACCACACCAGTAAAAATCAATAAAAGCTCTCAGGCTGCTTGCGCATCCAGACGCTTCATCGCCCGTTCAACAAGACCTTGTGCAATTGCCGCAGCTTTCGTCAAGCGCACATCCGAAGGGGTTGATACAGCTTCTGGTGTGGAGACAACCACTTGCTGTGATACCACATGAGGCTTTAACGAAGTCTCAAGAACCTGTTGAATAGCCCGCGCATCCAGCACTGAGTGAACAGCGCGCTGTGGTGCGATTGCTTTTGATGCCGGCGGTGATAAACGATCATCTGAAAAAGCGCGAAGCATGGGCTCTGCGTCAACACGGGCGTGAAGCGGTGTCACAGAATCTGGATTATGCGCCATAGAGGGTGGTGTAAGTGGCTTATCAAGCGTCAATTCCGTAGTGGGTGAAGTAAGAGTTTGAAGCGTTTGCTCAAGTACACCACGGGTTATGTGTCCTTGATGAACAACATCGCGGACATCGCTCGCCACGGTTTCGGTTTGTTCAATTAAACCGTTGATTTTTAGAATCTGCGCGCTGAGCTGTGTGTTGATGCGATCTGCTTCTTCAAGTTTATTGCTCAGGTGTCGTTGACTTTCAGAGAGCGCCGCACGAAGTCCAATAATCGCTCGCTCGGCCGTTTCTGATGCGTCCACGAGTTCACGAATAACAGTGCGCATAGCCGTTTCATCGGCTTTGAACACGCTGATTTTCTGGCCAAGTGTGTAACATGACCAGCTTGTGGCAATCAGTAAAATCGCGACAAGAATTTCTGCGACAAATCCGATGTAAGATGCGAACATGATGAGGGATCCTTATCCTTTGTGAACACCTGATGCACTGGCTTCAAATGCATCAATGGTCGTGTGAGAGCGCCGTAAGGGACGCGAAACTTGTATCGCAACATAATCATCAACGCGGCCAATGCGTCCTTCAGAGAGCAACATATCGCCACAACGCAGCGCCACAGGCGTGTCTGAACGCGCTTCAAACAAAATGGTATCGCCCTTTTTCCATTCAAGAACCTGTCGCAAAGGCAAAGACGTTTCATGCAAAACAGCTTCAATTGCTACATCCGCTTGCCAGATCTGGGTCGCAAAATGCGATTCCCACGTCATATCGCGCCCGAGTTTTTCCCCCACAAAACTTTGAAGCAATAATGGGCGGATCGGCTCAATCGTCGCATAAGGCAATAGAATTTGCAGCGTGCCGCCATTGCCTTCTAAATCAATGCGTAAGTCCACAAGAATAGACGCATTAGCATGGCGCATAATCATCGCAAAGCGCGGATTGGTTTCAACACGATCGACAACGAATTTGACAGGTGAGAGAGGCGCAAACGCGGTCTCAGCATCATTAAGCGCGACATTAATAAAGCGACGGATCAACTGGGTTTCGATGAAGGTAAAAGCGCGTCCATCAATACGCGTGACAGCGGTTGGTCGCCCGCCTCCTAAAAGTGAATCAAGTGCGGCATAGGTCAACGTTGATTCAATCGTCATCAACGCATAATTATCCCACCCTTCCGCTTTGATCACGCCAAGCAGTGCTGGCAATGGAATAGAGTCAAGATAATCGCCAAAGCGCACTGAGGTGATGCCCTCAATCGTCACTTCCACGTTGCCTTGAAAGAAGTTGCGCAAGCTAGTGGACATCAGGCGCACCATGCGATCAAACACGATTTCCAGCATCGGGAGGCGCTCGTGCGAGACGCGTCCCGAATCGGCAATCATGCGTGCGCCCGTGCCCACCGTGTTAAACGGATCGAGCTTGACGAAGCCTGTAATCTCGTCGATTTCTTTCTGGCTTAAAATACGATCCGCACTCGGATCATTCTCATCGTGTTCAGGCTCTTCCTCCATCATGGAGGCCCATTCAGCCGCAACACCATCGTTATCGGTACTGCTGATCGCGCCTTGCTCGGCTAGGGCAGCGCCCCAGTCATCGGCAAGGGACGAGCCATCATCTTCTGGTTCATCGCTCATTACTGCACCAGAATTTCTTTGAATAAGACGGCATCAATACGTGCTGGATAAACCGCAATATTCACGCGTCTGAGCAGTTCTTCCTTTAAGCGATAAATGCCCATCGACCCCTCAAGATCAGCAGCACGCAGTTCTCGCATGTAAACTTGAAATATATCTTCAATGCGTGGCAAAAGAGGCTGAATTTCAGCTGTAAGTTTCGGATCGCTCACTTCAAGAGAGATTTTAAGTTTCATCACCCCTGCGCGCTCACCTGTATTCGTCGATGCAAGATTGATCGTCATATCTTTCATATCAATGAAAGCGACTTTTTTAGGCGCGACCTTAGCGGCCTCTTGCGCAGCTGCATCTTTCTTCTTTTTAAAAAAATAAAATCCGCCCCCACCACCGGCCATCAGCAAAACGGCGGCAATAATGATAATCAGCTTTTTCTTAGAACCTTTAGCAGCACCTTCCGCTTCTTCTGCGGATGCGCCCTCTTCTTTTTCATCGCCCTTCTTGGCCATAACAATACATCCATATCAAATATGAAAAAACCAATGATCAAACAGTGCGCCATCATGGTTAATGCGCCGTTAAAAATACATGCATTGGGCAAAAATGAATCGGCATATTTTGCCGACCACAAGGTTTATGATGTCATAAACCACGGCAGAAAATATCCTGAAAAATATTATAATAATCTGAAATAATTGATAAAAATGACTTTGCGCATTTTGGCACGCCTCCTGCAGTGTGTAAAAGGCATCATCTGCGCTGGGGAGCGCTCCAAGGTGATGTGGGAATTAATGGATGGGTTCTTTTACCTTTCCATCACGACGGGAGCTTGACAATGGAGAATCCGATTCTAATCGGATTATCGCGTCAGGTCGCTTTAGCGCGTGAGCTTGATGTCATCGCCAATAACGTGGCGAATATCAGCACAAACGGGTTTAAGGGACGCACGGCGCGCTATGAGGAATTTATCAGTCCCAATGCACGGGCTAACGCGTTTTTGCGTCCAGACCAACGCGTTTCATTTGTAACCGACATGGGCACATCGCTTGATACCACATCAGGTGCGATTGAACAGACTGGTGCCCCCCTTGATGCTGCCATTAAAGGTGATGGTTATTTTGTCGTTCAAACACCGCAAGGCGAGCGCTATACACGCAACGGATCATTCGAACTCAATGCCACAGGCCAGCTTGTCACAACCGATGGTTACCCTGTTTTAGGGGAAAGTGGGCCCATTACCATCGCTCCAACAGAAAACGGCGTAGGCATTTCAAAAGATGGCACGGTTTCAACCATTGGGGGACAGCGCGGACGGCTGCGCTTAGTGCGTTTTGAAAATCCACAAAGCCTCATCAACGAAGGCACGAATGTTTTTTCAACCGCTGATGCACCCCAACCTGTTGGCGCAACGGCACAGGTGGAACCAGGAGCGCTTGAGCGCTCAAATGTTAAACCCGTTATTGAAATGGCGCGGCTCATTCAAGTCAATCGCTCGTATGCAAGCATCGCTAGCACACTCTCGCGAATGGATGACTTGCGTCGTAACGCTATTCAAAAACTCGCCGATACGGCTGCGTAAGGCATAGCACGATGACAAAAAGTGGAAACCAGTTTTTGTCAAAAATCGTGCGTCAATAAAAATTGATAAGGGAGTCTGTAAAATGCGTGCACTATATACCGCAGCAACTGGAATGGCCGCACAGGAACTGAACGTTCAGGTAATTTCAAACAACATCGCCAACGTGCGCACCAATGGTTTCAAACGTCAGCGTGCTCAGTTTCAAGATTTGATGTATGACGTACAGCGCCGTCCCGGATCAGCAACATCTGAAACAGGAACATTGGTTCCAGCAGGTGTTGTGATTGGTTCGGGGGTTAAAACAGGGGCAACAACGCGCATCTTTTCACAAGGCAATGTGACTGCAACTGAAAAAAGCTATGACCTTGCCATTCGCGGTGAGGGCTTCTTTAAAATCCGTCTGCCTGATGGCCGTGCCGCTTATAGCCGCGATGGAGCATTTGAACTTGATGCACAAGGTCAACTCGTGACGGGTGATGGCTACATCGTCGAACCTAGCATCACCGTTCCAACAAATGCACTCAGTGTGACGATTAACAACCAAGGTACGGTAGAGGCAACAATTCCTGGACAGACTGCCCCACAAAATCTGGGTCAGGTTCAGCTATCGCGTTTCATCAATAAAGCGGGTCTCGAATCCATCGGGGACAATCTTTATATCGAAACACCAGGCTCAGGCACGGCCACCGATGGCACGGCAGGCGCTGAAGGTTTTGGCTCATTGCTTCAAGGTTATGTCGAAGAAGCGAATGTGAATGCAGTAACGGAAATTACGGCGCTTATCGCAGCACAACGCGCTTATGAAATGAATTCAAAAGTGATCACCGCATCCGATCAGATGCTTTCCGCCACGAGCGGCATGTTCAGAGGATAGAGGTGAATAATGTTTAGAAAAATCGCTTCATTGATGGTGTTGTTGAGCGCAGTTGCATATCCTGCCTTGGCTAACGCCGCAGCTCTCAAGCCTGAAATCAAAGTCACACGTGATGTGGTCACTTATCATGATCTTGTTGATGGGTTGGAGTCTGGTCAAGGGATTGATCCCACTTTAAGTGCGACACCCTTGTTTCGCGCCCCTGCATTGGGAGAAAGCGGCACGATTCAGATTGTACGTGTTCTTGATGCCTTGCACAAAATGGGCTTGCCCGATCTTGATACAAGAGGCCTCACACAAATTACCGTCATGCGCGATGCACGACGCATTCAAGCGCGTGATTTTGAAGAGGTGCTTATTCGCGCACTCAATGACAAATATCGCCTGAGCGCCTCATCCATCAGTATCATCTTCGATGGCACACCCCCCGCTCTCATTGTTGCTCCCGATGTGAATGGTGCGCTCAAAATTGACGACCTCAGTTATGATCCACGCGCACGACGCATCACAGGCACTGTCAGTGTTGCAAGCGAAAACGGCAGTCAGCGCCGCAGCGTGCGCGTTGCGGGTCAGCTTGTCGAAATGAGCACCGTTGTGATCGTCAGTCGTGCACTTAACCGCGGTGAAGCGCTGCAAATGGGCGATGTTTCAATTGAAAAGCGCCCCCGCGATAGCATCCCCAGTGATGCGATATCGGACACCAATAATCTTAATGGTTTTGTTGCACGTCGCACGCTGATCCCGGGTTCTCCTTTACGTAATGGTGATCTTATTCGACCCGATGTTATTGCCCGTGGGGACACCGTGACCATCGTTTATGAGGGAAAAGGCCTCATGCTCACCGCACGCGGCAAAGCGCTTGAAGCAGGCGGAGTGGGCACGGTTATCGGGGTGCAAAACCTGCAATCCAAACGCACGGTTCAGGCAACGATTGCAGGTGCAGGTAAAGTGATCGTGTCGAGCACCTCTTTAAGCGCCCTCAATAGTTCAGCGTCAAATGCATCAAAACCAACAACTGTCGCCAATTCTCCTTTTGTCTCTCGTTAATAGTGGTGAGCATCATGTCTTCTTTTCACACCTTCTCACCTTTAGCCCTTTGCCGCTGGACTGCCCTTGCAGGCATGGCAGTCATATTAAGCGCATGTGGCAGCATTGATCGTCTTTCAAATGTCGGTAAAGCACCCTCTTTATCCGCGATTGAAGATCCGACCGCGCAACCCGGATATAAACCCGTGCGTATGCCAATGCCGACACCAGAGCCTGCGGTCTATTCATCGAACTCCTTATGGCGCACAGGATCGCGCGCCTTCTTTAAGGACCAACGCGCACGCCAAGTGGGTGATCTTGTGACAGTGAAAATCAAAATCACCGATCAGGCACAGCTTAATAACCAAACGGCGCGAACCCGTAAAAATACCGAGAAAATGGGCGCAGCCAATCTGTTTGGCCTTGAAGTGAATCCGGGTAAAATCTTTGCTGAAGGATCAACCCTTGATCCGTTGCTTGATGCTTCTTCAGACAGTGGCTCACAAGGTACAGGCTCAATCCGTCGTTCAGAACAGGTGACAACAACGGTTGCAGCTGTTGTGACGCAAGTTCTGCCCAATGGAAATCTTGTCATTGAAGGCAAGCAGGAAGTGCGGATTAACTTCGAGAAGCGCGAAATGATTGTCGCAGGTGTTGTGCGTCCTGAAGATATTGACTCGGATAACATCGTTGACTCATCAAAAATCGCTCAAGCGCGCATCGCTTATGGTGGCCAAGGACAGATCACCGATGTCCAACAACCCCGCTATGGCCAACAGGTCATGGATATTCTCTTACCATTCTAAGTGCGCTGTTTCATACGACATGACGTCTTTTCCCCGCATGGATGCACTCCCCAATCGTATCCATGCAAACCACCCCCGATGCGCTCCCGCATCGGGGATTTTTCTTTTTGCGTAGAGTGATGGCCATATTTAGGCGTTATTGAGCGCCGATTTCACAAGCCCACTGACTTTGGCAAAATCCATCTGACCCGCATATTGGGCTTTCAGGTGCGCAACGACCTTACCCATTTCTTTCATGGAAGATGCGCCAACATCTGCAATCGCAGCTTGAATGGCCGCTTGGGTTTGCGCCTCATCGAGTTGTTGCGGCAAATAGGTGCTTAAAATGTCCGCTTCTTCACGCTCTTGTGCTGCAAGTTCAGGGCGACCGCCTTGATCATACATGTGAATTGATTCAAGACGCTGCTTAATCATTTTTTGCAGCATCGCCAGAATATCATCATCACTGATGGGCTCTTTACCCACGCCGCGCGCTTCAATGTCACGATCTTTGAGCGTTGATTGTATCAGCCGTATCGTTGATACACGGCTTTTCTCGCCCGCTTTCATGGCGTCTTTCAGATCTTGCGTAAATTTTTCACGTAAAGATGGCACATCGCACTCCCTCATAATGTCACAACCGCATCTCAAGATGCGCTTTAAAGTCCTTCAAAGAGCGCTGTTGATAAATACCGCTCTGCAAAGGATGGAATAATAATGACGATATTCTTGCCATCCATATTCGGGCGAGCGGCCAGTTCAAGCGCTGCGGCAACCGCCGCCCCTGATGAAATACCGCCCGGCACGCCTTCAAGACGTGCGAGTAAACGCGAGGTGTCAAACGCCGTTTGATTGCCGACCGTAATCACCTCATCAATCACCGAGCGATCAAGAATATCAGGGACAAAGCCAGCCCCAATACCTTGAATTTTGTGTGGACCAGGTTGACCACCTGATAAAATCGGGCTGTCTTCAGGCTCGACTGCAATGATTTTGAGTGACGGTTTACGTGGTTTAAGCACTTGCCCTACACCTGTAATCGTCCCCCCCGTGCCAACGCCAGAGACAAAATAATCAATCCCTCCGTCTGTATCATTCCAGATTTCTTCAGCCGTCGTTGAGCGGTGAATGGCAGGGTTAGCCGCATTTTTAAACTGTTGCGGAATAATAGCACCTGAAATTTGCTCTTTAAGCTCTTCAGCACGTGCCACGGCACCGCGCATTCCTAAGGGGCCAGGCGTTAAATCAAGCTCTGCCCCCAAAAAGGCAAGCATTTTGCGACGCTCAACCGACATCGTTTCTGGCATAACAAGAATGAGGCGATAACCGCGTGCCGCAGCCACAAATGCGAGTGCAATGCCCGTATTACCCGATGTAGGCTCAATCAACGTTGTCCCTTGCTGGATAACGCCTTGCGCCTCAAGCGTATCAATCATACTCACACCGATACGATCTTTAACGCTGGCAATCGGATTAAAAAACTCAAGCTTGGCCAGAAGGTTCGCTTTAACACCCTTTTGTGCAGCCAAACGGTTCAAGCGGACAATCGGCGTATTACCAATGGTGTCGGTGATCGACTCATAAATGCGCCCACGCCCCACTTGTGATGTTTTATTCGTACCCGTCATATCCACTCTCCCGCTTAAAATATAAAAAAACGTGCCGTGTATAATTTACATATAATATTGTAAATATTAATATTATACAGTTTAAATCGCAAAATCAATCGGCTGCAACGGATTACCGAAAACGGTTTTTTGCTCTGCTTCACGACATAAATCATCAACAGTGATTTTATCAAGTTCTGCGAGAAAGGCATGACCCGCTAAACGAATGTGCGATGAAATAACCTCATCAACAAGGCGCGATTTTGGTAAAACCTCATCTTCGGCGGTCACTTCATACATTGCAGCTCTGACAATATCCCCTGCCGTAACTTTACGGCGCTCTCGCGCAAACTCATATCCCCCACGCGGGCCACGAATACCTTTTAAAATACCTGAACGCACAAGCGTTTGCAGCATGGTTTCCAAATGACGGGGTGGAAGCTCATGACGTGCCGCAAGCATTTTAGCGGACACAGGTTGAGGGCGGGCATGTAGCGCAATATCAACCACAGCGGCAATGGATAATAATGAGCGACGCGACAACAAAATCATGTTTCCCCCCAAAGAAGTGTTCTTATAAAATAAATACGTATAAAATTGGAAATTGTATCACATAAAAAAATGGGAAAATGCAAAATAAATTTTGCGATTGGCAAAAGAACTTGTGATTAATCACAAGAACTTAGCGTATTAAAAAAACAGAGCTAAATCAAGGGTAAATCATGACACACGATTTGAAAAACGCCATGGTGCTTGCAGCGGGCTTGGGCACGCGTTTAAGACCCATAACGCTTACCATCCCTAAGCCGCTTGTTACGGTGGGTGAGAAAGCCATGCTTGATCATGCGCTTGATCGCCTCAAAGACGTTGGCGTACAAGATGTCGTTGTGAATGTGCATTATTTAGCTGAGCAGATCATCGCGCACGTTGCTCATCGTACAACGCCACATGTGCACATTTCTGATGAGCGCCGCTTGCTGCTTGAAACAGGAGGCGGCGTTAAAAAAGCGCTCAACCAATTAGGGTGCGCGCCGTTCTGGCTTATGAATTCAGACACATTATGGATTGAGAAAAACACATCCGCACTACACCAGATGCGCTCAATGTGGCAGCCTGAGGCAATGGATATTCTGTTGCTTCTTGCTGATGTTACACAAACTCTCGGTTATGATGGACAAGGTGACTTTCATGTAACACCGGATCAACAGCTTATAAGACGAAGCACCCATGAAAACGCGCCGTTTGTTTATGCAGGCGCGGCGATCTTAAAGCCTGAACTGTTCAAACAAACGCCGGAAGGTGCGTTTTCAATGAACCACCTTTTTGATGAGGCAATCGCGCGCAAACGCCTGTTCGGCACTGTCTTAAACGGCACATGGCTTCACGTTGGAACGCCTCAGGCTCTTGAAGACGCTGAGGCGTTTCTTAAAACGCTTAACGAACATAAATAATGCGTGAACCGTGCGATTGCGCATGATCTGTGTCTTGAGTAGCGGCATGAGCCGACACGGAACCATCTTTATGAATGACCTTCGCGCCCCGTGATGTGCTCGACAGGACACGGCGTGACACTTTGCCATTTTTATGCAGTGAATACATCACAGGTTCAGCCGTAGGTTGAGGATACATCCCCATCACAACAGGCAAATCCATCACAGAGGGCACACCATAAAAAGGCATATGAGCCTGATTATAAATAACAGGGGCGATGGGAGAGTGATAAACGGTTGATCCGTATCCGCCATAACCATAGCCATAGCGTGTGCCACGCGTACCATAACGATGCCCGTCATGAGTGCCATAGGAGCGTGCTAAAATCTGCCGATGACGCAATGAAAGATTATTCAAACCATTGTGCGCATGGTTATTGTACCCATGATTTAAATAAGCGCCCTGACGCTGCCCCATATAGGAGCCATTAGCGCGTGATAACGCACGCAAATGCGTCGTTGATAATTGTGAACGATGTAATCCACGCTGATGCGATGCAGAAAACGTTCCCCCTTTAAAGCCACCTTTGGCGTGAACAGCCGCAACTGATCCACCACGTGATCCGCAATGAGACCCCGCTCCGCACGCATGAGCTGACATAAAGGATGCATCAATGATCAATGCACCCGACGCAACAAAACCCAAACCTGCACACAAGCGTGTGAAGGATGTCAAAAAGACTGAACGCAAACGCAACATAAACTTAACCTCTTCCGCGCAATGCACCGCAAAAGTGGCCTCCGCTAAAAAGTTTACGCTTTTTTAACGAAGATTCCAAGCCTTGATATAAAAAATGGTTGATTGAAGGGCTAATTTCTTGTCAGCACATATCCGCCGAGCTTAATGAGGGCGCGTTTTAAGCCCTCATCATCAACACCTTCAGCGTGTAAGGCTGCGTCTTCAAGCGCTTGTGGTGAGGGTGTCAGGGGAGCGCTTTTTCGTGACTTATGAATAATTGATCCTTGCTTAAGCACGATTTTTTCAATGCATCGCCAGCCAAAATGCGCATTAATCCGCTCAATCAACACGCTAGATTGATATTGCATATCAAGAGCAAAGGCGCTGACCACTTGCACAATCAACGTTGCGCCCCGTGTTGGATGCGCTTCATGTAAACCTTGGGGCGTTCGTGGCCATTCCATTTTAAGCGGCGCGGTCACCTGTGCAAGTTTTTCACCAACGATTTCCGGCCATTCAAGCAAGACACGTGAGCGCGCAAAACCCTGCTTTTCAAACACAGGCGCGCAACTCGTCATGACAAATTCTGCCAGTGGTTGCGGCCCCTTTTTAAGGTATACAGCAACAGGTGATTTGTAGCGGCTCATGACATATAAAACCTATTTGAGCGCTTTATATTAAGGAGATTGCGGCTCTTGCACAAGCATTCATCCCCCACAACGCGTCTGCTCGCATGGTATGATCTCCATCAACGCACGCTGCCATGGCGAATGATAGGCGATCAAGCGCCGGATCCTTATCATGTCTGGCTCTCTGAAATCATGTTACAACAAACGACCGTTGCCGCCGTCATCCCTTATTTTGCACGCTTTTTAACACTTTTTCCAACTATTGAAGCGCTTGCCAATGCACCGAGCGAGCACGTGATGCAGGCATGGGCGGGACTTGGCTATTATTCACGCGCGCGCAACCTTCACGCTTGCGCTAAAAAGATCGTCACGCAATATAACAGTGAATTTCCGCGCACCGCCCATGATTTACAAAAGCTTCCCGGCATCGGAGTCTATACAAGCGCTGCGATTGCCGCCATTAGCTTTGGCGAACAGATCGTGGCAGTTGATGGCAATGTTGAGCGCGTCATAAGCCGTTTTTATGCGCTTGATGAGTCGCTTCCATCCGCGAAATCACAGGTACGTGAAAAAGCCCAAGCGCTTATGCCCCCCACCCGATGTGGTGATATGGTGCAAGCGTTGATGGAGCTTGGTGCAACGGTATGTACACCGCGCCAACCTGCATGTCATGAATGTCCTTGGCACAGCGATTGCCTTGCTTTTGAGCGCGGAACACCCGCCGCTTTCCCGATAAAAACGCCTAAAAAAGCCGCGCAGCACCGTTTTGGTATAGCATATATCGTAACACGCACACACGCTGATAACCGCGAGATTTTATTACGCACCCGCCCACCCAAGGGATTATTAGGCGGCATGGCAGAAGTTCCAACAAGCGAATGGCTCACACACCAACCAGATCATGCATCGTATCAAGAGCCGTTTTTTGAAGGCACGTTACGCACTGGCTCATGGATACGCCATGAGGGGCACGTCAAGCATATTTTCACGCACATTGTGCTGATGCTCAGCGTTGTCTCTCAACATGTGCCAGAGAACACCCCCGCGCCAGAAGGAATGCGCTGGGTAAACGTGCAGCAGCTCAATAATGAACCGCTTTCAAACCTCATGCTTAAAGTGCTCAGCCATGCCCATATCAAAGGTGATGCATGAGTGCGCGCTTCTATACCCCTCGTGAGTGAAGAGTTGGCGTTATCTTTTTATTAAGGTTGTTTTGATTCCAATTTGGTATGGGTACGCTTTTAGAACCAGACCAACGTCAGGAGC
>JBIKVP010000130.1:0-3207 GCA_044356745.1 Beijerinckiaceae bacterium | reverse complement strand
ACGTTGGTCTGGTTCTAAAAGCGTACCCATACCAAATTGGAATCAAAACAACCTTAATAAAAAGATAACGCCAACTCTTCACTCACGAGGGGTATATTGCCGATTTTTTTACAATTCAAAGCTAATCCTTTTATTTAAAGTTGATTCTCATTTTTTAAAAGTCGCATTTTTGTAGAGTTTGTACGCAGTTGGAGTTTATTTTTTGATCCCTTTTCAGGCCAGGAGGCCATACCATGAATATGGAATTTTTTTTATCCCTTTATGATGAACCCAATGGCGTAATGTCATCGGTCTATAATAAAAAAACAACTGAAGCGTCACCTTCTGTTAAAGTGGACACACTTGCTGGCGCAAATTCTAACGGCCAACCTTGCTCGATTCCTGTTGTTGCCGCTGCAAGTCCATTTTTTATGTCTACCTCTCAAGAGCAAAGATTGCCACTCTATGACGATGATCCGGAGATGAAGCCTGCACATATCGCTCAAATGATTGAGCAAACATGTGAGCGGCTTGAGCGCATCGCTAATCGCTATCACATGGAAGCCCTTGCCTTATTTTTAGCGATGACGCGTGAAGAGTCGCGACTTGTGAAAAATGCTTTAAGCGAATAATATCTTTTAATCCACAAGTTTAAGCGCCCCTTACGGGGCGTTTTTGTGTGCTTTGCCTTTTAAAAGATTGATACGATGATGCGCATATATGTTTTAAATGGTCCAAATCTTAATCTTTTGGGTACGCGAGAGCCTGAAATCTATGGCCTATCAACACTGGCCGATATTGAAGCGCGTCTCATCGCCTATGGCCGCGAATGCGGTATTGAGGTCATTTGTCGCCAATCAAATATTGAAGGTGATCTTGTCTCATGGATTCAGGACGCAGGACGTGAAAAAAGCGGCGTTATTCTCAACGCGGGAGCTTATACGCATACCTCTGTTGCTTTACGCGATGCAATCGTGGGATCAAGCGCAAGAGTAGTTGAAGTTCATCTCTCAAATGTGTATGCGCGTGAGATGTTTCGTCATCACTCTTATCTTTCAGCCGTTTGTGTTGGTGTGATTTGCGGTTTTGGTGAAATGAGCTATCAACTTGCGCTAGATGCGTTAAAAGAGCATACGAAGGGCTGACAAAGCGCTTCCGTTGCGTTTGTGGAGATGAGTGTATGGCTGGAAAACAGACCCCTGTTGATACGGATTATCTGAAGGAGCTGGCCTCCCTCATTGAGAATACGGCTCTCACCGAAATTGAAATTGAAAAAGGTGATCTGCGTATTCGTGTTGCACGCGTTATGCCTGCGCCAATTCATGTGCCCGTGCACTCACATCAAGCTGTGCCGCAAGCTGCACCAGCACCTGTGAGCGCGCCTGCTGCATTCGCGCAGACTCCTTTAGCGGCTAGTGTGAAAGATCATCCGGGCGTTGTTCCTTCGCCGATGGTCGGAACAGTTTATTTGCGTTCAGCACCGGGTGCAAAGGCATTTGTTGAAGTGGGCAGCATTGTTAATGCGGGCGATAAAATGTTGCTCGTCGAGGCGATGAAAACCTTCAATGATATTGTTGCGCCCCGTTCAGGAACCGTGACAGCTGTACTGGTCGATGATGGCCAGCCCGTAGAATATGGTGAGCCATTGGTGATCATTGAGTAGATTTCTACTGATATGACTTGCAAAGCGGCATTTATTCATGAGGCATAACGAGAGGCGTATTGTGCATGTTTGATAAAATTCTCATAGCCAATCGCGGTGAAATTGCCCTGCGAATCCTGCGTGCGTGTAAAGAGCTGGGGATTGCCACTGTCGCTGTTCACTCAACCGTTGATGCAAACGCGATGCATGTCAAACTTGCTGATGAGAGCGTTTGCATTGGCCCTCCATTAGCGCGTGACAGCTATCTCAATATTCCGGCACTTATTGCCGCTTGTGAAATTACACAAGCGGACGCTGTGCACCCAGGTTATGGATTTTTATCTGAAAATGCGCGTTTTGCTGATATTCTCGCAGAACACAATATCGCATTCATTGGCCCTAAAGCGGATCACATTCGCATTATGGGCGATAAAATTGAAGCAAAACGCACTGCAAAGCGTTTAGGGATTCCATGTGTTCCCGGCTCGGAAGGCGGTGTCAGTGATGAGGTCGAGGCAAAGCGTATCTGCAAAGATATGGGCTATCCTGTCCTGATCAAAGCAGCGGCAGGTGGTGGTGGACGCGGTATGAAAGTTGCTCGCTCTGAAGAAGAGCTGGAACACGCGCTTGCAACGGCCAAAGCTGAGGCGATGGCGGCATTCGGAAATGATGAGGTGTATATCGAGAAATATCTCGAAAAGCCGCGTCATATTGAAATTCAGGTTCTTGGCGATGGGAAAGGCCACGCTGTGCACTTAGGGGAGCGCGATTGCTCATTGCAGCGCCGCCACCAGAAAGTGTGGGAGGAGGGGCCTTCACCTGCTCTTAATACGCATGAGCGTGAGAGTATTGGCATGATTGTCGCTAACGCCATGAAAGAATTGCAATATCTTGGTGCGGGCACAGTTGAATTTCTTTATGAAGATGGCAAGTTCTATTTCATTGAAATGAATACGCGTATTCAGGTCGAGCATCCTGTGACGGAAATGATCACAGGTATTGATCTTGTGAATGAGCAAATTCGCGTTGCTGCTGGCTTGCCATTATCAATTCAACAAGACGATATTAAAATTTCAGGCCACGCGATTGAATGCCGCGTCAATGCGGAAAATCCAATATCATTTCGCCCATCACCTGGCACGATCAGTTATTTTCATCCACCAGGCGGCCTTGGTGTGCGAGTCGATTCGGCGGTGTATCAAGGCTATAAAATTCCCTCCACCTACGATTCACTCATTGGCAAGTTGATAGTTCATGGCCGCACACGCAATGAGTGCCTGATGCGTTTAAGACGTGCGCTTGATGAATTTGTTGTTGATGGTGTTGAAACAACATTGCCTTTGTTTCGCACACTCGTGCGCAATCAGGATATGCAAAACGGGATGTATGATATTCACTGGCTTGAGCACTTCCTCAAAGACGGCGGAATGGATGAGGCGTGAATTCATCTCATTTTTTATACTATACCCCTCGTGAGTGAAGAGTTGGCGTTATCTTTTTATTAAGGTTGTTTTGATTCCAATTTGGTATGGGTACGCTTTTAGAACCAGACCAACGTCAGGAGCTTTTGAAACGCCACCGCACCG
>JBIKVP010000015.1:0-35662 GCA_044356745.1 Beijerinckiaceae bacterium | reverse complement strand
TATGCTGGCGGATCGCCTCATCGCTGAGAAACAGCACCCGTGCGATCTGTTCAACACTATAGCCATCATCGCGCAACAAAACAGCCTTGATCCGATCCTTGACACGCCCATCTCGCTCGGTGCGGCGGCGTTTCAAAAGCTCCTGCCGTTGATCCGGTTCTAAAAGCGTACCCATACCAAATTGGAATCAAAACAACCTTAATAAAAAGATAACGCCAACTCTTCACTCACGAGGGGTATATTACAATAAAATTCTGTCCCATTTCACTCATGTGATTCACGATGACAGGTGCTTAATATGAAAGCGCATGAATTTGATGAAGCCTTTGATCAAGACAAGGATATGACGGAGCTTGTGGATTGGTCTAAGGCACGCCGCCCTAATACGCAAACCAAGCGGGTGAATGTTGATTTTCCTGCCTGGGTTGTTGAAGCTTTAGATAAACAGGCGCAACGTCTTGGTGTAACGCGTCAATCCCTTATTAAATTATGGATTGCTGAACGGCTGCCATCTTGATTCCAGTATTATATTTTAAGGCGAATTTCCATCACATTGACCATATATTTCACTGTTCATTAAGCTCTCTACGGTTTATGCAGAGCGACGAAATGAATGAAAAAGGGATATGTTGAGTTATGCGTATTGATGCAATTGAAATCGGTAAAAATCCACCTGATGATGTGAATGTGATTGTTGAAGTGCCTATTGGCGGCGAACCAATCAAATACGAAATGGATAAAAACGCAGGCACGCTTGTCGTCGATCGTTTTTTATACACCCCGATGCGCTATCCGGGAAATTATGGCTTTATTCCACACACACTTTCTGATGATGGAGATCCGTGTGATGTGCTGATTGCCAATACACGCCCGATTGTGCCAGGTGCTGTGATCAATGTGCGCCCTATTGGTGTTTTGCTGATGGAAGATGAGGCGGGCGGAGATGAGAAAATTATCGCTGTTCCGTCTAATAAAATCACACGTCGTTATGAAAATGTCATTCATTACAATCAGATGCCTGACATAACGCTCAAACAAATTCAGCACTTTTTTGAACATTACAAAGATCTTGAAGCGAATAAATGGGTCAAAGTAATCCGTTGGGGTGATGCCGACGAAGCGAAAGCCATGATCACCGCCGCGATGGCAAGACATGCCGCAAAGAACGCTTGAAATGACAGGACAGAAAAATAATAAGGCACATAAAACGTTGTGTTTTATGTGCTTGAACCTTTAGCTGTCATTCGCCTCTAAAAAAAGTTATCCCCGCCCTTTCAAGCACTGTTATTCTAATCGTGACATGGCCATGTCGCCCTTCGTCATGAATGCATTGACAACGCATTGATGGCGACCCCTTCAAAAAGGGACGGGGGAAAAATGCTGACAATCCATGTTGCTGAGCAGCATGTGTCGATACAAAAAAGAAGAGTAACATCAAAGCCGCGGCGAGAAACAAGACGACAAATCTCTTCGCAAAGCTCTGGGGGGCGTCAGATAATCCCTTGAAAAAGGATCATCAAGCGCTCTTCCAGAGACTTGTGAAAGAAAAAAATAAGCGGGAAGGGAAAAGTAAAAAGAGAGCAGTCATAAAAAACGCAATTTAAAATCGATATTTAGCGCCCAAAGAGCCGCTCAATATCAGTCAGGGTGAGGCTGATAAAGGTTGGACGGCCATGATTGCATTGGCCTGAATGCGGGGTGGATTCCATATCGCGCAAGAGTGCGTTCATTTCATCAATCTTTAAAATCCGTCCTGCTCGCACCGAACCATGACAAGCCATAGAGGCAAAAACCTGATCCATCCGCCGTGTGATGAGATGTTCGGGATCACTGTAGGCTTCATCATTGTGATGCGAGCTTAGTTGAGCAATATCATGAAGAAGGGGACGAATAGCTTGAGGATGAAGCAGCGCCGGAATTTCGCGCACTGCAATCGCTCCTGAACCAAACGCTTCAATCACAAGACCGCACGCCTCAAGCTGTGTGGCCTGAGCGATTAAAGTGTCGGCAAGGCTTGCTTCCATCTCTACAATATCCGGAATAAGCAGCAGTTGACGCGGCACAGAACGCGCGAGTGCAGCTTTCTTGAGGCGTTCATACACAAGCCGCTCATGCGCCGCATGTTGATCCACCATGATGAATCCGTCTACCGTCTCAGATAGAATGTACGTGCCGTGAATTTGCGCACGTGCCGCGCCCAAAGGATACGTTTTAAGCGCTTGATCATCATGCGCAGGCGGTGGGGGTGATGAGGGCGCTGTAAGGGTTTGTGTTAAAGAATGAGGCTGTGCACTTTCATATAAAGCGTTTTCCTGATGTGCACTTGCTTGCGCGGGCATCGTGAGCGGCGTGTGCAAAGTGTGCTGAAACGCGCGAGCATAGGTTGTTGAAGAATTCAAAGAAGAGTGAGACGGTGGGCGGTGTTGATGAAAGGCATGAAGGGTTTGTGTCGTGATAGTGTGCGAGGCTTTCACTCCTGCTTTCTCAAGCGCGTCTCTTAAAGCAGAAATGACAAGACCGCGTACAAGCGTAGGATTTTTAAAACGCACTTCTGTTTTTGCAGGATGCACATTCACATCCACCTCGGAGGGCGCGCACATAATCTGCATCACCATGGCCGGATAACGACCAGAGGGCAGATGATCCATGTAAGCCGCACGTGCCGCGCTGATGAGCGCTTTATCGCGCACAGGACGGCCATTCACAAGCCAATGCAAAGCATTCGCGCTGGCTTGGTGACTGGTGGGAATACTTGTAAAACCGATAAGCTGCATATCGCTTTTCACAGCACAAACGGGCAAGGCATCACGCGTAAAATCAGCGCCGAGTACCTGTCCACAGCGGATTAAAAACCCAGCATCGTCATCATCACATGTTGTGTAATCGAACTTTGATAGACCATCCCCTTGCAGTGTGAAGCGCACACATGGGTGCGCGAGGGCAAGGCGCTTGATGATATCAACCACTGCCATGCTTTCAGCGCGATCCGTTTTTAAAAACTTAAGCCGGGCAGGCGTGGCACAAAATAAATCACGTACTTCAATTACTGTTCCATGGCGGGCGGAAGCGGGTTCAATCGGCTTCACATGTCCCTGATCAACAACAATCCGAATGCCATGATCCGCATCATGTGTGCGTGTTGTAATCGTGAGGCGGGAGACAGAGCCAATCGAAGGCAGTGCTTCACCGCGAAACCCCAAGGTTGCAATCGCAAATAAATCGCCATGGCTTAGTTTTGATGTCGCATGTCGCTCAATGGCGAGCGCTAAATCATCTGCGCTCATGCCGTGACCATTATCTTCAACACGAATCAAGTTGCGGCCACCCGCTTCAATCATAATGTTGATGTGTGTTGCATCTGCATCAAGCGCATTTTCTACGAGCTCTTTTACGGCCGCCGCAGGGCGCTCAATCACTTCTCCAGCCGCGATCTGATCAATGAGCAGAGGATCAAGGCGACGTACGCGCATCACGATCGTCATAAATCAGATTTTATCAGTGTTGAGGCGATTGTGAAGTGTGGGCTTAACCTCTTCAATCGGGGCAATCGCTGGTTTTTGAGCACGTGATTGGCTTGGTATGAGCTGCTTAACAACAGGTTTTTGCGCAACTTTTTCTTGAACCTGAGGCTCTGAAGGCGGGTTTTGCGTGCTGCGTATCGGCGGCAGTGGCGGTGTCAGCGGACGCACAGGCGGCGAGACATGCGGCTGTATCATGACTTGAGGCTGCTTTTCGATAATAGAGCGCGGTGCAGGAATGACGTGTGGCGCAGCTTCATGAGAATTCATGTGTGGAACACCTTGGGGCGGCAAAGGCGCACGTGCTGCAAGCCGAGGGTTGTCTTGAGCTCTCAAGTTATTTTGGCGTGGTTTTTCGCGAATCACTGGCGCACCAAGAGCAATGACCTCAAGCACACTTCCCTCATACGGATCGGCGACAACGCGCACCGGCGCACCACGACGATCAACCCCTTGCGCCAGATACACATCACCTTGCCGCCAGACGCGGTTTACATCAAAACCTTGACGTGCAAGTCGGTTAATCACGCGCCGTGTCGTCAATGGCATAATCACGGGGGCTTCATCATAACCATAACGCTCACCACGATGCATTGGTGCAGAGCGATACATCGGCGCTTCGCGATACACTGGAGCAGGGCGCATGGGGCGAAAAAAATGATCAGAATATTGCGCTTGAACAGGCGCAGGCACAGCAACAAATGTGCTTATGCCAAGGAGCAAAAGTGTGAGCGTGCGCGCACAAATCTGCTTAAAGGAGTGAATCGTCATTGAATGAGTGAAGAGCATCAGAATGCGCCAATATAAAAATGTTAAATAAATGTGAACGCAGCATACCTGTTTTCACGCATTTTCACAAGTTAAGGACTAAACAAGCCCTAAATTCAAAATGAAGCGATAATAAGTCAGATATCAAGTGCAAGTGAGCGAACGGTGAGCAGACAATGCACGACTTATTCACAGCGAGAATTGCCAACATCGCGACTTGCCAACATCCTTAAAAAAAGCTTAAGACAGTTTCCCGCTCTCTTTGCGCTTTTTAAGCGCGAAAAAGCAAAGCGGATGGCTTTTAAAGGCTTATTGGGGTCAAAAAGCTTGGCATAAAGGCTATATTGAACGGAGTGTGTTGATGAAAGTCACGGTTGAGCGTTCGGCGCTATTGAAGTCTTTGAGCCATGTTTATCGCGTGGTCGAGCGACGCAATACAATTCCTATTCTCTCCAACGTGTTATTGCGTGCACGTGACGGCTCACTCACACTTAAAGCGACTGACCTTGATCTTGAAATCACAGAAGTGTGTAAAGCCGATATTCAAGATGCGGGCGGCACAACGGTTCCAGCACATTTTCTGTATGATATTGTGCGTAAACTTCCTGATGGAGCACATATTTCTCTTGAAATCAGTGATGGCGAAACACAGATGCTACTGCGCTCAGGGCGCTCACGCTTTCACTTGCAAGCGCTTCCTGTGGATGATTTTCCTGATTTGACGATTGGCGAGTTGCCGCATCATTTTGCTTTAACGGCCAGTCATTTTAAAGCGCTAATTGATCGCACCCAGTTTGCGATTTCAACCGAAGAAACGCGCTATTATCTCAACGGCATTTATTTGCATACGATGGATGTGCAAGGCGAAGTTAAGCTGCGGGCTGTGGCAACCGATGGACATCGTCTTGCACGCATGGATGTGCCCGCACCTGATGGGGCGCTCAATATGCTTGGCATCATTATTCCGCGTAAAACCGTTTCAGAAATTCAAAAGCTTCTTGAAGGACTTGATGGAGAGGTCGACATTGCAATCTCTCCCTCTAAAATTCAGCTTTCATTTGATGGGGTTGTGCTCACGTCCAAACTGATTGATGGCACATTCCCCGATTATCAGCGGGTGATACCACAAGGGAATGACAAGTTTTTAAAAGTGGATCGCACCTTGTTCGCGGCTGCTGTTGATCGCGTCTCAACCATTTCATCCGAGCGTGGGCGTGCCGTAAAATTATCGCTTGATGCAGGCAAACTGATGCTCTCTGTCGTCAACCCTGATTCAGGATCGGCGACCGAGGAAATTGAAGTCGATTATGAAGCCGATAGCATTGATGTAGGGTTTAATGCCCGCTATCTCTTGGATATTACAGCGCAACTTGTCAGCGAAGATGCGGTATTTGCTTTTGCAGATTCTGGTGCGCCAACCCTTATTCAAGATGATGTTAAAGACGGCGCAACACCACAAGCGCTTTATGTGCTGATGCCGATGCGTGTCTAGAGCATTTTTGAGCGAAGTGGATACCGGTTCGCGTGAAAAAAATGCGAAAAAACAACGAACTAGAGCGCGGTTTTGATTCAGTCAAAACCAAAAGTGCTCTAACCATTTTGCAGCCTTCTCCAGCAACACGCATCATGCGACTGAGTGTTCAGGATTTTCGCTGTTACACGCACTTTTCATTCGAATCCGATGCGCGGATGATCGCCTTGATTGGTGATAACGGGATTGGCAAAACAAACCTGCTTGAAGCGCTCTCGTTATTCTCGCAAGGGCGGGGTTTGCGCCGTGCCGACACCATGCAGATGTCGCGATTAAATGAGGATGGGCAAGCTGCACCGCGTTTTTCTGTTGCGATAAGCCTTTATCATGATGAGAGCGAGCATCGCCTCGGTGTCGGGGGGGAGTGCGATGCTTTTACAGGTCAAGCAAAGCGTCTTTACCGGATTGATGGTGAAAAAGTCACTTCATCGCAAGAGTTTAGCGACTATCTTCGCTTGATCTGGCTCTTACCAGATATGGATGGGTTGTTTCGCGGGGCAGCGGGGGATCGACGCCGTTTTCTGGATCGATTGGTTCTTGCAACTGACAGCACACATGGGCGACGCGTACAAGCGCTTGAGCGTGCCTTAAGCACCCGCAACAGACTTCTTGAAGACAATGGCGATCCAAACTGGTGTTCGGCTGTTGAGCGCGAAATTGCCGAACACGGTGTTGCGGTGGCCACGGCACGTGCTGAAACAGTCTCGCGTTTAAGTGCGTTGATGCAAACAACACCGCAACAAAATAGCGCCTTTCCGTGGGCTGTTTTAAGCTTAGAAGGTGAGATGGATGCGCTCGTGTCACAGCATACAGCTCTTGATGCAGAGGATGCCTATCGCGCGATTTTAAGTGAAACACGCGCACGCGATCGCGGGGCAGGGCGTACGCTTTTTGGCCCTCATACGTCTGATTTAAATGTTATCCATGGCCCTAAAAATGTCCCTGCCGAGCGCGCCTCAACTGGAGAGCAAAAAGCACTGCTCACAGGGCTTATTCTGGCTCATGCGCGACTAACCCGCCAAATCAGCGGATTATCGCCCATTTTATTGCTTGATGAGGTTGCAGCGCATCTTGATCCGTCACGGCGCGCAGCGCTCTATCACGAACTCACCGCTCTTGATGCGCAAGTGTGGATGACGGGGACAGATCATGCTCTTTTTGAAGCGTTGCCAAACGATGCGCTCAAAGTGCACTTGACAAATCACACTTGAAAAATCAACGAATTACACATCTTTATGGTTTAGCGTTCGTTAATTTCGTAATTTAACGCTTTCCAACTGAGTGTGATGTGACAACCTCCGCGTTCACCTTGCGGCTTGTGCCGATCGCTTTTGTCCTGATCTGGTCAACGGGATGGATTATTGCGGGCTATGCCGTGCAATATGCGGATCCGCTCACATTTTTGAGCATACGCTTTGGTGTGGCCACTGTCTTGCTCGCGGCCGTTGCGCTGGTGATGCGTGCAAAGTGGCCCGTGACACCGATTCAGATTATGCACGGTGTCATCTCTGGATTACTGCTGCACGCGCTTTATCTTGGCGGAACATGGTGGGGTATTCAGCACGGTGTTCCCACAGGGATTTCAGGGTTGATTGCGGCGCTTCAACCCTTGCTCACGGCGGTGCTGGCTCCCTATCTTATTCATGAATATATGTCAGGACGGCAAAAAAGCGGTGTTCTCATTGGCTTTTTGGGTATTACGTGCGTTTTATGGCCGAAAGCCATGGGTGTCACAACCGTGTCATTACAAGACGTCATGATACCGCTATTGATTACAATCATGAGTGTCGTGAGTTTGACACTTGGCACGTTTTATCAAAAGCGGTTCATGAGTGAAGGCGAGTTGATTCCCCTCACGATTATTCAATATGGCGCGTGCACGCTCGCTACTGTGCCGATTGCGTATCTTTTAGAGCCGATGCACATTACGTGGAATATGACAACGCTGCTTGTTCTGTTATGGTCAGTGCTTGGTTTATCCTTTGGTGCGATTGGGTTGTTGCTCTTTTTAATTAGGCAAGGTGAAGTGTCGCGCACGGCGGCGTTAATTTATACCGTGCCGCCGCTTACCGCGTTTCAGGCTTATCTCTTTTTCAACGAGACTCTAGTAAGCATTCAGATCATTGGATTTATACTCACCGCAGGTGGTGTCGCGCTCGCTGTGCGCCGTGCCTGATATCATAAAGAAAGCACATAATATGACTGCAATAGCCTCCGCTTCAGATGTAATGCTTGATCAAGCACCAGATGATCTGATGAGCTTAGCGCAAATGGCGACCTTTGCGTCGCAAGAGCTTCTCAAAAAAGTGATTGCGTTGGTTAAAGCAAAAGTGATGGAGGATGGAAAACTCTCTTCCGCACATGTCACACGAGAACAGCGTGCCGTTCATGGCTTAGCATGGCTTGCAACCTCCGTTGAATGTGTGCGGGAGCTTACGGATTACACCGTGCGGCTCACCACGGAAGGGCGTTTCTCACAACTTGAAGAACTTATTGTGCGGATTGGTTTGGGCGAGACGCTCGCGCAAATTGCAGGTGGCATTCCCATGAGCGGGCAAGAGATTGTCCGTCTTTCCGATATGGGTATTGATACACATACAAAAGATGTCTGGCAGGTTGGTGCGGTGGATCAATTAATCCACACAGGGAACACGACATCAAACCGCGCGCAGCTTATGACGTTGATGCGCTCAAACGATGGGCATTTAACGGTTGGCGAAGCAGGATTAGATGAAACGCTTGATGCCATTCGTCAGGAAATTCGGCGCTTTTCCGTTGAAGAGGTCGAGCCCTTTGCTCATGAATGGCATATGCACAATGCGTACATTCCCATGTCCGTTATTCAAAGCATGGCTGATTTGGGTGTGTTTGGTCTGACCATTCCTGAAGAATTTGGCGGCATGGGCATGTCAAAAGTGGCGATGTGTGTTGTTTCTGAAGAGTTGTCACGCGGTTATATTGGTGTCGGATCACTTGGCACGCGTTCAGAAATAGCGGCTGAACTTATTATCGCGGGAGGAACAGACGCACAAAAAGCGCATTACCTGCCAAAACTCGCTTCGGGTGAAATCCTGCCAACAGCGGTCTTTACAGAACCCAATACAGGCTCAGATCTGGCATCGCTTAAAACGCGCGCTGTTCGGGATGAGGATGGGTGGAAAATTTATGGCAATAAAACATGGATCACGCATCCCGTTCGCGCCGATCTCATGACAGTCCTCGTGCGCACCAACCCGCAAGAGGCTGGCCACAGAGGGTTGTCGATGCTGCTTGCGGATAAACCGCGTGGCACAGATGAAGCGCCGTTTCCAGTTGAAGGATTAACGGGTGGCGAAATTGAAGTGCTTGGTTATCGCGGTATGAAGGAATATGAACTCGCATTTGATGGCTTTGAGGTTGCGGGGGATAATCTACTCGGCGGCGTTGAAGGGCAGGGGTTCAAGCAACTCATGCAAACGTTTGAATCAGCACGTATTCAGACAGCGGCGCGCGCGGTTGGCGTTGCGCAAAATGCGTTTGATCTCGGGATGCGTTATGCGCAAGAGCGGGTACAGTTTGGTGAGCCAATCATCGCGTTTCCACGTGTTGCTGACAAGCTCGTGATGATGGCGGTTGAAATTCATATCGCGCGTCAACTCACGTATTTTTCAGCACGCGCAAAAGATGAAGAGCGCCGGTGTGATTTAGAGGCGGGGATGGCCAAACTTTACGCGGCGCGTGTGGCATGGTCGAGTGCTGACAATGCGCTGCAAATTCATGGCGGCAATGGCTTTGCGCTCGAATATCCGATCAGCCGCGTGTTGTGCGATGCGCGTATTCTCTCAATTTTTGAAGGTGCTGCTGAAATTCAGGCACAGGTCATCGCCCGTCGCTTGCTGGATGCCTAGCCTGTCATGATGACCCACTGGCCGCTTCCAGAACCTGAGACGCGACTTTATGTCGTGGGCGATATTCACGGCTGTGCTGATCTGCTCAAAAAAATACATGCATTGATGGATACAGATGTGGCTGCTTTCCCGCCTCCTTCACGCGTGATTGAAGTGTTTTTAGGCGATTATGTTGATCGCGGCGATGATAGTCATGGTGTGATTGAACAACTTATCACCCCTCATCCATCACGTATGCGCATGTGTTTACGCGGCAATCACGAAGAGATCGTATGCGGTTTTATTGATGACCCCACGCTACTCATGACATGGCGGCGCTTTGGTTTGTGGGAGACGCTTGACAGTTATGGTGTGGCGCGTCGCCCACTGACAAATGCGCAAGATTGCCAAAGCGTGCGGGACGATTTTGTCAACGCATTGCCCCAATCACACTATGATTTTCTCTTAAATTTAAGTGATGTTTATATCAATGGCGACTACGGCTTCGTTCATGCTGGCATCAGACCAACGATTGCGCTTCAGGATCAATCTGTTGAGGATTTACGCTGGATTAGGGAACCATTTTTATCGCATCCTCAACGTCATAGCCACTATATTGTGCATGGACACACCCCTGTCGACACAGTGGAACAGCATAGCAATCGCCTCGCCATCGATACACGTGCGTATGCAAGCGGTGTTTTATCGTGCGCTGTTATTGAGGGTGGACAAGTACGCATTTTGTCAACTTAACGCCTTTTTGTTGTGATGATCCTTTCCTTGCCCCTTAACATATTTTCGCGTTAAAGAGGGATTCATCTTTGGAACGGGAGTGTTCTCATGGTCGCGCAACAAGTGTCTTTCATACGAAGACGCGGGATTTTATCTGCTTTATGCGTCATGTTATGCGCAGTTTCATTAGCCGGATGTATGACAGATGAGCCAAGCGGCAATGCTCCAGTGAATGCGGCGCTCGCTGCACCCGTTGCGAGCGATGCTGCAGCTGTTATACCCCTTGAAGACACATATCGCCTTGGCGCTGGCGATAAACTTAAAATCACTGTGTTTGGTGAGCCTGAGCTAACAGCCGAATATGCGGTTAATCCTGCTGGCATGATTGATTTTCCGCTTATTGGGGAAGTGCAAGCGGCAGGGCAAAGTTTGCGAGATTTTGAACGCGCACTTACGAAACGCCTCAAAGATGGTTATCTACGTGATCCTCGCATCAGCATTGAAGTGCTTAACTTTCGTCCGTTTTTTATCACTGGAGAAGTGCGTAACTCTGGGCAGTTTCCTTATAAACCGGGTTTAACAGTTCAAGAGGCGGTGGCGATTGCGGGGGGATATACCTATCGCGCGAATACACGTGCCGTGAATATCCGCCGTGTTGGGGCAGATCAGGAGCAATCCTTTGATATTCAAACGTCACGAGTCTTGATTTACCCAGGTGATCAGGTACGTATCAGCGAGCGTTTTTTCTAATCACAGTATGAACGAATAATACAATCCTTTGTCATTCTAAACGCCGTGACATGCTGTCGGGACGTAAAAGAGTTGCAAAGTTTTTGTCGGATTATTTGCTTTGTTCAGCACAACAGTTGTGCTTCAAGAAGAGCTGATGATGCTGACTTTATATTCTAAATCTTGGATCAACCGTTATGAAATTCACGCTTGACTGGCTTAAAGACCATCTTGAGACTCGTGCGCCTCTTGATGAAATCGTTGAAACGCTGACCCGTGTCGGGCTTGAAGTGGAGAGCGTTACGGATCGCGCGAAAGCGCTTACGCCTTTTATCATTGCGCAGGTTGTCTCAGCCGAGCAACATCCTAATGCGGATCGCTTGCGCGTATGCCGTGTTGATTGCGGTCAAGGTGGTGACTTGATTCAGGTTGTATGTGGTGCACCCAATGCCCGCGCCGGATTAAAAAGCGTTTTCGCACCCGCTGGAACCTATATTCCGGGTAAAAATATCACGTTGTCTGTGGGTAACATACGCGGCGTTGAAAGCTTTGGTATGTTGTGTTCAGCTGAAGAGCTTGCGCTTGGCGGTGAGTCATATGGCATTATGGAGTTGCCAGAAGATGCCCCTGTAGGAACACCTTACGCCGTTTTTGCAGGGCTTGATGATCCCACCATTGAAATCAACTTAACGCCCAATCGTGCGGATTGCACGGGTGTGCGCGGCATTGCGCGTGATTTAGCGGCAACGGGGGTAGGTGATTTACTCACTCCCCCGCTTAAACCAGTGCGGGGTGAGTTTCCTTGTCCCGTCAATGTGCATCTTGAACTATCACCTGAAAATAAACATCTCGCACCAGCCTTTAACGTGCGATTGATGCGTGGGGTGACCAATGGCACATCACCCGACTGGATGCTAAAACGTCTGGCTGCAATTGGACAACGCGCCATTAATGCGCTTGTCGATGCAACAAATTACATCACTTTTGATCAAGGCAGACCACTTCACGTTTTTGATGCTGCAAAGGTAGCAGGTGATTTGCGCGTGCGTCTTGCTCACAATGGTGAGACATTTCATGCTCTTGATGGCCGCACCTATACCCTTGATGATACGATGGTTGTGATTGCCGATGACAACGGTGTGCAATCGCTTGCTGGAATCATGGGCGGTTTAGCGACAGGATGTGATGAAACAACAACCGATGTTTTTATCGAGTGTGCTTTATGGGATCCCCTCAACATTGCACGCACGGGGCGAAAACTCGGGATTATTTCCGATGCGCGGTATCGCTTTGAGCGAGGGGTTGATCCACAATCGTGTCTTTACGGATTGGACTTAGCGACCTATCTGATTGCGGATATTGCGGGTGGCGTGCCCTCAGAGCGTGTTTTATGCGGGGATATTCCTGATTATGATCACATTATTAATTTTGGATGGAACGAAGTGCGCCGCTTAGTCGGTGTCGATGTGCCTATTCCAGAGCAGCGCTATATTTTAGGAGCGTTGGGATGTCACATGTCTGGCGCTAGCCTTGAAAAAGATGCGCGTGTCAAAGTGGTTCCCCCCTCATGGCGACGCGATATTGAAGGCAAAGCAGACCTCGTTGAAGAAATCATCCGCATTGCTGGTCTTGATCGCATTGAACTAACTCCTTTACCGCGTTTAGAAGGTAACATAGCCAAAACGATGCTGACACCGCATCAAAAGCGTGTGCGCCAGAGCAAGCGTGCACTTGCGACACGTGGACTCATGGAAGCTGTGACATGGTCATTTATCAGTCATGAAGACGCAAAACTTTTTGGCGGTGGTGATCACGCATTAAAACTCGCTAATCCGATTGCGAGCGATCTCTCCGATATGCGTCCGAGCCTTTTGCCTGCATTGATCAAAGCAACACAGCGCAATGCTGATCGCGGCATAACAGATGTTGCTTTGTTTGAAGTAGGGCAAGTGTTTTTATCTGATGAACCAGAAGGGCAACAAACCCGCATTGCAATCGTGCGGCGGGGCACAGCCAAAACGCAAGGCGAAGGGCGTCATTGGGATGGTGTAACACCAGCGGTTGATTTCTTTGATGTTAAAGCTGATATTCTCGCAGTTCTCGCTGATTGGGGTGTTGCGATAGGCGGCTTGCAGATTGTGCCCAATGGTGCAGATTATCTTCATCCTGGGCGCTCTGCAAAACTTCAATTTGGACCAAAACAAGTTGTCGGCGTGTTAGGTGAGGTGCATCCCAAAGTTTTAAAAGCGCTTGATGTGAAAGGTTTGGTTGTTGTTGCGGAAATCATTCTTGATCTGCTGCCTTATCCCAAATATCGCGCGACACGCGCTAAAGCTAAACTGACGCTGCACCCCATTCAACCTGTTGAGCGTGATTTTGCTTTCATCGTCGATGAAAATGTTGCGGCGTCAGATGTGCTTAAATCCATTCAAAATGCAGAGCGCAATCTTATCACGCAAACACGCCTGTTTGATGTGTATCAAGGCGAACATGTGCCACAAGGCAAAAAGTCTTTGGCTGTGTCCGTGACACTTCAACCCGTTGAAAAAACCTTCACAGACAAAGAGATTGATGCCATTAGCGCTAAAATCATCGCTCATGTCGGTCAGAAAACAGGGGCTGTGTTGCGGGGGGCGTAATGGTTTGCGTGTTGCTCTAAGGCGTTTTTTTCGCTTTTGAATCCGTTTTATTGGCGTTGGCATCATCATTGCCGGGCACAAATAACGCACGCACGCGGTCGCCTTCGACATTTGCGACACCCGTTGTGAGATTATAAACAAGTTTTTCGCCACGGGTGACGTTTTGCCCCTGACTTAACGCGGCATTGCCTGAGATTGTCACGACATTCGTAATTTTATCAAAGCTTGCGATATTTCCTGTTGCAACCTGATCTTTTTGCACAACAGTCACAGGACCTGTACAATCAATTTTGCGAATGGCTCCCCCGCTATCCCCACCAGAGGGGGGAGCAGCAGGTGCTCCGCCTTTAACGGCGCTTTGCTCATAAAATACGGTCATTACTGTGCAGCGAATAGTTGTTTCTCCCTGAACGGCCACAACATTTCCCGTAAAAACGGCTCTTTTTTCTTTATCAAATACATCAAGACGATCCGCATCAATCTTGATTGGTTCTTTGCTGTTCGCGTTATTGATGCCAAGCGGGTTTGCTTTTACCGGTTTATTGCTCGGTGCGGTTTGTGCGCTCACATGATGAAGTGATGCCATGCACATGGCGAAAAATATCATCAAGCCATGTCCGAAGACATGCATTTTAGAATGAGATAAAAACTTTGGCCATATTTGCATGAGAATAACGCTACTGTGAAGAAGAGATGGAGGAGGAGGCTTTTTTCGCTGAATCAGCCTCAACTACGGAAAATACGGTATGAACGCGCCCTTCAAATACCATGCGCTGACCTGAGTCTGTAATGTCGAGGCGATCCGCTTGAATGGAGCCGCCCGAAAAATCAACGCGCACGGGTTCTTTAGAGACAACTGAACCACCTTTAAAATCAACAAACGCGGATGACAGTTTGACATCATATCCTGAGTCAGTGCGCACGCGAACGTTGTCTTTAAGGTTTATATGCTCTTTTTGCGTGTCATACACACCAAAGTCCGCTTCAAGATTGGTTTTGCCGTTATTTTCGGTAACGATAGCGCGAAGCGTGGTGAGTTCAACGACATTTGGCGTGCGCACATCTTGTGAAGCGGAGACTGCTGTCACTTCATAAGGGCGCGAATCCTTGCCGCGAAAACCAGTCAGACGCGGCTTTTCCATCGTGATTTTCGTGCCTGCGAGAGTGACGTTCTGCACCGACACGCCTTCAATAGTGGCAAGTGGGCGATAAAAACTCGCAAATAAAACGCCAGCGACTCCCAATAAAGCACCGAGCGGGATCAGCACTTTCAACGCACGTACACGGCGTGTATGGCGCATGGCATCACGATAAGCACGCTCATCCGCAGATATGTTCACGCTCCGTTGATTGGAAGCTGGAGCAGCATTCGACATAACTGAACCACCACGCAGATCAAGGACACTGTGCGTTGTGTTCATGGGTTGAGCAGTGTGCATTGCTGCATTCATAAGCGGGTAACACCTTAAGCGTGTGTGTGAAGAAAGCCAAAAACCATGGCGATATGATGACCTATTTACCAGATTGTGGCTGAAATGAAATGTATTTTCGTTGTGGCTGCGCCAAAGCAACATGTGCGACATCGCACCTCTTTTCATCATGCTAACTCGTAATGTGAGGATATCAAACACCAACGCTTTAGGGAGGTTGTTATGTTCTCATCATACTCACCGCATTCACATCAAAGATCATCAAAGGTTTGGCCTGAAGGTGTTATCAGTAAGGGTGAGCCGCCACTCAGAATGCGCCCCAACGGTACGGGAAAAGCGCGCTCAGAAATCATAAGCCGTGAACAAGCCTCTCGCCAGTTGACATTCGCGCTTTTGGTCAGTGGTGCGAGCGCCGTTTTTAGCAGCTGGATGACTTTTTACACGATGCTTTAAAGGTCAACCCACTTTACCATTACCTGACTTGATGGGGCAGTGACCCTTTACACTCTGATTAACGCGTGCCCCATGCACCCATTTTCGCCATGAGAGGGAAGGGTTCAACAGGTGGATTAAAGCGCGGTGGCAAGCCAAGAAGAGGCGCGGTGCGTTCAATAATTTTTCCTGTGGTCGGTGATGCATTCCAGCCAGACGTTGCAAAGTTAAAGGTCTCTGGCAAGCGTTGCGGCTCATCGAGAATTGTCAGATAAAGGTATTGAGGGTTGTCTGCGGGAACAGCAGCCATAAACGTTGTGAGCAGCTTTTCTTTTGAGTAGCGCCCACCGATGACTTTCTCTGCGGTTCCTGTTTTACCGCCAATATAATACCCGTTGACATCTGCTTTACGTGCAGAGCCGCGTTCAGCATTAAGACGAAGCACATAGCGCAATGCTTCACTGGTTTCGGGCTTAACAACGCGTGTCGCTTCTTTCATGGCCTCGTCTTGGCTACGTTTGATAAATGTAGGCGTGATGAAATGTCCGCCATTAATCAGAGCTGCTGTGCCTGCCAGTGCTTGCAAAGGTGCAACGGCAAGACCATGCCCAAAGGCGATTGTCATGGTGTTAAGCTCGCCCCAGCGTGCGGGAACAATAGGTTCAGCACTTTCGGGAAGCTCTGTGCGCATTCGGTCAAGCTGCCCCATTTTTTTCAAGAATGTTTTATGCCCATCGACACCCACGGCCAATGCCATTTTTGCAGTGCCAATATTGGAAGAATGAATAAACACTTCAGGCAACGTCAGTACGCGGTTTGTACCATGATAATCGTTGATGCGAAATCTGCCATAACGTAGGGCGGAGCGCGCATCAAACGTTGAATTGACGGTTGCTTTGCCCGTATCAAGAACCATCGCTGTTGTGATGGCTTTAAACGTTGACCCCATCTCATAAACACCGACATTAATGCGATTAATGCGCGTTGATTCCAAAGCATCAACCGGATTATTGGGATCAAAATCAGGCAATGAGACAAGCGCAACCATCTCCCCTGTTTTAACATCAATAATGGCGCCAGCAGCCGCTTTTGCTTTGAATTTATCCATCGCTTTAGCAAGTTCATCACGCATCGCGTGTTGCACGTTTAAATCAATCGAGAGCTGAAGCGGCTTTAAATCTGTGGCTTTGGTGACAAAGCCAGCACCCATCAAATCAGCAAGTCCTTGATTATCAATATATTTTTCTAAACCTGCAATGCCAACATTATCGACATTCGCAAACCCAAGAATATGGGCTGCGGCTGTGCCGTTTGGATAAACACGCTTGTGTTCAGGAACAAACCCGACACCAGGAAGCCCCAAGCGGTGCACTTCTGCTTGCAAACGGGGTGAAATTTCACGCTTCACCCATATAAAACCACGTTTTAACCCCAATTTCTCGCGCAATTCACTGGCGTTCACATCCGGCAACACAGCAGTGAGCAACTCCACCGCTTCATCTTTATCAATGATGCGCCGTGGATCAGCAAACACGGAAACGGTTTTAATATCAGTCGCCATCACGATGCCGTTACGATCAACAATATCAGGACGTGCCGCAGTAATTTGCCCCGAGGTGTGTTTGCGCACCAGTCCTTGAATGTCAGGAAATAGCGCAAAGCTGATCAGACGCCCTGAAATTGTCAGAAATACCACTGCAAATATGACAGCGACAAATGCAATGCGGGCTTGCCCCTTCTGCACGCGCATCGTGAACAATCGGCTCCATAATGAGGAAGCTTGAGATTGATCACAGGTATGAAGAGGGGGAGAAGATGTCATCACAGTCCTCATCGTGCAGCATGATCATAAACGGGAGCAGGGGGCAAAAGCTGGCGTTCCACTGCATGTGCAGAAGGTGTTTTTGCAGGTGTCGTCGCAGCAATCGGTGCATTGTTTTGTGTTGCGGGAAGTGGGCGAATTGAACCCGTGTATTCAGGTGTCACAGCCGCTGGTTTATTTTTGTTTGCGGTAATGCGATTGCCTGAAGTTGCGGCGGCGGTGGTGCGAGTTGAACCTGGGGTTGTGCGCGCTGTATCAATTTGCTTGGGCTTTGGTGTATCGGTAGGCGCAAGAACACCCAAAAGCTCTAGCTTGCGACCAATTTCATCCGTGCGCTCACGTCGCATCGGGAGTTCGTCGATTTTAACGATTTGGAGTGGCAATAAAGGTTGAAGTGACAGATGCTTATCAGCAAGCGCTTGAATACGCTCAGGACTATTGAGGCGCTGCCATTCAGCCTTATAAACCGCAATGGTATCTTGCTCGCGCTGAATATTTGATTTGAGCCGTGCCAGTTGCTCAACGTGTTTAAGCGTATCATATTTGATCGTGTAGGCATAAACGGCGGATGCAATCAGCGCAAGAATTGCAAGGGTATGGAGGATGCGGATCATCAACGCCCCCTTTTGAGAGTGTGAGTGGGGAGTTGCGCCAAACGCATCAAGCTATCATCCTCAGGCCAGATGGGCGCAGATGTGCGAATGCCAAAACGCAGTTTAGCCGAACGCGAGCGGGGATTGCGTTTGATTTCATGATCGCTTGCCGTGATGGGCTGTTTGCCAACGAGTGCAAATGAGGGGTCCTGTCTCACGTCAGCATAGGGAGCATGACGTGAGTTTGACGGGGTTTTTCCGCTTCGTGCGGCAAAAAACTGTTTAACGATGCGATCTTCAAGCGAATGAAATGTCACGACCACTAAGCGAGCGCCTTCCTCAAGCAGACGCTCTGCGCCATAAAGCGCACTTACCAGTTCACCAAGCTCATCATTCACCGCGATGCGAAGTGCTTGAAATGTACGTGTCGCAGGGTGAATCGCATTCGGACGCGGATAGATGACTTTCTGAACCACATCAACCAGTTGTTTTGTCGTGACAATCGGCGTTTCAAGACGCGCTGCAACAATCGCTCGTGCGATAGGGCGAGCGAGACGTTCCTCGCCATAATAATAAAGCACATCAGCTAAGTGCGCCTCTGGGGCAGAGTTGATCAAATCTTGTGCACGCGTGCCTGACTGGCTCATGCGCATATCAAGCGGACCATCATGCATAAATGAAAAGCCGCGCTGTGCCTCATCAATCTGCATTGAGGAAACACCAATATCAAGCACAACCCCTTGAACGGGTGCAAACTCTGCATCACGCGCAATATCTTCAAGGTGTCCAAAAGTGCCCTCTTTTAAGAGGAGCCTACCATTCATCGCTGTGACAAGTTTTGCACCAAGCTCAAGTGCGCGTGGATCACGGTCAATTGCAAGAATATGGGTCTTTGGAGCCCCATCCAGAATGCCGCGCGTGTAGCCACCCGCACCAAACGTGCCATCAACATAACGTCCACCTTCGACAAGCTGAAGCGCATCGCGCACCTCATCCCACATCACAGGAATGTGAGGCGCATCGACAGGTGGCATATTCCCGATGGTAGGATGAGACAACATGGATGATATGAACCAGACAACAGATTGAGCAGATTGAAGAAACGCAACACCCTCAACAAACCAGCTCTTCTCATCCAACAGCAGCAAGGTTAATGATTGGTAAGAATCACCTTTAAAATACGTTTTTAATGCTCTGTTTGTTGTGCTTGATATGTACGAATGGAATGCGCTTCAAGAAGCTTGCCAGAAGGCTTGCCAAGGAACTTGCAAACTCAACATCTTTGCGTCACTCATTCATCCCATAATGGCACACGAATCACATGAATGAGGCACGGATGAAACCGCTTTTAAAATCATCGCTCGCATTGTCTTGCATCATTGTTGGAATGAGCGTTTTAATGCCCGTTCAAACGCTTCACGCACAAGAAGACAAAGTGCTCGCGCGTGTCGATGGTGTGAATGTCACACAAAAAGATATTGATATTGCTGGAGAAGATCTTGCCGATCGTTTGCCGCAAGGACTTCAAGAGGCACAACGCCGCGAATATCTGATCGGCTATGTCATTGATCTTAAAATCGGTGCGAAAGCCGCTGACGTTGCGAAATCAGCGCAAGCTCCAGACTTTGAACGCCGCATGGCTTATTTTCGTGAAAAGCTTTTGCTGGATGAATATTTGAGTCAACAAGCGAAAAAAGGCGTTAATCTTGAAGCTGCTAAAAAGCTTTATGACGAAACCACAAAAAGCCTCAAGCCTGAAGAAGAAGTGCGTGCCCGTCACATTCTTGTTGAGCAGGAAGATGAAGCGAAAAAGATTTATGCACGCGTTAAAGGCGGTGAGGATTTTGCGAAATTAGCGACCGAAGCATCAAAAGACCCTGGATCAGGTAAAGAGGGTGGTGATTTGGGCTATTTCACGCGTGATCGGATGGTCAAGCCATTCGCCGATGCAGCATTTAGCGCCGAAAAAGGCTCAATCACCGAGCCTGTAAAAAGTCAGTTTGGCTGGCACATTATCAAAGTTGAGGACAAGCGCACCAAGCCAGTCCCAAACTTTGAAGAAGTACGCCCACAGATTGATGCTTATCTTGGTCGTAAAGCACAACAAGATGCAATTTTAGCATTGCGTGAAAAAGCAAAAATCGAGCGTCTTGATAAGCCAAAGGAGGATGCTAAACCCGCTGATACAACAACCCCTGCTCCTGATAAAAAACAATAAATTAACCATATAAGGTTTTGATATGGCTGGAAAAGATACACCTGTCTCACCATTGGCGCCAAAAAAAATGCCGCGACTTGCCTCTTTAGAAGGTGTGCGCTTTGCAACCGCTCAGGCAGGAATTAAATATCAAAATCGCACTGATGTTGTGATGATGCTGTTTGACGCGGGAACGCAGGTTGCAGGTGTATTTACGCGCTCAAAATGCCCCTCCGCCGCAGTTGATTGGTGTCGCGAAAATCTCCACAACGGTAGAGCGCGTGCGCTTGTTGTTAACTCGGGAAACGCCAATGCATTTACGGGACAAAAAGGGCGCGATGCCGTTGCGCTAACCGCTAAAATTGCTGGAAAAGCTGCTGGATGTGCGCCTGAAGAGGTGTTTCTTGCCTCAACTGGAGTGATTGGCGAGCCGCTCAACGCTGATAAGTTTCAAGGTGTGCTCGACGATTGTGCTAAACGCGCGTCAGGTGGTGATTGGCATGATGCTGCGGGTGCCATCATGACCACAGACACTTTTCCTAAAGTTGCCAATGTGACAGTTGAGATAGATGGTGCGCCCGTGACCATCAATGGTATTGCCAAAGGGGCGGGGATGATTGCCCCTGATATGGCCACGATGCTCTCGTTTATTTTCACCGATGCTCCCATTGCAGCGCCTGTCTTGCAGTCGCTTCTTGCAAAAGGGGTGGGGCGCTCTTTTAATGCCATTACGGTGGATGGTGATACATCGACATCCGACACGCTCATGCTTTTCGCAACAGGAGCGGCGGCAAAACGGGGTTGCCCAGCCATCACAGACATTAACGACAAGCGCTTGAGCGGCTTTAAGCGTGGCCTCAATAAGGTGTTGCTCAACCTTGCACATCAAGTCGCTAAAGATGGCGAGGGGGCTCGTAAATTTATTCGCGTGGATGTGACAGGGGCGGCAAGCGCAAAAGCGGCTAAAAAAGTTGCGCTCTCCATCGCCAATTCCCCTCTCGTAAAAACGGCGTTTGCAGGGGAAGATGCCAACTGGGGACGCATCGTGATGGCCGTTGGTAAAGCCGGCGAAAAAGCAGAGCGTGATTTGCTTAGCATCTGGTTCGGCACTTATCGCGTTGCGGTTAATGGAATGCGTGATCCAGATTACAGTGAAACCGATGTTTCCGCTTATATGAAAAAACCCGAGCTAACAGTGCGTGCTGACCTTGGAATTGGTCGCGGTAAAGCAAGCGTGTGGACATGCGATCTCACCAAGGCTTACGTGGAAATCAACGGCGATTATCGCTCTTAGGATTCGAATTTATAGATATGAAGCACAACCGTCATGCCCGCGCTTGA
This sequence comes from Beijerinckiaceae bacterium, assembly GCA_044356745.1. Lineage (GTDB taxonomy): Bacteria > Pseudomonadota > Alphaproteobacteria > Rhizobiales > Beijerinckiaceae > JBIKVP01. Next base: position 14,064 of record JBIKVP010000015.1, on the reverse strand, counting down.
CGCGGGTATCCACGCTTTAGCGACATTTATATAGAAAAGCGGCAACGGGCGCTGAATCAAAACTCAACCTCTGCTCATTCACGTTGATCCTTGCTTTTAATGTCGATTTGCGCGACATACCCCTTCATACATGTGTTTATTGTGAAGGTGGATAATGGGTTTTAAATGCGGAATTGTCGGCTTGCCGAACGTGGGAAAATCAACGCTGTTTAATGCGTTAACGCAAACAGCCGCTGCGCAAGCGGCCAATTATCCTTTTTGTACGATTGAACCCAATGTCGGGGATGTCGCGGTTCCTGATGCGCGGCTCGATACGCTTGCACAGATTGCAGGTTCACAACAGATCATCGCAACGCGCCTGACGTTCGTGGATATTGCAGGGTTGGTCCGCGGCGCATCAAAAGGCGAAGGGCTTGGCAACCAATTTTTAGGTAATATCAGAGAGTTAGACGCGGTCGCTCACGTTGTCCGTTGCTTTGAAGATAGCGACATTACGCACGTTGAAGGCAAGATTGATCCCATTGCTGATATTGAAACCATTGAAACGGAATTCATGCTCGCGGATATGGATTCGCTAGAGAAGCGGCTTCTTGCTCTTGAGAAAAAGGCACGGGGCGCTGATAAAGAAGCCGCTGAGGTGCTTGATCTCGTTAAGCGCGCGCTCAAACTCTTGCAGGAAGGCCAACCCGCACGTCTTGTGGAGCGTAAATTAGAAGAAGAAAAACTCTTTCAAAGTTTGGGACTTTTGACCTCCAAGCCTGTGCTTTACGTGTGCAATGTGGAAGAAGCCGCCGCTGAAAATGGTAATGCGTTTTCGCAAAAAGTGTTTGAGCGGGCAAAGCAAGAGGGGGCAAATGCCGTCGTTGTTTCCGCCAAAATTGAGAGTGAAATCGCCGTTCTACCGGAGGATGAGCAAAAAGATTATCTTGATGCCGTGGGGCTTGCTGAGCCAGGTCTTAACCGCGTCATTCGTTCTGGTTATGCGCTGCTCGGGTTGGTCACGTATTTCACGGTAGGCCCCAAAGAAGCGCGTGCATGGACGATTACCAAAGGCACAAAAGCGCCACAAGCCGCTGGCGTGATCCATACCGATTTTGAAAAAGGCTTTATTCGCTCTGAAACAATCGCTTATGCAGATTATATTGCCTGCAAGGGTGAAGCAGGTGCACGTGATGCGGGCAAATTCCGCCTTGAAGGCAAAGAGTATGTCGTACAGGATGGTGACGTGCTTCACTTCAGGTTCGCGAATTAAAGAGGGACGAGGAATTGAGAACGTGGTACGTAAAAATTGAGTGACTTCGCCTTATGTCTCATGTCTTACGTTCAAAACACTTCCCATGACAGATATTCATTTTTATCACCTGCAACGACAGCCTCTAGAAAAGGTGTTGCCTGTATTGCTGCAAAAAACGCTTGAAAAAGGGTGGAAGGCAGTGATTGAAACACCGTTGCCTGAACGTATTAAAGCGCTTGATGATCATTTGTGGATGTTCTCTGAAGAAGAGTTTTTGCCTCACGCCGTTGTTGAAGACGCAGATTTAGCTCTTGATACGATTATTCTTACAACAGAGCCCGCTAATCCAATCCAAGCGCACGTGCGTTTTTGTCTGGATCAAGCAATAATCCCCGAAGATGTAACAGCTTATGAGAGGATTATTCTGTTATTTGATGGCAATGATAATGAGGCGCTCAATCATGCGCGCGGACAATGGAAAACGGCGTCATTACAAGGCTTATCAATCACTTATTGGCAGCAGGATGACGATGGACGCTGGACAAAGAAGGGCTAATTGAACGAGCCGATTATTCATTTCGGTGCGTCTGGCACGCAAGCACTTAAAATACAACTATATTTTTTATTCAGCAGCCCTCAACGCGGTGACAGCAAGAGCAGCGCTGGGTGTGGTATCTTCAAATTCAAGTTGTTTGATGCGCTCACCACGGCGAGAGACTTTCTCGGCAGATGTTTTAATCCCTGATACATCCTCTTGCACTTGTCGAAAATGCGTATCAAGTTTATCCGCACGATCTTTGATACGCACGACATCCTCAAGCAATTTTCCCACTTCTTTTTGAATGGTTTGCGCCTCCTCGCGGATGCGTGCATCACGCATCAAGGATTGCATGACCTGTATGGCTAACGTGAGAAGAGATGGTGACACAATGACAATACGCGCGCGGTGTGAGCGTTGAATCATATCATCAAAATGTTCATGTAAATCGGCATAAATTGCCTCTGAGGGAACAAACATCAGGGCAAGATCCTGTGTTTCACCTGCAATGAAATATTTGTCGCCAATATCTTTGATATGTGTGCCGACATCATTTCTCACACGCTGAAAAGCCATTTTGCGCGCATCCTCGCCACGCGCGGCACGAAAAGCCGTAAAACCTTCCAATGGAAATTTCGCATCAATGACCAGCAGTCGTGGATCAGAAGGCAGCTTAATAACGCAATCGGGGCGTTTTCCGTTACTAAGCGTGACCTGAAAAGCAAAACTATCAAGAGGCAAACCATCGCGGATAATTGCTTCCATCTGCCCTTGTCCATAAGCGCCACGAGATTGTTTATTGGCGAGAATATCGCGTAGATTGAGCATCTCACCAGTGAGGTTCGCAAGATTATTTTGTGCTGTATCAATGACGGCAAGACGCTCATTCAGTTTATTAAGGTTCTCGCTTGTTTGCTTCGTGCTGTTTTCCAGACCTTGGCCGACTTGCGTGCGCAAACTTTCAATACGATCCCCCACATGACGCGCGAATTCAGACTGTCGCGAGCCAAAGACATCCGTGAGCGTTTGCAAGCGTCCTGTAAGCTCTGCTTGAGATTGATGCATTGCGCTGACTTTCTCAGCCATATCATGCGCATGTTCGGCCTGAAGCATGGCTGCTTCACGACGTTGTCGCCCAGCACGGATTAAAAGCATCAAAATAAGAACAAGTGATAGCGCAAGCAAACTCACGAGCGCAATCAACGCTTCAAAAACTGTGATGGGTCGTCCACCCCAAATAGCAAGAATCTCGTTCATGCCTTAACGCATATCTGATTCGTATATGCCTTGGAACAAAAAAAGAACAGAATGGTGATGCAAGATGCTATTTTAGCGTCCACCGTTGCCCCCACCATTTCCGCCGCCGCCTCCTCCGCCGCCGCCTCCGCCACCTCCACCGACTTTATTGCCTTGCGCCGGATCGTAAGTGAAATCCGTTGTGGGCGGTGTGATGACAGTACTAAAGCGACATTCTGCTGAGGCTTGGCATCCTCTTGTGAAATCAAAATCATCTGGTGTTGCTTGTCCTTGATTAAATACACCGCGTGATGGGTTTACCATCACGATTTGTCCAGGTTGAAGCACAGCACATTCATCCCCCCCCTTACCGCGAGGGCATACATCAATCTCGCCCTCAAGTAAGACCACTGTCGTCATGGCAGGGCGGATGCGCACATCAAAGACGGTTCCGCGCACACCAATTGTTGCATGAGGTGTTTGCACGCGGTAAGCGCCTGATTGTGAAGAGCCACTTACGAAGCGAAATATGCCTTTTCCCGCTTTGACGGTGACGTTTTTAACGCCGCCAGCATCTTGATAAACAAAACGATCCAATGTCACAGTCGATGTCGGCCCCATCGAAAGACGGGTATCATCCAGAAAAACAATCTGTGCAGCGCTTGCTTCCCCTGTGCGAACCTGTTGATTACGGATCACTTCATCGCCTGTTTGAAGCGTGACACTGCGCCCTTGATGCAAACCTGTGACAGACCGCTCAACACTCGCCATTTCGCCAATACCTTGCGATGATTGCGCTTGTGCGCCTTGAGCGAGGCCTATGCCCACACAGACCATCAAGATGCCTGTGGTTGCTTTAAGATGATAAGTCATGTCTCCCCCCGTTTTGCCCTGTAATAATGACAGTGTGTGCGCTCTCGCACGCTTCTCACTGTGATGATCTCTTCACCGTTTTCCTGTGCGACAACGCACATTTCAAGCGCTATGTTGAGAAAGTCAGCTTTATACCGTTTGATAAGTGCTTCACAGTTTCACTTCAAGGAAATGTTTAAAAGGGAATGCTGCAAGAAAATGTTGAACATGTTCAGGGGTAGCTTCAAGCGCGATCGAGGGGCGATGATGATCGTGCTCACTGTGATGAGCGCGATGTGGGGGGTAACTGCCTCTGAGCCATTTATGTTGCGTGCCATGCGCGATGTGTTGTTTGATAGCTATCAACGTATCGCGCCACGCATTTATGCGCCTGATGTCCCTGTGCGTGTCGTTGCGATTGATGAAGCATCGCTCAAAACATTTGGGCAATGGCCTTGGCCGCGTGAAACACTTGCGACACTTGTTGAAACACTCAATAGCGCCAAACCTGCGGCAATTGCTCTTGATATGTTGCTTGCTGAACCTGAACGAAAGGATCGCTCTGTTCAGGATGAAATGAGTTCTGGTGAGAAACGCTTTATTGAAGCGCTTAAAGCGTCTCCTTCAGTGATTGGTCAGGCCGTGGATCATCAAGCTACAAAGCCAGTAACAAAAGCAGGGTGGGTGCAATTAGGTGATGATGCACTGCCATTTTTGCCGACTTTTGGCGGCGTTATTCGCCCGCTTGAAGATTTCTCACAAGCCAGTCAAGGTGTTGGAGCACTTAACTGGACACCTGATCGTGATTTGATTATTCGACGCGTGCCAACACTTCAAAACGTGCAAAGTAGTTTTATCCCTAGTCTCGCGCTTGAGGCTTTGCGTGTAGCGCAAGGCGCATCGAGCTATCAGGTTAAATCATCGAATGCGAGCGGGGAAAGCGCATTTGGTGTACAAACGGGTGTGATCTCTGTCCGCGTCGGCGATGTCATTATTCCCACCGATAAAGATGGCGCGATCCGAATTCGCTATGCAGGATCACAACCCCATAGACACCTTTCCGTAAAAGACTTGTTGGAAGGGCGTGTTGATCTCGCGCGACTTGGAAATCATATCCTTCTGGTTGGTGCAACGGCGAATGCGCTCTCTGATATTCGCGCCACACCTCTTGAATCAGCGGTTCCCGGTATTGATGTTCACGCTGAAGCACTTGAAAATATTTTAACCTCTCATGCTCTGCATCGCCCTGATTATGCATTAGGACTTGAAATAATCGCCACGGGGCTCGGTGCAGTGATCAGCATCACCGTGGTGTTGTCACTCTCTCCAGTATGGGCAACAGCCCTTTGTTTGATGCTGGTGGCAAGTGTTGGTGTCGCCTCATTTGGTGCGTTCTTATGGCTTGAAATGTTGTTTGATCCATTACCGGTGATAATTGTTATGACATTCACATGCGGGGTGATGTTAACATCGCGGCTAAGCAATTATCTTAAACAACGCAAAAAACTGGCATCAACACTTGATCTTTATTTCCCGCCTGAAGTTGCACGTCAACTGATGGAAACACAAACGGATGTTCACTTTGGCGGCACGATCCGCGATATTACCGTGATGTTTTGTGATATTAGAGGCTTTACACAGCGCTCAGAAACCATGAATGCGGATGATGTCGCACGTTTTCTCAAACGTGTGCATACACCTTTATCGCGTCTTGTTCTTGAACATGGCGGCACGATTGATAAATTTATCGGCGATGGATTAATGGCGTTCTGGAATGCCCCCCTTGATGTGCCAAATCATTCACGTCGCGCGGTTGAATGTGCACGTGCCATGCTCAATGCAATGACATTGCTTGATCAAGAGCTTGCCGCTGAATCACTGGCTCAAGATCACAAACACACTCCCCTGACGATTGGCATTGGCCTTCATGCGGGACAAGCATGTGTAGGTAATCTGGGTTCAGAGCAGCGCTTCACCTATTCAGCGGTTGGTGACACCGTGAATACGACCGCACGTCTTGAACCCCTCACCAAAGACTATGCCACCTCTATTCTCATGTCAGAAACGGTTGCTTGTGCCTTGCCTGAAGGGGCAGCTTATCCATTAGGAGATATTATCTTGCGTGGCCGCACGACACCGCTCAAAATTTATGGTGTTGCCGCTCATTCATTTGCGCTGTAACGCTTTATCGATATTTTCAGGAAACTTTGCGTTGCATAAGCCCAATGATCACCCCTTTCGTCTTTTTATCGTTGCGGGTGAACCTTCTGGTGATGCGCTTGCATGCGAATTTATTGCAGAACTGCGCCGACAGATTGCGCCTCGTGAACTGGTAATTGCGGGTGTTGGCGATCAAGCACTCCAAGGAAAAAGCCTTTTACCAATGTCAGATATTGCGGTCATGGGCTTTGCAGCAGTCATTGGACGCTTACCACTGATTTTAAGGCATATTCGCGAGACGGCACGCGCTGCGATAGCGTTTAAACCTGATTTAATCTTGACGATTGATAGTCCTGATTTTTCATTGCGTGTCCTTAAAAAGGTGCGTCATGCTCAGCCTCGCATTCGCCAAGTGCACTGGGTGTGTCCAAGTGTGTGGGCGTGGCGACCTACACGCGCAATTAAAATGCGCCCCTTTGTCGATCAAATTCTTGCACTGCTTCCCTTCGAGCCCGATGCGATAGCGCGCCTTAAGGGGCCGCCTACTGTGTTTGTAGGACATCCTCTGATTGAGCAACAGACAGCGTATAAACCAAACGCTCAAGAGCAATCTCAACGTGATCATATTGAAGCACCAACGATTTTAATTTTACCCGGATCACGTGGTTCTGAAATCCGTCATTTGTTGCCCCTTTTTGGCGAAGTTGTTGCGCGACTTGCAAAAGCATACCCTCAGGCGCGATTTATTTTACCCGCCGTCCCGCATCTTGCAGAACGTATCAGTGAAGGCGTAACAACATGGACACATCCTATTGATATTATAACAGGGGAAGAGGCTAAACGCGCTGCGTTTCGTCAGGCGCGCGCTGCTCTTGCGGCTTCGGGCACGGTAACCCTCGAGCTTGCACTGGCGGGCATTCCAACGGTAGCCGCCTATAAAGTCAGTGCTTGGGAAGCGGCGATTGCACGGCGGCTCATTCAAGTGCCAACGGTGCTCTTACCTAACCTCATTTTAGGTGAAAAGCTCATGCCTGAATTTTTGCAAGAGAATGCAACAGCATCACGTTTATGTGATGCGATGCTCAGTATATTAGCACAAACAGTTGAGCGCCAAACGCAGACTGAAGGCTTTGAGCGGCTTACACACATCATGCAAAAGAGTGGCTTTAGCCCTTCAAAAGAGGCGGTGAGGGTGGTGCTCCAAGGCTTAGATTAATCCTATTATCCCATATCGCGGTCAATTTTACTGATCACACTGCGTGAACGTAACTCTGAAATAATAGCATTTAAGTGTTTGAGATCCCACACGGACAGTTCAATGACAGTATCCGAGAAATCTGGCGTACTGCGTTTAATGGAAATGCTCTCAATATTTCCATCGTGATCGGCGATAATTTGTGAGATTTGGGCAAGTGTGCCCGGCTCATTGATTGTTTTAAGCAATAATCGCGCTGGAAAGCGATGTGCACCGCGCTCTTCAATATCCCATCTCACATCAAGCCAACGCTCTGGCACATTTTCAAATTCAGCCAAAGCAGGTGATTGAATTGGATAAATGGTGACACCAACACCCAGGTTAAGAATACCCACAATACGATCGCCAGGAACAGCGCCAACGCGTGGCGCAAAACTGATAGGCAAATCACTGTTTAGGCCGCGAATTGGAATTCCCTTTTTGCTATCCTCATGACCATTACTATTGGTTCCTGACACATGGATCTCTTCTTCTCCATCATGATTTTTCAGCAAACGACGGGCGGCTTCTGAATAGGCAGGTGTATGGGTTTTAGGAACAATATAATCAGGATAGAGCGCTTTAACGACATCGCCTGAAAACATTTCGCCGCACCCAACCGCCGCCAAGACTTCATCGACATTATTACGTGCGAGACGAGGTAGGGCGGCTTTAAGCTTGTCATCGGTAAAGTTCTTTTCAGCACGCTCAAACGCCCGCGTAAGGATTTGACGGCCCAATCCGGCGTATTGACGCTGAATGGCGGCGCGTGTCGCACGGCGAATGGCTGCACGGGCTTTTCCTGTCACGACAAGTCCTTCCCATGCCGCGGGAGGAACCTGTCCTTCCGAGCGAATAATTTCAACCTCATCACCGTTTTTAAGTTCGGATAATAAAGGAGCCATGTGCCCATTTATTTTACACCCCACAGCAGAATGGCCAACTTTGGTGTGAACTGCGTAAGCAAAATCAATCGGCGTCGCGCTACGCGGCAGGGCAATTAACAAACCTTTGGGCGTGAAACAAAAGACCTGATCTTGAAAAAGCTCAAGTTTGGTATGCTCTAAAAATTCTTCTGGATTGTCACCTTCCGCAAGCATATCAACGGTGTGACGAAGCCAGCGATAAGCACCTGTTTCAGAAAACGGTACGTGGCTGCTCAAGTTATTCGCGTCTTTATAAAGCGCGTGCGCAGCAATACCCTGTTCTGCAATTACATTGAGATCATAAGTGCGAATCTGAAGTTCGACACGTTGGTGTCCTGAGCCGACCACAGTGGTATGAAGAGAGCGATAATCGTTTTGTTTTGGCGTTGAAATATAGTCTTTAAAACGCCCCGGAACCATTGGCCACGTGGTATGGATAACACCTAAGACGCGGTAACATTCATCAAGTGAATGCACCAGAACGCGGAAGCCGAAAATATCCGAAAGCTGCTCAAAAGAGATGGATTTGCGCTCCATCTTTTTCCAGATTGAATAAGGCTGCTTTCGTCGTCCATTAATATCGGCATCTATGCCTTTTTCAGCAAGCTTTGATGATAATTCACTCTCAATCTGCTCAATGAGATTGACGTTTTTATCTTGCAGCTTATCCAGATGCTCAACGATTGTGACATAAGCATCAGGCTTGATATTGCGGAATGAAAGGTCTTCCAGCTCTTCACGCATATCTTGCATCCCCATACGGCCAGCAAGGGGGGCATAAATATCAAGTGTTTCTTCTGAAATACGCACGCGCTTTTCAGGCGGTACATGATGCAACGTGCGCATGTTGTGTAAACGATCAGCAAGCTTGACGAGAAGCACACGCACGTCGGCAGCAATAGCAAGGAGTAGTTTCCGAAAATTTTCGCCCTGTGTCGCTTTTTTGGAGACAAAATCCAGTTTTTTGATTTTTGTCAGACCTTCAACCAACGCACCGATATCAGCACCAAACAGGCGATCAATTTCTTCACGGGTCGCGCTGGTATCTTCAATCGTATCATGAAGGATAGCCGCCACAATGGTTGCATCATCAAGCTTGAGATCGGTGAGAATAGCAGCCACTTCAAGGGGGTGCATAAAATAAGGATCGCCCGAGGCACGCTTTTGATGGCTGTGAGCCTGCATCGCGTAAACATAGGCGCGATTGAGTAAATCTTCGTCGCAATGTGCGTTATAACTGCGCACGCGATCAACAAGTTCATACTGACGCATGAACGGGGCAGGGGAGCGGTCAGAGTTATCGAGCATGAATGTCAAGGCATCACAGAGAAGTATTATGGAGCACGCATAAACACGTTATCTCTCCCCGTTCTAATGCCGTCAATAGACAAATAAGGCTAGGAATGTGACAAACACAATCATTGTGCGCTTACATTCTCTCGCAATGATTATTGAGACACGTGTGTGCTATTTTTAATCGTCGTCGTCATCATTCTTAGGCGGAACGAGTTCATTCATACCGCGTAAAAGATCATCTTCACTCATGCGATCAAACTGTGGACGATCTTCTTCGCCTGTACCGCCTTGTCCACCACCTTGCGAATCTGCACTGATACCATCAACGATATCTTCTTCAGGCTCATCAGTCTCTACCTGCTTTTGCAGGGAGTGAATGAGATCTTCCTTCAGGTCTTCAGGATGAATGGTTTTTTGAGCAATTTCACGTAATGCTACAACCGGATTTTTATCGCGATCACGATCGACCATCAAAGGCGCCCCTTGCGAGAGAAGGCGCGCGCGATGACTCGCAAGAATAACCAACTCGAAACGGTTGGCAACTTTGCCTTCACCAATACAATCTTCAACAGTGACCCGTGCCATAACATCCTCGTTGTTCTTATTTCATTGCGCATGAAATATTTTTCTACTCTTGGCATTATCTCAAGAAGCGCCAAAGAGCAAGCGTGTGATGCTATAAACACGCCAAGCCCCCTTTAAGTGAAGACATTTTTAAAAAATGTTTTTTTAACTCGATGAAACCGATTTAGCAGCAGGATTTATAGCCTGAGTTGATGGAGCCACAGCAGGCAGAAATGCCATTTTCAAGAATTCTGGAATGACTTTCATAGCATTCCAATTCACTGCTGCAGTAATATAATGCTGGGGCTTCAAATTCACCGGCGCCCCATTTGTCCCAATCTCTATAGGAGTAAAAGATGTGCTGACACCGAGCTGCAGTGGACCTACAGTAAGTTTGTTGCCACCACTTGCATCAACTGGGCGAACTCCCATTTTGCTAGAAGCAGATGTTGGTTTAATAGTTGTATCATCAACCATTTTGCTGCCTGCAGCAATTGCATTCGTTTCCAAGCGTATTAAGCCACCAAATAGTGTTTGTGATATGGACGCACGGTGTGATTGTGCTGCTGCAACAGTACCAGATTTATTGAGTCCAAATCCGTTTGTTCCGCCTTCAATACCCAAGAAACCTGGGCCTCCTCCGACAATGGGCACATATCCATCTTTTGCATAAGCTTGTGTTTTGACGGTGCCCTGTGCGACTTGACGTGGTAAAATGCCAAACAAAGGCTTGTTAATAACATCAACGTTGACTGTTGAGCCTTCTGGTGCTCCACCCATAAGCTGAAGCGCTTTGCGCTGTTCAATGCTGAGTTGATCTATTTTACTTTCATGAGGAACGACAAAAGTGTGGCTTGTTGTTTTTTCATCATTAAGCGCGACTTGTCCGGTAATTTTGTTTGCTAAAGTCGCAGTAATATTTGCTGGAACGCCAAATTTCATGACTTTTTGGCTTAAATCAATCCCTTTTTCGCTCAAGAAACCAAGCGTTTTAAGAGTTGGATTCGATGAGGTTGCCGCTTTTAGTTGTAACCGCGTTGATGCTTGTCTCAAAAGTTCTCCGGGCGCTTTAACGAGATCCATCGCAGGCTTTAAACCGACTTTTTCAATGCCACTGTCTATGGCTTTTGTTGCGGCAGTGCTTGCTTGATCAAGCTTTGTTGATACTGCTTCAAAGAAGTTGGCAACTTTTTCTGCAGGATTGAGATTAGCCACAGTATCTTCAGCAGCACCAGCTACGTCATCAGCGAAACTTGCTGCATCATCTGCTGCGCTAACAACGGCCTCTTTTGCTGCTGTTGCTACTTCATCCGTTGCACCTGCTGCACCTTTAATGACCTCTCGAATACTTGGGCTAAAATCACCCAGTTTGTCAGTCATAGATGCGGCCAAAGCTGCATTACCAGCTTTTATTGCTTCAGCACCAATTTGAACCGCTTTTAAAGCGCCACTTATACTTCCATTCCAAATACCATCTTTGACTTGTTTTGTTGCAATGTCAGCAGCTTGGTTATGCCCCATGCCTTGAAGGCGCGCCGAGCCATACGATACAGCGCCATTGATTACTCCAAGTCCTAAACCTGTACCAGCACCTACCCCAACTGATAATAAACCTGCAGCTAGACCAGTGGCTTTTGTTGCAACAACAGCAGCTCCAGCAGTCGCACCTGCGGCGACACCCGTTCCAACAGCTGCTATAAGACCTGTTGTCATTGCTGCATTTTTATTAGAAGCAGCTTCTTGTTGGTAAGTAGTGCCCGAAGCTGTCGCTAAAGCTTGTTCAGCTGATTTAAATGCTTCCATGACATCAGCAGAATGTCCTGTTGTTTTATTGGCTATAATCGCTTTTTCATATTCGGCGATTTGCGTTTCAAGAGCTGTGATGTGCGCATCACGGTTTTCATCGCCCTTGCCAATTTTTCCCACTGCACTGGCTAACCAATGTCTATTCTCACCCGATGCTGTTGCTTTTAAAGCGTCAAGTTCATTGCGCATATTGCCTATTGATGTGGCATGAAATTTGAGCTCATCAGCTGTCAGGCCGTTACCTTCTGCAGCATCTCTCACTTCTTCTCTCATTTCACCTGAACCTACATCACTATTCGTAAGCTGTTCTGGCGTCGAGCTCAGTGCGGTTATATCGCCCCTTACATCAATATAATTATCATATCCTCCATCATCAGATGGAGCTGAATAAATGTCGTTTCCTTTGAATGTTGACACTTTTTGAGCGTTTTCAGGCAGGGTTGTCTCACCTGATGTGTCATCAGATTGCTGTTTTTTTGCTTCATTTTTATTTTTAGTGCTTTTAACAGGTACTGTCTCTTCTTTTTTTTGCGCTGCAGGCGCAGCATTGCGGTTTTTAAATTCTTTATCATCTATATCACGATGGTTGGCGCGCCCTTTATCCGCTCTGCTATTTGATGTAATTGTTCCTGTGCCAGACATCGCAATACCCTCGTGATTCACTTAATCCTCAAATCAAATGTATCATATTTTTATTCTTTATAAAGTTAACCTTAGTTTTATACAAAAAAGCATTAGCTTTAAATTTTCTATGATATTTTAAATAATGGCATTAAAATGCTGTTTTAAATGCGGTTTTTATGAAAATGTTTATACTTATCGCCTAGCTACAATGAATCACATGTTACAATAAAATTTAAAATTTAAAAACAATACTTTAATAACATGATTTTTCGTAAATATTTCATAATAGCAGCCTTCAAACGGTGTTTTGTGTTAATCTTGAAAATTGAGATGCAAACGCGGCAAGCTTTGTGTTAAATCGCCCTATGGCACATCAAGCATCTTCTTCAAGTCATCTGCGCATTACGACGTGGAACGTCAATTCAGTGCGACAGCGTTTGGCGCATCTCTTAACTTTTTTAAGTGAGGAGAAGCCCGATGTGCTGTGTTTGCAGGAAATCAAATGCCAAAATCATGATTTTCCTGTGAGCGATGTCGAATCATTGGGTTACAATCTGTATTTACATGGACAAAAAACATTCAATGGCGTTGCGCTTATATCAAAGTCACCTCTTGATGATGTGATCCGAGGACTAGATGACAATGCTGAGGATATTCAATCGCGCTATATTGAAGGTCTGCTCACGTCAGAAAGTGGCCGCGTTATAAGGGTTGCGTCCATCTATTTGCCGAATGGCAATCCTGTTAACACCGATAAATACAGCTATAAAATAAGCTGGATGGAAAGGCTGCATCAACGTGCAGCGCAACACCTGCGCCATGAGGAAGCATTTATATTAGCAGGTGATTATAATGTTATTCCCAAATCCGTTGATGCACGCACGCCTGAAGCATGGAAAGGCGATGCGCTCTTTTTGCCAAGAACACGCGCTCATTATCACGCACTACTCAACCTCGGTTTGATTGATGCGGTGCGCGCTTGCCATGATGAGGGCGGTGTTTATACGTTTTGGGATTATCAATCGGGTGCTTGGCCAAAAGATAATGGAATTCGCATTGATCACTTGCTGTTATCACCTCAAGCCGCAGATAGAATGAACAAAGTGCACATACATAGAGAGTATCGCGGACTTGAAAAGCCCTCAGACCATGTGCCTGTTAGCGTTGAATTGGTCATATAATCTGCGTTATGTCAGTGAGTATATTCATTGGTTGATCAGAAAACGCCAGAACGCAACATAAGCGCTTGACCTGAGGGGACATTCCTCTTATTCAAACTCAGCACGGTATAAAGAACCCTTGATTTAAGGTGTTGTCTTTGTATGCATGTTTTAAGGTGAGAGCTTGTAGCTCAGTCGGTAGAGCAACTGACTTTTAATCAGTAGGTCCTGGGTTCGAATCCCAGCGAGCTCACCAAGCTTTTTAGGTCATTGGTACGAAGCCAGATTTTTAATGTTAGCCGTTACGATTATACCCCTCACATTTGAAGAGTTGGTGTCTGAAGTATTTTGAAGTTATCGGATAGGCGGTCAACCCATAATCGTGCTTTTTGCGGAAAAGTGGTATTCAGGAAGCCAAGGATGGCCTTCACGAA
>JBIKVP010000129.1:0-3213 GCA_044356745.1 Beijerinckiaceae bacterium | reverse complement strand
CGTGAAGGCCATCCTTGGCTTCCTGAATACCACTTTTCCGCAAAAAGCACGATTATGGGTTGACCGCCTATCCGATAACTTCAAAATACTTCAGACACCAACTCTTCAAATGTGAGGGGTATACTTTTAATAAATATGTTGAATTGCGCGATGATGCAAACTCTGCAGTTGTTAATGCCGTTAATGAGTTTAATATGGCACATGAATACGCAGCTCGAAACGGTTCTGGTATTGGCACGGAGCCAGATCTTACATTAAGTGTTGATAGTGACGGAATGGTGCGTATTGAAGGTTTGGAAAACTGGAATCGCGTTCAGCGTGCTGTAAATGTTGGTTCTACTTTTGCCCAAGATTCAGATTCGAAAGAAGACTATGAAGAATTGAATGGTATATTAAACATGTTGCGTGATTTAGATCAACGTCAAGAAGATATCTCCCCTGAAGATGCTGGGGCTGGAGGCACTGCTATAAATTTACAACATCACATTGATACAAAATTTATGGCGGATGCAATACGTAGTAATATTATCGCTGAGATGAAAGATTAAACATATCTTTTGCTCATGCACTCTCAGGCAATTTGATCAAGGCTCATGAGGCGTTTTTGGCAGGGCGAGGTTAGCGTATGAATGACTCTCGTGCGTCTGATGTTCTTTGCCGTATCATCGGACAGGCGGGTGTGATCACGCTTAATCGCCCTCAAGCACTCAATGCTTTGAATTTGAATATGATAAGGCGCATACGCATTGCGCTTGACATGTGGGAGGATGATCCCCGTGTCGCGTGCGTCATGATAGAAGGCGCAGGGGGTAAAGCATTTTGTGCGGGCGGGGATATTCGCGCGATGCGCGAAAATGTCTTAAGTGGGCGCTTTGAACAGGCTTTAACCTTTTGGCGTGAAGAATATCAGCTCAATAGCCGCATTTATCACTATACCAAACCTTATATTACTTTGCTTGATGGCATTGTGATGGGTGGCGGGGCGGGTTTAAGTCTGCATGGGCGCTACCGCGTTGCGAGCGAAAAATTTCTTTTTGCGATGCCGGAAACAGGCATTGGTTTTTTTCCTGATGTGGGTATGAGCCATCTTCTAGCACGTCTTCTGGGCGCACTTGGAGAGTGGCTGGCTCTGACAGGTGAGCGGCTTAAAATTCATGATGCGTGCATGCTCAACCTTGTAACGCATAAAACAACCTCGGAAGCCATCGCAACTTTGCGTGAGCGCCTGTGCGCTGGTGAGCCGATCGAAACGATGCTCGCTGCTTTAGCCGTCAATCATTTTCATCATGATAATGCACCCGTTACGGCACATCTTAATACGATCAATCACTGTTTTGCCGCACCTTATGTGAGCGATATTCTCGATCAACTTGATCATTATGCAACGACGTCCACACAGGCAAACCAATGGGCAACGCAAACGGCTGCGCACATGCGCACCCGTTGTCCACTATCCCTTGTTGTCGCACTGGAGCAGGTCAGGCGTGCACGTCACTTGAGCCTTGATGACGTGTTGATGATGGATTATCGCCTTGCTTCGCGTATGGGACAAGAACCCGATTTTCATGAAGGGGTGCGTGCGGTGGTGGTGGATAAAGATCATACCCCCCGTTGGCGCTATACGTTGAAAACGTTAGAATATGAAAATCGTATTACAGACTTTTTTGATGTGATGTCTGTTTAAGCGTGTGATAGTGAGCGTAACGCTTCTAATTTGAGGATATAATCATGTCACCGCTTTCTTCAATTTTAGGTCGTTTTGGTTTTTCTCAAAGTGGCGAAAAGCCGGCCTCTGTTCCAGAAATGACGCTTGAGCAAATCAATGATCCAGAAAGCTATACGCGCACATCCTCATTTTGGGCAACGTTGCCGTGGGGCAGGGTTCTGGTGTGGTTTTTACGCATTACGGCGTGTGTGTGGCTTGCCAAAGGCATTCTGTCATGGATGACAATCGTTGGATTAAATGGCTCGATTGAGGGGCGTGCACTCACATTTCAGGCGACGGTGGTTTACTTCGCTGTCCTTGATCTTGTTGCCGCTGTCGGGCTGTGGCTCTTGAGTACATGGGGCGGTGTGCTTTGGCTTCTTGCAGTGATGAGCCATGTAACACTCACCGTGTTTTTCCCACGGATTGTTGTTTTAAATCCAAGTGCAATGGGGGCGTTTATGGCAATGGTTGCGTTTTATATTTTGTTCTCTTGGCTTGCCTCGCATCAAGAATTTTAAGTTAAAAATTCCTTTATCAAAAGTATAAAATTATTAATATAAGCATCAGAATAAACATTTACTTTCAATAAAGCATAATATCATAAGTAAGGATTTGTTTATTGAATACTTTAAACTGATTTTTAGTGATTGCGGCTAAATTGGTTCTTAGAATGCTGATCCTGACATGCTTCTATTGCCAGAGAAAATCAGCGACACACGAGAACAGTGAGGCCACAACCGATGAAAACTGCGATAAAAGCGCTTGATGCACAGCCAGTGTCCGCAGGCGATCCTGAAGTAAAACCCCATTACCTTGAAGCCTTGACACTTGTTGAGCGTTTGCATCGACGTTTGCTTGATGTGATCAAAGATGAGTTCGAGCGGCAAGGACGCGATGATGTAAACAGTGTGCAAGCGCTACTGCTTTACAACATTGGCGATAAAGAACTGACAGCCAGTGAGTTGCGGACACGCGGCTACTATCTTGGTTCGAACGTGTCATATAACGTTAAAAAGCTTGTCGAGATGGGCTATCTGCATCATGCGCGCTCACGTGTTGATCGGCGCTCAGTGCGCATTAGCCTGACGCAACAGGGTGAAGATGTGCACGCCACTGTGAAAGGGCTCTATGAAAAGCACGTGAAAACCGTTGAGCAAATTGGTGGTATTGCCATTGATGAATTTAAAAACCTCAATTCGGCGCTCATGAAATTAGAGCGTTATTGGACAGATCAAATCCGCTATCGCTTATGAAACTTATTGGTGATTTTGACTGTTATGGTCTGCAAAACGGCATTTTTCCGCGATCCGATGCTCCTGTACGTTAAATACACTCCGCTTCGGTTCTCATAAACGACCGCTTTCGCCATATATCAGCCAAAATAATATACCCCTCACATTTGAAGAGTTGGTGTCTGAAGTATTTTGAAGTTATCGGATAGGCGGTCAACCCATAATCGTGCTTTTTGCGGAAAAGTGGTATTCAGGAAGCCAAGGATGGCCTTC
>JBIKVP010000128.1:0-3236 GCA_044356745.1 Beijerinckiaceae bacterium | reverse complement strand
CTCGGTGCGGTGGCGTTTCAAAAGCTCCTGCCGTTGATCCGGTTCTAAAAGCGTACCCATACCAAATTGGAATCAAAACAACCTTAATAAAAAGATAACGCCAACTCTTCACTCACGAGGGGTATACGTAAAAAAGTGGGTTTTAAATGGAGATGTAGTCATTCGAGATTTTATTTGATATTTGCATATTGCTTCCTTACGCGCCATTTTTGCATCCTACGTCATCCTTATCATCATGCCACGCTATAAACTGATTATTGAATATGATGGCACGCCATTTTGCGGCTGGCAGTGGCAGGACAATGGCCCTTCTGTGCAGCAAACGTTGGAAGAGGCCATCGCTCGTTTCGCGGGTCATTGTGTGCGTTTAAGTTGTGCAGGACGCACGGATTCAGGTGTTCATGCGCTTAATCAGGTGGCGCATGTTGATCTAGAAAAGACATTCCCTCCCGAAACGGTGCGCGATGCAACCAATAATTATTTACGTAAAAAACACCGCCCAGTGCAGATCAGCGTGTTGCAGGTGGATGAGGTTGCGAACACATTTGATGCGCGCCATTCAGCAATAAGACGTTATTATCGTTATCGTATTTTAAATCGTCGTGCACCATCGCCCCTCCTTGCGATGCGTGTGTGGCACATTCCGCGATTGATTGATGTCAGTGCAATGAAAGATGTGTGTTCTGTTCTTATCGGACAACATGATTTTACAACGTTTCGCGCTTCTCATTGTCAGGCAAAAAGTCCCGTAAAAACGCTAGATCATTTAATGGTCGAGAATGTCGGTGATGAGATACACATTACGGCGCATGCGCGCTCCTTTCTGCATCATCAGGTGCGTTCTATTACAGGGGGCCTTGTGCAGGTGGGAGCTGGGCGCTGGACGCGAACTAACCTTAAAATGGCACTGGAGGCGTGTGACCGCACACAGTGCCCAGGTATGGCTCCTGCGCACGGACTCTATCTAACTGGCGTAGATTATCTTTGATAAGTGAGAGCAGGTCGTTTCTCAGGACGCATAAGAAGTGGCGTGTGTGACGCTTCAATATGACTTTTAACTGCCTCTTGAACCTTTTCAAAAGCACGCGTCTCAATTTGACGGATGCGCTCACGTGAGACGTTGAACTCTTCAGCCAAAGTTTCAAGTGTCATCGGATCATCCATTAAGCGGCGAGCTTCAAAGACGCGTCGCTCCCGTGGATTGAGCACCTCAAGTCCACGACGAAGTGCAACCATACGATCTGATTGTTCTTCGTGCTCAATAAGAAGCGTTTCCTGATTCGCGCCTTGATCTTCAAGCGTATCTTGCCACTGACTCTCTGATTCTTCACCGTAAGGCGTATTCAAGGACATATCACCGCTTAAACGGCGATTCATATCGATGACCTCTTGATTAGTTACGCCAAATTTTGTTGCAAGTGATTCGACCTGCTCAAAATTCATATCGCCTTCTTCAAGCGCAGATATTTTGCTCTTGGCTTTACGAAGCCCAAAAAATAATTTTTTCTGAGCGGCTGTCGTACCAATTTTCACAAGTGACCACGAGCGCAAAATGTATTCTTGGATGGACGCTTTAATCCACCACATCGCATAAGTAGAAAGGCGAAACCCTTTTTCCGGCTCAAACTTTTTAACAGCCTGCATCAAGCCTACATTGCCTTCTGAAACAATTTCCGCCACCGGAAGACCATAACCGCGATATCCCATCGCGATTTTTACGACAAGACGCAAATGTGATGTCACCAGTTTGTGAGCGGCTCTCACGTCAGCCTTTTTACGCCAGAGTTGAGCAAGAGATTGCTCTTCCTGCAATGTTAAAACAGGAAAGCGTCGTATTTCATTGATATAACGGGACAAACCGCCTTCATGTGACAAGACTGGAACAGTTGCCAACGTCATGAATGTTTCTCCTGTAAGTGTCATCGCAAAGCATGAAGGCAACCCTTCACATAATCTCACCGATGCGAGATTATTCTTTACGATTCCCAATATGGGTGTGCTTAGCCTTTTTCGCAAGATCGGGTTAAGCAGGTATGATTATAAGCAACATTTAGGCTACAAAAGGGCAAGTATACGTGAATCGCAGTGCACTTTCCTCTTTTAAAAAGCGCTACATTATAGCACAGGTTTTCGGATGAATGAACTTTTTTCAACGCCGACAAATCCAATACCCTCAAAAGCGTGGGTTGGTCATGTGCTAACGCGTGATGGTATTCAACTTCGTGCGGCGCGATGGGCAGCGACAGGACGTAAGCGACGCGGAACAATCTGTATCGTCCAAGGTAGGGCACAATGTATTGAATTTTATTTTGAGACGATAACGCATTTACGTCGTCAAGGATTTCATGTTGTGGCGTTTGATTTTCGCGGGCAGGGCGGATCACAGCGTCTGCTTGCTGATGCGCGTAAATGCCATGTCACCGATTTTCGCGCATACGAAGACGATGTATGCGCCGTTTTTGAGCACGTTGTTGCAAAATGTCCTAAACCTTACGGTGTGCTGGCGCATTCAACTGGTGCAGCGGTGATGCTTAATATGGCGCATCGCATGTGCCATGATGACGCAGGTAAAAGCGATTTCCCATTTTCGCGCATGATGCTTATAACACCTAATATTGCCATTCAAGCGATTGAAAATCAGCCATGGAAACAACAAGTTGTCAAAATTCTTGCTCACATCGGAATGGGGCGCTCTTACATTCCCGGGGGAGGCGCGACTGCAAATTTCAGCAAACCTTTTGAAGGAAATGACCTAACCTCAAACCGTGATCGGTATGTGCGTAATGGTGACATTCTTACACAATACCCTTTTCTCGGCGTTGGTGATCCTACATTTGCATGGCTTGCTGCCTCGCTACGGCTGGCTAAAGCATTTGAAGACCCCCGCTTTGCACAAAAAATACGTGTGCCAACGCTCATCATTGCAGCGGGAAATGATAAGGTTGTCTCCACACATGCAACGGAGCGGTTTGCTCGCTTTCTTCCCGCCGGACATCTTGTCACGCTAGCCGGATCTGAACATGTCATTTTAAGTGAAAATGATGCTTTGCGCGAAGCTTTTTGGCGCGCCTTCGATGTATTTATGATCGGCGATGATTAAGCAAAGAGGGTCAATAAATTTGTTTATATAAATTGAATTTTTAATTCATTTTTTGAATATACCCCTCACATTTGAAGAGTTGGTGTCTGAAGTATTTTGAAGTTATCGGATAGGCGGTCAACCCATAATCGTGCTT
>JBIKVP010000064.1:0-11643 GCA_044356745.1 Beijerinckiaceae bacterium | reverse complement strand
TACCACTTTTCCGCAAAAAGCACGATTATGGGTTGACCGCCTATCCGATAACTTCAAAATACTTCAGACACCAACTCTTCAAATGTGAGGGGTATATCGCCATAAATCACGAGGCGGCTATGAAACACGAGATAAAACACGGATTGAGATATCAAAAATCACTTTCTCATCTGCTGATGAGGCGCCTGTCACGTGTTAGTTGGTCATGGTGGCTAAATGTTGGCGTAAAATCAGCTTTTGTCGTTACGTGCTTGATTATATTTGCACTTGGACAATTTGCGAGCAATCATCAAACGCATATGCATCAAGCTGTTTCTGCACAAGATCAACGACGTTTATCTGTGCTTATTGAAGGTGTGCTTGCCGATCCTGTCATAACGGGAAGTCTTTGTCAGCGCTGAAATAATTTTGCTTTTGGGTCAGTTTAAAATTGTTAGACTTAAAACTTCAATCATCATGTGGGGCGTTTAATCCCTTTGCTAGAAACGGGAGTTAATCTGCTTATCCCTGTTTTTAAAGCGATATTGCGTTGCAGATGTTACTCAGTTGTGCATGGCTTCACGTCACTCTGGACATCTCAATAAATCATGCAAACTTAGCGTTTTCCCTATAAAATTGATGTGTCGAGCATGAGGATGATGACAGTCATTCATTTGGGAGCCTTAATGTCTCATAAATTAACCCTTCATTGACTATAAATGCGGCATATTTTGCCGAGTTGAATCACTCGTGCGAAAAATTATAAAACGTCATGGCAACTCCGACCGTTACTGAACAGCGTGTTATCACCACCACTGTCACAAGCGGTATACCGACACTTGATTTGAGTGGACTATCTTCTCTTGCCAAACGCACTGATCTGCTTCTCGCGATTGGCGTGATGGGCATTATGGTGGTGCTGATTTTTCCACTACCGCCAATCTTGCTTGATCTTCTGCTCGCATTTTCGATTATTCTCTCTGTTTTGATCATGATGACAGCGCTTTTTATTGAAAAGCCGCTTGAATTTTCGATTTTTCCCACAGTTCTGCTGATTGCGACGATGCTCAGACTTGCGCTGAATCTCGCTTCAACACGTTTGATCCTAGCGCATGGCCATGAGGGGCCTGCTGCTGCGGGTCATGTGATTGAAGCATTCGCGGGCTTTGTGATGGCGGGAAATTTCCTGATTGGGGTGATTGTTTTTACGATATTGATTATGGTGAATTTTATTGTCATCACGAAGGGTTCAGGACGTATCGCGGAGGTTGCGGCGCGTTTCAATTTGGATGCTATGCCCGGTAAACAAATGGCGATTGATGCCGATTTATCGTCAGGTCTCATCAACGAAGATCAGGCTCGGGCACGTCGGCGTGATTTAGAAGATGAGTCGTCTTTTTTCGGGGCGATGGATGGTGCATCTAAATTCGTGCGCGGTGATGCGATTGCTGGTCTTTTGATCACCTTTATCAATATCATTGGCGGCATCATTATCGGCGTTGCGCAAATGAATATGAGTTTTGGCGATGCCGCACGTTCTTATACCATGCTCACGGTGGGTGATGGGTTGGTCAGCCAAATTCCAGCGTTGATTGTCTCTACAGCGGCGGGTTTGCTTGTCTCGAAAGCGGGTGTCAGAGGCTCAGCGGAAAAAGCCTTTGGTCGTCAGCTCTCCCTTTATCCCAAAGCGATGGGAATGTCTGCTGGTGTCATGGGGGCAATTGCCTTGCTGCCGGGTATTCCGATGTTGCCATTTTTGGGGCTTGCGATGGGTGCGGGGTATCTCGCTTATAAATTCAGTTTGATTGTGCGTGACGATGAACAGGATGGGATGACAAAAGCAGCCACGCCAGAGTCACTTGAAGCTCAAGCAGCAAAAGAAGACCCTGTATCTGACATGCTCAAGATGGATGATATCAAACTTGAAATTGGCTATGCACTCTTGCCGCTTGTTAATGGTCCGGGGCAAGGAGAGGATAAACTCACCGAGCAGATCAAGGCACTGCGCCGTCAATTCGCAAGTGATATGGGCTTTGTCGTGCCTTCTGTGCGCATTCAAGATAACATTCAGCTTGATGCAAATACCTACATTATCAAGATCAAGGAAATTGAAGCAGGGCGCGGACAGGTGTTTCCGGGGCAATTTATGGCGATGGATCCGCTGGGCGGACAAGTTCAACTGCCTGGGCAACACACAATAGAGCCAACCTTTGGCATTCCAGCAACGTGGGTTGATGGTTCATTGCGTGATGAAGCACAGCTACGCGGTTATACAGTCGTCGATGCGGGCACAGTCATCTCAACGCACCTGACTGAACTGCTCAAAAGCCATATGGCTGAGCTGCTCTCCCACATTGAAGTGCAGAAATTGCTCAAAGAGTTAAGCAAGGATCATGCTGAGCTGGTTAAAGAAATTGTGCCATCTCAAATTTCAACGACGGGCATTCAGCGTGTTCTTCAGATGCTTTTAGGTGAGCGAGTTTCCATTCGTGATCTGGGAACAATTATTGAGGGCATCTCTGATGTTGTGGGTGTCATTAAAAGTCCGCGTGAGATTACAGAGCATGTCCGTGGTCGTATGGGGCGACAAATTTGCTCACAATATCAGGCCAATGATGGTACGCTCCCGATTATCGTGCTTTCGCCCACATGGGAAAGCGCCTTTGCTGAATCCATTATTGGAACTGGTGATGATCGCCATCTCGCGATGCAGCCATCAAAACTCACCGAATTTGTTCAAACCGTGCGTGAACGTTTTGAAGATGCAGCGCGTATGGGCGAAATGCCCGTGCTTGTTACCTCTGCCCATGCACGCCCGTTTGTACGCTCAATCGTTGAACGTTTCCGTCGTGAAACGCCTGTGATGTCGCAAACAGAAATCTACACACGCGCACGCCTTAAAACTGTGGGAAGTGTTTGAATAACGCATGGTCAAGAGTAAGGGCGAATAACCATCTACGTGTCATCCTCATTCAGGATGCACTGTCCAAAAATCAGTATGTCCAATGACAGCCGATGTGGCAGCATGCTCTTGCCAATCCTGAATATGCGAACGTTTTAAAGATGTTGCTACTGAATATTGAGACGTAATCTGAGCTGTGCACGCCTGAGCAATACCTAAGCGTAGTGTTTTAATCAGCTCATGATAATCTTCATCATCAAGATGCCAAGGACTTTGTCCTTGATAAATGTCATAGCCTGCTTTTTTAAATTCCTGCGCTAAAATTTGCGTCGCATGTTGTCCTGTCGCTAACCCAAACCCCTTATCTTGGCTCATGCATTCTTGAAACAAGGCGAGAACTGTTTCATCAAGGTGATGGTAAGGCTGCCATGTCTCATGTCCGTTATACGTCAATACAGTGTAAAACGGTATGCCATGTGTTTTGAGTGTTGCGGCAAAGTCAGCAATCCATGCTTTTGAAATAAGATCAAACAAAGCCGCTGCCGTCACAAGATCAAATGGCTTATCTTGCGCTTTTGCTTCATTCAATAACGGCGCAATCCCTTGGGTTAAATCCGCTTCAACAAGCTTCACATGAAGTGTTTTATTGGCTTTAGTCAGGATTAGCGTATCACCTTCGTGCTCTGATACATCCGCCCATAACATGCATTGCAAGCGTGCCTCATCAAGCAATTGTGGATCATAATCGACCAGCGTCCAGCGCTGTTTTGTGGCTGAGAGAGAGAGAGCAAGACCACGCAGATTTGAGCCACTGCCGCATCCCATATCGAGGATGTTAAGGCTTGAGTATTCACGAAAAAAACGGGCAACTTTACCTAATATGTCTTTGTTGCGCGCGGCGTGATCTGCAGGTTCGCGCAATGCAAGCCACGTTGGACTAAAGCCACTCATATCACTCGTCCTTTTAGGGTCGTTGTCACGGCATGGGCGATGTGTCGTGCGGTATCATTCCATGTTGTGAGCTGTGTGGCAATTGTCTCAATCTGACGGCGCATCATGAGACGGAATGGTTCATTCTTGAGCATTTTTTCAATCGCTATTTGTAGCGCGCTTGCATCATTTGAAGGCACAGTCACGATTTCCTGCTGAAAACGAGGATCAGTACCGACACCTGTTGGCGTTGCGATGACGGGTAATCCATGCGCAAGCGCTTCAGTGATCACCATGCCATATCCTTCAAAATGAGAGGCACATATAAAGATATCTGCATATTGATATATGTTTTCGAGCACATGGGCTTCAAGTGCCCCTGTAAATGTGATGCGTTCTTCTAAATGATGCTCTTCAATCAATTTTTTCAGGTTCTCATATGTGTCTGTTGCTAAATCAATCGCACCAACGATTGTCAGTTGCCATTTCAGATGTGACAAGGCGGACAACGCCCGAACAAGCACGTCATAACCCTTACGCGGAATGATCGAGCCGACACTGAGAAGTTGTTGCGGCGGTGTACGATAAGGGCTGAGCGTTACGGGCGTCACCCCTGGTTCAGCAACAGTGATGGGTTTATCCGACACACCAAAGTCAGAGCGTAAGATTGTAGCGGTTGCTTGGCCCGTCACAACAATATGATCCGCATAGGTAAGGGCATGGCGCTCTGAGATGATAAGGGCTTTCGATTGCTCAACGCTCAAACCTGTTTCAAGGCCAAGTGGATGATGCACAAGCGCAATAAGGGGGCGGGGCGCAAGTTGGCTAAGCAAAGCGTTATCAAAAGCACCAAAAGCCAGGCCATCTATGAGAAGCGGCATATCACTCGGTAAGTCACTGATGAGTTTAAGAGTTGTAATAATACTGTCTAAAGTGGGAAACGGAAAGCTGGCTGGCAAAGCCACATGATGAGGCGCATAACCATGTGCAGTTAATTGTGACAACACTTCACGATCATACGCATAACCTCCTGTCGGGCGGGTGATGTCCCCTGGAATAAGAAACGCAAGCGGCTGTTGACTCATTTTTTAACAGTGCCTTCAAACCATGCTCGCGCAAGATCTGTTTCATGAAGCGTGACGCGTATTTTTGCAAGCTCTCGCCCATCATCTCCAAGCTCACCGTTTTGAATAGCGATCATGAACGCATCAAAAATATAGCGTGATAAAAATTCGGTCGTTGTCAGTTGAGCCTGAAATTGTGGCAGTGCATCAAGGTTTTGATAGGCGAGGGGGGTGAGCACTTTTTTAAGCACATCAAGCGCCATACCAATATCAACGACGATATTTTGCTGTGATAAAGTCTCCCGAAAAAAGGCCACATCAACGACAAAGGTCGCTCCATGAACCCCTTGTGCAGGGCCAAAAACAGGATGTGGCAGACTATGGGCGATCATAATCCGATCACGAACTTCAACAGCGTACATGGATGATCCTTTAAACCCATTAGACAAAGACGGCGAGAATAGTGCGGAAAGTATAGGGAGAGCTCCTTAAATTAACAACCATTTGCAGATATTTACATGTTTTTAGAATGATTTATAAAGTCACTCCAATATACCTTCATTGAACATACGTTGACAAATTGAGTATCTGGTGAATAATATGTATTCGTCAAGAGGATGAAGTTTATGCCTAGAAATGCTGTAGAAAATACGACACGCTTTCCTATGCAAATACCACCCGCCATGAAAGCGCGTTTAATGCGTGCAGCTGCAGTGGAGCAGACGAGTCTTAAAGATTTTATTTTACGTAACGCCTTGCGTGGAGCTGATGATGTGCTTGCAAAAGCAGATTGTGTGCATTTTGATGAAGAGCAAACGCGTTTTATCCTAGACCTCTTGGATAACCCACCGCAACCTAATAAGAAATTACTTGCAGCGGCAAAAGCGCTCAGCGACCGCTCATGAATATTCCTATTTGGCATGAGGAGCCAGTCTCTCGCACACACAATCGCCGTGGGTTCGATTGCGGCCAGTTGATTTTAAACGATTTTCTCGTAAAATACTCGCGTCAAGCCCATGAAAGTGGTGCTGCTAAAACATATGTTGCGATTGATGAGAAAGACCGTACGACTGTTTTGGGATTTTATACACTTAGTCCCGCTCATGTTGAGTTTTATCATGCACCTGAACAAGCGCGGCCTCTTGGGAGCGGCAAGCATCCCATAGGAGGTTTTCGTCTTGCAAGATTAGCAGTCAATAAAGCGTATCAAGGTCAAGGCTTAGGTGGTGAGCTTTTAGTGTCAGCGGCGCGTCGTTGCATTCAAGTTTCATCTCAAGTTGGAGGATCATTATTATTGATTGATGCTAAGGACCAAAAGGCAGCTGATTGGTATAAGTTGTATGGCGCTCTAGAAATACCCCGAACGCCTCTCTCACTTGTATTGCCATATGCCGTCATCATCGAAGCTATGCAGCGTTTAGGCAAACCTATTTTGTAAAAAAAACCAAATATCGCTATGAAAGTGGGCACTATTCTACTCGTAGCGCACAACAGGTGCAAGGCCGCGTGCAAGTGGTGCAAAGACAGAGGGAAGAGCTCGGGGAAGATCGTCAAATGCAATTTCGGTTGTAAGGAGATGATCAAGACGCTCATCCGTTAAGAGCGAGAGTGCTTTTCGAATGCGTCTTCCGCGATCCCAACGGGCGCGTTGACTTGGTGAAACATGGGCCACTTGAGAGGAAATAAGTTTTAAACGACGACTGTGGAACGCACCGCCAAGATTAATCGATGTTTGATAATCGCCATACCAACTGACTTCAATCACAGTGCTTTCGAAACCGGCGAGTTCAAGCGCAACCTGTAAGCCTTGTGACGTTGCACTCGCATGAAACACAAGATCCATGGTTTGATCGAGCTGATCGGCTGATTTAAGCGTTAAACCCATTTTTTCAGCGATAATGCGACGCTCGGGATCAATATCGACCAATGTTACATCGCATCCAGGAATCCCATTGAGCAAATGCGCGATTAAAAATCCAATGATGCCTGCACCGACAATCGCGATGCGATTGCCAACAACCGATCCTGCATCCCACACAGCGTTAAGCGCGGTT
Organism: Beijerinckiaceae bacterium; assembly: GCA_044356745.1. Lineage (GTDB taxonomy): Bacteria > Pseudomonadota > Alphaproteobacteria > Rhizobiales > Beijerinckiaceae > JBIKVP01. The sequence continues at coordinate 4,714 of JBIKVP010000064.1, read as the reverse complement.
TCCATGCTTGGTGTGAGAACCGCACGGCGCGGTGGAATATGGTTGGGAATAGGGATGACATCATCAGCCGATAACACAAAGCGATTTTGATGAGGATAAAGGGCGAAAACGGTTCTGCCGACAAGGTTCCATGAGCCGCTTTCAACCTCGCCCACCGCACTATAGCCATATTTGACAGGGAAAGGAAACTCGCCTTCCTGCCATGGTGCGCGCATACTGTCATATTCACTGGCAGGAACGCTGCCATCAAATACGAGACGCTCAGTGCCACGACTAATCCCACTCCACAATGTCCGAATAAGAACAGGGTCAGGCATAGATGCGGGTAGGGGAGCTTCACGCAACTCCGCTTGTCTTAGCCCTGTAATCCACAAAGCCTTTGCAATCATTCTGGATATTTGGGGATCAGCAGATGACATGAGCACTCATAAAGGCGTAAGTAAAACATAAATATGCACTAAACTACACCATAAGTTGTCACAAAGGAGTTAAGGTGTGTCACAATCTGAGGGGCTATCATTTCACAGTGTTTTAACCCCCACCGGAACGCAAAGCCGAGGCGCGCTGCGTTGGCGCCGTATAACCTTTAGTGTGCTCAACATTGCTACTTATGCTGCGCTCATGGGTGCATTAGCTCAAATACTCTCTGTATCGGGTTGGTCATGGGCGGATATCGGGTTGATGGTCTGCTTTGCGCTGGCTTTGCCGTGGACCGTGCTTGGCGTCTGGAATGCTTTAATCGGCTTGATCATTTTAAAATTTTCACGCGATCCGCTTCGTGTTGTTGCGCCCTTTGCCAAAGCGGGGGATGTGATTGAGCCAATTCGCGTGCGCACGGCTATTCTTATGACGCTTCGCAATGAAAATCCCGCACGGGCATTTGAGCGTTTGCGGATCATCAAGCATAGCCTTGATGGTACGGGCTTTGGGCATCAATATGATTATTTTGTGTTGAGCGATACTAATGATCCGATTATTGCCTCAACTGAAGATGGACTGTTTAAGCGCTGGCAAGAGATGCTTGATGATCCAAGTCAGGTCACCTATCGCAGACGTGCCGATAATGAAGGTTATAAAGCGGGCAATGTCCGTGATTTTTGTATACGGTGGGGCGATGATTACGAAATGATGCTTCCGCTTGATGCGGATAGTCTGATGACGGGTGCATCAATCGTGCGTCTCACGCGTATTATGCAAGCGTATCCACGCTTGGGTATTTTACAAAGTCTTGTTGTGGGAATGCCATCGACGAGTGCTTTTGCGCGTTTTTTCCAGTTTGGGATGAGGCATGGGATGCGCCCCTACACGATGGGCAGCGCGTGGTGGCAGGGCGATTGTGGGCCATATTGGGGGCATAACGCGCTTGTGCGGATTAAACCGTTTCGTGAATTTTGCGATCTGCCGCTTGTACGCGGAGAGGGCGTTTTGAGTGGACATGTGTTGTCACATGACCAGATTGAAGCAGCGATGATGCGCGGTGCAGGTTTTGAAGTGCGTGTTCTCCCAGAAGAAATTGGCAGCTATGAAGAAAATCCACCGACACTTCTTGAGTTTACACGCCGTGATGTGCGCTGGTGTCAGGGTAATCTTCAGTATCTCAAATTGATGCGTTTGCCGAAGTTGACCTTTGTCAGCCGCTTTCAACTGATGTGGGCAATATTGATGTTTATTGGCGTTCCAGCATGGACGGTTGTGATCGCATTATTGCCGTTTAAAATCATGGATGGCGAGCCGCTCTCAGCATTTCCTGCGCAAGATGCAGTGATTTTGTACGGCATATTTCTCATCATGTCGCTTACACCAAAGCTGGCAGGTTTTATTGATATTCTCTTCTCACGTGGCGGTGTAAAACGTTATGGTGGCTTTGAAATTTTTATCAGCAGTATGGTCAGTGAGATTGTTTTCTCATTCCTGATTGGGGCTCTCACCACGTTTCGCGTCACACTTTTTATGATTGGTTTGCTCTTTGGACGTTCAATCGTTTGGAATGGCCAATTACGCGATGCGCATGGTGTGCCATGGGGACTTGCGATCCGTCAGACGGGGCTCGCATTTATCTTTGGCGTTACGGTATCAATTGCTCTTTTTATCTTAGCGCCAATGGTGCTTTTGTGGGCGTTGCCTCTTCTTTTAGGGTATTGGGTCGCGTTTCCCCTCGTGGTGTGGACAGCATCGCCACGTATTGGGGCGCTGTGTGTCAAAACGCGTTTATGTGCTATTCCAGAAGAATTTACACCACCACAAGAGTTGGTATGGCTTGAAGGACTTCAACGTGGATAAACCTAACATGAATGAAAACAGTGTATATCTCCCCCGCACATCAACATATGCACATATGTTTATATGTTTATTGCTTGTGTCTTTTTTGCTTTACGGTAAGGCCATTTCTGCTGAGCCACTTGCAGTCGAGGTGCGTAATTTATCTGAACCTGTTTTATGTGCCGAAAAGGATAATGTGAGTTTGACGCTTACATCACCTCATGTGCGACAATTTAAGATCGAAGCGGCTCACCCTGCTTACATTAATGGCTTGATCCGCGATAATTGGGATGCTGATTGGGCAAATTGTGACATGACGGGCGATCCTGTCTTTGCGGCTGAGCCACGCAAAATCACTTTTTATGATAGCATTGAGATGTGGCTTGTGGGCTACACATTTCCTTCATTCTGGCGTCCAGCCGACACGACAGTGAAAGTGGGGAACCGCGTTGAGAAGGGGTTGCACATGGTTCAACTTTGGGTGCTCAACAAAGACAAGGCCGATGAGGTTCTCGTGTTCTATCCTCCCGATGGCTATTGGCGTGCACGTCCACTACCACCGCCGCACATGCGGGCAACAGCTTATGGCTCATCGTTTTTATTTGGCCCTGTTGAGCAAGTGGGTCGTCCAGTTGTCAATATCAAAGAGATTGAATTTATTCCTGCAACAAAAACATTCCGATTGAGCTTTAAAGATGGCACGACAGGCTCACTTGCACTCTCAATACTCGATGATAATCGTTTGATTTTAGATGCAAAAATGGATCAAGGAGTTGCAAAAATAGGGCAACCGTTCGCGGCGCTGCGCTCCATGTATATCACATCCTTCAACAATGATGTGGCGCAGGTTGCGCTGCGTGAACCGCCTCAATCAGGACAAAAAGTAACGGGTTGGCGTGAAGAGCCGCTCATGTCATTTGCTATGGATGGCAAGCCTGTTCAGGCAACGGATTTGTGGGCTGGCCGTCATCATTATTCGCGTCATAACACCTCATCACCGGATATGTTATTTCGTAGCTTTGCGCGCTGATTTTAAGGTGTAAAGCCTTCAAAAATAATTTGATCTGCAATAGCGAAGGCATGTTGCGCCTGACTGAGCGAACGCACTGTCCATGTGAGTGCGGGGCATGAATATGAAGCTTGTAGGGCTTGAAATGTTACGCTTGTGAGATCATCGACACACCATGCCATAAAATCAGGCTGTAATGCGTTGATGTAACGATGTGTTGTGATTGCATGATGCTGTGTGGCTGAGAGCGTTGTATTATCATCATGATAAGGCTTTGTTTGTGTAACAATGCCAAGCGGGCGCTTTATGTTATGATCGCGAAACCATTGCATCATTTCTGGGTCAAATGACATCATGGCAATTCGAGCATCATGGTCATGAAGTGCTTTTGCCACTGCTTCACACAACGACACATTGTGATCAAAGTCACTTTTAAGTTCAATAAATAAAGGGATTTGATCTTGAGTCATGCCTAAAAGATCAATTAAGCTTATCAGTGTGTCATGCGTGCCTTTAAGATCAACGTGCTGCAATTCTGACAATAAAAAGTCACTGATTAAACCGGTGTGATTAGTCAGGTGCTCAAGGCGTTTATCGTGAAAAACAACTGCCTCACCATCTTTTGTGAGTCGCACATCACACTCAATGGCGTAACCCGCCTTTATGGCTGCAAGGAAGGCACTTTTGCTGTTTTCAATGATGCCTTTTGAGGCATTATGAAGTCCACGATGAGCGATAGGGCGCTGTGTGAGCCAGTTTCGTTGTGGCGATACATTTCCCGTTTGCGCCATAATCAGGCTACTTCAAACATGCCTTCAACTTCAACACATGCATCAAGGGGTAATTCCGCAACGCCGACGGTTGTGCGTGCATGACGTCCTTTGTCGCCAAGAACAGCGACCATCAAATCGGATGCTCCGTTCATAACGGGAGGCAGTGCGGCAAAGTCAGGCATCGCATTGATAAAGCCGCCTAAGCGGACACAGCGAACAATTTTATCAAGACTGCCCAAAGCCGACTTGCATTGTGCAAGCAAGTTGATAGCGCATAAACGCGCTGCTTCTGCACCCGCTTGAGAGGTAATTTCTCCACCAAGCTTACCTTGATGGATATCGGCGATTTTGCCATCTGCACCAAGACATAATTGCCCCGAAATAATGAGAAGGTTGCCAGTTCGTACAAACGGCACATAATTCGCAATCGGGGATGCCGGTGTCGGCAAAACAATACCCAATTCCTGAAGTCGTTGTTCTGCGCTCACAGTGGCCATTGATTCATCTCCTGATTATGATGTGAATGTGTCTCAGTCGCCACTTAACAGCAACATTTTTATTCATATTGCCTCTGAATATATACCCCTCGTGAGTGAAGAGTTGGCGTTATCTTTTTATTAAGGTTGTTTTGATTCCAATTTGGTATGGGTACGCTTTTAGAACCGGATCAACG
>JBIKVP010000063.1:0-11647 GCA_044356745.1 Beijerinckiaceae bacterium | reverse complement strand
CGGTGCGGTGGCGTTTCAAAAGCTCCTGACGTTGGTCTGGTTCTAAAAGCGTACCCATACCAAATTGGAATCAAAACAACCTTAATAAAAAGATAACGCCAACTCTTCACTCACGAGGGGTATAACATGAAAAATATATGAGTCTTATCTGTCATTGCGAGCCTTTTGAAAAGAGGCGTGGCAATCCAGTTTTGAGCGAATAATGCATAGCGAATAGCGAATAGAACAATATTGGCTATTCGCTACTCACTATTTGCCTATTTTCCGGATTGCATCGTGCGCCTGACGGCTCCCTCGCAATGACAAAATATATTATCAATTCACCACAACTTTGAGTGGTTTTGTTTCATGCCCCAAAAGCGTATTGCCCACTTTCAACGCGCCAGATTCGGTGGAAATTACAACATTTTCACTGTCTTTTACCGTGCCTGATAAAATCATTTCAGCAAGTGGATCTTGCACATATTTCTGAATCACACGCTTGAGGGGGCGGGCGCCATAGGTGGGATCATAGCCTTTATCCGCAAGCCATTGCCGCGCCTCGTCAGAAACATCTAGCGTTATTTTGCGATCTTCCAGCAGCTTTAAAAGGCGCTTCATCTGAATATCAACAATTGCGCTCATCTGATTTTTCTTGAGGCGATGAAAGAGGATAATATCATCGACACGGTTTAAAAATTCAGGGCGGAAGTGATGACGCACCACATTCATCACGTCATCCCTCACCTGATCCGTGTCTTGTCCCTCAAGCTGATTAACAAGATAATCTGATCCCAGATTTGAGGTCATGATGATCAGAACATTGCGAAAATCAACGGTGCGCCCTTGTCCATCGGTGAGCCGTCCATCATCAAGCACCTGAAGCAAGACGTTGAACACATCAGGATGCGCCTTTTCAATCTCATCAAACAGCACCACCTGATAGGGGCGACGACGCACGCTTTCAGTCAACGCGCCCCCCTCTTCATAGCCGACGTAGCCAGGAGGCGCGCCAATCAAACGGGCAACCGAATGCTTTTCCATATATTCAGACATATCAAGACGCACCATAGCGGTATCATCATCAAATAAAAACGATGCAAGCGCTTTGGTGAGTTCGGTTTTACCAACCCCAGTGGGTCCCAAAAACATAAACGAGCCAATGGGACGGTTGGGGTCTTGCAGTCCCGCACGGGCGCGGCGCACGGCGGTTGAAACAGCTGAGATAGCCTCGGCTTGCCCGATCACGCGTCGCGCAAGCTCAAGCTCCATTTTGAGAAGCTTATCTTTTTCGCCCTCTAACATTTTATCAACAGGCACACCCGTCCAGCGCGAAACCACATGCGCGACGTGATCAGGGGTAACCGCTTCTTCAACGAGCGCCCCTTTTTGCGCTTTGCTTTCAACATCAACCAGCTCTTTTTCAAGAGCGGGAATAATGCCGTAGGTGAGTTCTCCAGCGCGTTGATAATCGCCCTGACGTTGTGCTTGAGCCAGTTCAATGCGCAATTCGTCCAGCTTCTTTTTGAGATCAGCGGCTTTGCCGAGTTTGTCTTTTTCTGCTTTCCAGCGACTGGTGAGTTCGCCCGCTGTTTCTTCAAGCTCAGCCAGTTCTTTCGTGAGTTTAGCAAGGCGATCTTTGGAGGCGGTGTCGGTTTCTTTTTTAAGCGCTTCTTGCTCAATTTTAAGCTGAATGATGCGCCGATCCAGTTCATCCAGCTCCTCAGGTTTTGAATCCACCTGCATCCTCAGGCGCGAGGCCGCTTCATCCACCAGATCAATCGCCTTATCGGGGAGAAAACGATCCGTAATATAGCGGTTCGAGAGCGTAGCGGCGGCGACAATCGCGCTATCAGTGATGCGTACACCGTGATGCTGTTCATATTTTTCTTTCAGGCCACGTAAAATCGAGATCGTATCTTCAACGGTGGGTTCGCTCACGAATACGGGCTGAAAACGCCGTGCGAGTGCCGCATCTTTTTCAACATGCTTGCGATATTCATCGAGGGTGGTTGCGCCCACACAGTGCAATTCACCACGTGCAAGGGCGGGTTTGAGAAGGTTTGAGGCATCCATCGCGCCATCTGCTTTTCCCGCGCCGACAAGCGTATGCATTTCGTCAATAAAAAGGATGATCCCGCCATCAGAGGATGTCACTTCATTCAGAACAGCTTTCAAACGCTCTTCAAATTCACCGCGATATTTTGCCCCTGCAATCAACGCCCCCATATCAAGCGCCATCAGGGATTTTTCTTTCAGGCTTTCAGGAACATCGCCATTGATAATCCGCAGTGCCAAGCCTTCAACGATGGCGGTTTTACCCACCCCTGGTTCGCCAATCAGCACGGGATTATTTTTTGTGCGTCGTGAGAGCACTTGAATGGTGCGGCGAATTTCCTCATCACGCCCAATGACGGGATCAAGCTTGCCCTCACGCGCCGCTTCCGTCAGATCGCGGGCATATTTTTTTAGAGCGTCATAAGCATTTTCAGCGGTGGCTGAATCAGCGGTGCGCCCCTTTCTTAAAGATTCAATGGCGTTATTAAGATTTTGTGCGGTCACACCCGCTTTGGCCAGCGCTTTACCCGAGTCAGTCTCTTTTTCAAGGACAAGTGCGAGCAGTAAGCGCTCAACGCTTACAAATTGATCCCCCGCCTTTTCTGCTGCTTTTTCTGCCGTTGCGAATACACGAGCCAGCTGAGGATGCAAATAAACCTGACCACTCCCAGCGCCTGTGATTTTAGGTTGTTTTGATAAAGCTTGTTCATTGAGCTGAGCGGCGAGAGGGGCTTGCCCACCCGCACGGGCAATCAGACCTGAAGCCATGCCCTCACGATCATCCAGAAGCGCTTTGAGCAAATGCTCAGGGCTGATCTGCTGATGGTTCTCACGTGTGGCGATGGTTTGCGCAGCTTGAATAAAGCCACGGGCGCGCTCGGTATACTGCTCAGGATTCATAAGTCACCTCTTGCTTGATGAACATGAAGGTCATCATGTCTTATTCCAATGTAGGAAGCCTTGACCTTCAGCAAAAGGGGGGGACGCACGATGCCCGTTTTTTTGGTGAGAAAAGATTCATTACACCCTTAATTTGAGAAAACACATTAAGATTTTAGCAGGTGCGTTTGTGTCAATGTTGAAAATAAAATCAAATACGAGGTTAGCTTTATGGCGCATTCGCCCGCACAATCGACACTGCTTACCCCTGAACAGGCTCAGGCGATTACTCATGCTTTAAATCACCCTAGCCCTAAAAGTCATCGTGCGAAAAGCACACCTAAAGGATCTCGATCAAATGATGCAGATCAAAAACCTGTGAGTTTGCCTTTACCCGTCCATCTGAATATTGCTGTGCTTTTACCCTGTTACAACGAAGAAATGACCATTGCTGCGGTGGTGAGCGATTTTCGCCGCGTACTGCCACAAGCAAAAATCTATGTGTTTGATAACGCTTCAACGGATAGCACTGGCTTTATGGCTCAAGCTGCTGGCGCACACGTTATTCGTGAGACCCACAAAGGAAAAGGACATGTCGTGAGACGAATGTTTGCGGAAGTAGATGCTGATATTTATCTCATGGCCGATGGTGATGGTACATATGATGCAGCTTCTGCGCCCGAGCTGATTGGTCTCATGTTGCGTGAACGAGCCGATATGGCAATCGGCGCACGTATGAATATTGTTCAAGATGCAGGGCGGCGCGGTCATGCGGTAGGTAATCGTATTTTTAACAGTCTGTATCGACGTCTTTTTACAAATGACTACAAAGATATTTTTTCAGGCTATCGAGTCTTTTCGCGGCGTTTTGTGAAAAGCTTTCCCGCCCTTTCCAAAGGGTTTGAAATTGAAACCGAAATGTCAGTACACGCATCAGAGCTGGCGCTGCCTGTTGTTGAAATCGAATTGCCTTATGGCAAGCGGCCTGAGGGGTCAGCGTCCAAACTCAATAGCGTGCGTGATGGTCTCAAAATTCTCGACACTTTCGTGCGATTACTCAAAGAAACACATCCCGCACGGTTTTATGGTGGGATGGCGGTGTTTGCAGGCTTCGTCTCTTTGATGCTCGGGATGCCGATTATATTGACTTATCTTGAAACAGGTCTCGTGCCCCGCTTTCCCACTGCAATTCTTGCGATGGGAATTGCAATAATGGCAGTGATGCTCAGTGCATGCGGTATGATTCTTGATAGCGTTGCACAAGGACGCATTGAGCAAAAGCGTCTGGCTTATCTCTCGCAACCATCCTTGCGAATTGATCCATTATAGATGTGATTTTCGAGCCATCGTCATACGCTGTAAAATTGAGCGCCCAACGACAGGTTTAAAATGCAGGTTATCAATCCAGTGCGTTGATGAGCCTTTTTCAGGATCAAAATCGTCTAAGATATGATCATCCGTGAAATCATAAAAAATGCGTTGTTCTTCTTGAACAAGGGCATGCATCTCCATGCGCCAGCGACTTAAACTTTCAAGTTCAGAGGCTTGCTCAAAACGTCTCTTTTGGGCTTGCGTTATGGGCGAGAGATAAACAATGACATTGCGATCTTTCAATGTGTTTAGAAATGCACGGACGTATCGAAGTGTTTCTGGGCGATAAGGTGTTTGATCAAAGGTTTGTGCCGCATCAACTTGACGTGTAACCGCTGGTGAGAAATCAGGCGTCTCTTTGTAGCCATTGGCACGCCATATTCCCGGTTCAACACGCCCTGTCCACGTTTTAAACAGTGCGCTCATCGCATCAAGACCTATAAAAAGCTTTGTAGCCGATCTTAAACGTCCATATGTTGTGTTTAAATGTTGATCAAGACGCGGTGGGCCTTTGAGCGCCGTGAACATGTAATAATCCAGCCCTAGAATAATTGTTTGCGCTTCACTATCTTGCAAGACATTGGCCAGAAGAGGCAACTCATCGCTCATCAATGATGATAAACCCAGATTATAAACGTCAATGCCATTTACATCCAGCGGATCAAGACCACGATAAACTACTGAGCTCCCAACAAGTACCGTATCAGGCCGAAAAAGCCATACTTTCAGTGGCTTAACACGTCGCATTGAAACATCAAGCGCAAGATTGGCTCCTTTTGTGACAGTGAGCCATGGTGGCACGGTGCGATAAAGCCATAGTGCATCAAGCCAAAGCGAAAATGCAATAAACACGATCATCACGCTCATCGTGCTGAGCGCAAAAAACTTTGTGAATGAGCGAAATCGGTTCATGATTCTGCGTTAGCGTTTCAATTGACTTCAAGCAAGTTGTGTATCTTTTGAACGCTCAAAAAGGTTTTGTAAATTAAATGACAAGAGGACTATTTTGAATGCGGTTTCTGGTTAGCCTTTTTCTCACCTGCATTTTCATGTCTGTTCAGATCAGTGCTCATGCGCAATCGAACGCTCAGGAAGAGCAAGAGCGACGCGAGAAAACGTTGCAAAATTTGCCACAAAACGCTGCAAAACGTTATTTTGGAACAGTACCCAGTGCTGCTGCATTGCCCTCCCTTCCTGCACGTGCGATTGGCTCATACGCAAAAGGATGCTTGGCAGGAGCAAAAGCGCTTCATGTGGATGGTTCCCATTGGCAAGTCATGCGCCTCAATCGCAATCGCAACTGGGGGCATCCGATGCTAATTGATTCTCTTGAGAAACTTGCGCGGCAAGTCCCTCATTTGAATGGTTGGGGTGGCCTTTTGATTGGGGATATTTCACAACCGCGTGGTGGCCCCATGCTCACGGGGCATGCCTCGCATCAAATTGGTCTCGACGCGGACATCTGGCTGACACCCATGCCGAAAACACGGTTATCACGCTCTGAGCGCGAAGAAATTCGTGCAACCAATATGGTGCGCGACGACTGGATGGATGTTGATCCCAAAGCGTGGACACCCCAACATCTACCGTTGATCAGAGCGGCGGCAAACGAGCCAAGCGTTGAGCGCATTTTTGTCAATCCCGCGATTAAAAAAGCACTGTGTCGTGAGGCGGGGGCAGAAAAGGGCTGGCTCAACAAAGTGCGCCCGATGTGGGGGCACAATTATCACTTTCATATCCGCATGATGTGCCCACGCGGTGAAGCAACGTGTAGCGGCCAAGAGCCTCCCCCCCAAGGAGATGGTTGCGGTAAGGATCTTGAGGATTGGCTCGCACTTCAGCAAAAGGCTATGAATGCGCCAAAGTCAGACAAACCTGCTAGGCCTAAACCAGAAATAAGCCTTGATGCGCTTCCAGCGGAGTGTCGGCAATTGGCGGTGATGGATTAATAGCATAAGGGAGTGGCGGGTGGAACCCCAGCCGTCATGCCCACGCATAGATTGCCTTTGGCAATCGTTCTTGACTCAAGGAACGCTCATGCTTCGCATGAGCTATGGCGGGTATCCATGCTTTAAACCTCCTTTAAGATTTAAAGACGTGGATGGCAAGGAACCGAAGGTCCGCGAAGCGACTTGCCTTGCAATGACGGGTGAGGTTCTCTAAGCCTTAAGCCGCTTTCTCAAGTCCAGAGGCCCATTGTCCTAAAGAGGCAAGGCCATTCATTTTGGCACGATGAGCAAAAGCACGCTGTGCGGCAGGCACATTCTCAAGTTTACCGCTCCATGCTTTTTGCGGCGCAGCTTGAAGTGCACGACCATAGGAGAAGGTCATTTTCCAAGGGAAGCCCCCCATGCGGTTCATCGCATCAAGATGAGCAGTGGCCTGTTCATCAGACTGTCCACCAGACAGATAAGCAATTCCCGGAACAGCGACAGGCACGGTGCGCTTGAGCACCGCTATTGTGTTCTCGGCAACTTGCTCTAAGCTTGCCTGTACAGGGCATTTCTTACCAGAAATAATCATGTTTGGTTTGAGAATCGTACCTTCAAGCACGACGCGTGCTTCATAAAGTTCTTGATAAACTGTTTTAAGAACCCACTCGGTTACTTCTGAGCAACGCTCTAATGTGTGAGCACCATCCATAAGAACTTCCGGTTCAACGATAGGGACGATATTTGCTTCCTGACATAAAGCGGCATAACGGGCGAGTGTATGAGCATTGGCCTTCACCGCGCCCCATGTCGGAATGCCATCCGCGACATCAATTACTGCGCGCCATTTCGCAAAACGTGCGCCCAGCTGATAATATTCCTTCAGGCGATCACGCAGACCATCTAAACCTTCTGTAATGGTTTCATTGGGAAAATTTGTGAAAGGCTTTGCACCTGCATCAACCTTAATCCCTGGAATTGAACCAGCCGCTTCAATAATTTTCACAAGCGGCGTGCCATCTTTTGCGTTTTGGCGGATGGTTTCATCATACAAAATAACGCCCGAAATGTTGTTTTTCATTGCATCACTGTTGCGAAACATCATTTCACGATAGTCACGTCGCGTATCCGGCCTGGATTCAACGCCAATAGCATCAAAGCGTTTTTTAATGGTGGCAGAGCTTTCATCGGCGGCAAGAATACCTTTGCCTGGCGCAACCATCGCGTTAGCAACTTGAATAAGTTGATCAAGATTCATGTATATCCCCTATTTAAAAAAATGTCTCTTGTTATGATATTCTTTATCGGGGAAGCGAAAAAAGGGCAAGAGAGAGGGTAGATGAAGTTGGGCATATATAAAGGACATGGCAGGTTTGGCGATTTAAGTCTGTCAATAGATTCATTCACGTACACGCCAACCATTTACGTCATCATAAAAGTGCGTTAAACCGTTGCTATTCATACGTGAAAAACACATTTTTTGACATACAACAAACGAGGATCGCATGGCACAGGTTCAAAAGACACAACAGGGACATCCAGCAATGGATTATCCAGAACATGAGCGCACGTATCAGGGGTTTATTGCCTTAGTGAAATGGGGCACAATTTTTTCAGCGATCACGTTGATTCTCATGGCGGTTTTTCTCGTCTAATTTTTAAAAAACCTTTTGTTCTAATGTTTTACTGGAGCGTAGCCCATGCGTGTTGCCGTCATCACTGAAACCGACGCAGGAGAGACGCGGGTTGCTGCAACCCCTGAGACACTCAAAAAATTTATGGCTCTTGGAGTGCAGTGCGCCGTTGAAAAAGGTGCGGGTCTCACATCCGGTATTAATGACGCTGATTATGAAGCAGTTGGGGTGAGTATTGCAAAAACGGCTAAAGAAGCGCTTAAAGAGGCCGATCTTGTGCTTAAAGTACGCCGCCCGACGGAAATAGAGCTTAAAAACATTAAAAAAGGTGCGCTTGTTCTTGCTATGATGGATCCTTACGGGAATGAGGAAGCGCTTAATAACATGGCGAAAGCAGGTATCAGCGCTTTATCAATGGAGCTTATGCCACGTATTACCCGTGCACAGGCGATGGATGTACTCTCTTCGCAAGCCAATATTGCAGGGTATCGTGCCGTGATTGATGCCGCTGAAGCGTTTGGCCGCGCTATTCCCATGATGATGACGGCGGCGGGTACAATTCCAGCCGCTAAAGTTTTTGTCATGGGAGCAGGTGTTGCAGGATTGCAAGCGATTGCGACCGCACGTCGTTTAGGGGCGGTAGTCACAGCGACTGATGTACGTCCTGCATCGCGTGAACAAGTTGAATCACTGGGGGCAAAATTCATCGCGGTTGAAAATGATGAATTTAAAGCGGCTGAAACAGCAGGTGGTTATGCCAAGCCCATGTCAGAAGCCTATCAGGCACTTCAGGCGGAGCTGGTCGCAAATCATATTGCTAAACAGGATATTGTGATCACCACAGCACAAATTCCAGGGCGAACTGCGCCGCGTCTGATTTCAAAAGCCATGGTCGAGAGTATGAAAGCGGGCTCTGTGATTTCTGATTTAGCTGTTGATCGTGGTGGTAACTGTGAACTCTCTCAAGCAGGACAAGTCATTGCTCATAAAGGCGTAAAAATCTTGGGATATCTCAATATTCCTGGGCGTGTCGCTGCAACCGCATCAAGTCTTTATGCACGCAATCTTTATGCATTTGCGGAAATATTGATTGATCAATCAACAAAAACATTTCATCTCAATCTTGATGATGAATTGGTGAAAGCAACTTGCTTGACACATGCAGGAGCAGTGGTTCACCCGCAATTTAAACCGCAATCCGATAAAGCTGCTTAATTAAAAAGGTTAGATCATGACATCATTATCTCCCCTCACTGCTGAGCAAGCTGCTGAAAAAGCACGCCAAGCCGCCAGTGCCGCACAACAAGCGGCCGATGCCGCACAAAAATATGCGGATCAGGTGGCACAGGTTGCAAGTGCTGCTACGGGTGGCGCTGTTGATCCAATTGTGTTTCAGCTTTCAATTTTCGTGCTTGCTGTTTTTGTGGGCTATTATGTGGTGTGGTCTGTTACCCCAGCGCTTCATACCCCGCTGATGTCCGTGACGAATGCGATTTCCTCTGTGATTGTCGTGGGTGCGGTTCTCGCGGCGGGGGTGAATGCGGCTCCCGCCCTTGCTGATGGGCCGTTGTGGGCGCGAATTTTCGGTTTTTTTGCGCTGGTATTTGCGGCAATTAATATTTTTGGCGGTTTTCTTGTTACGCAACGGATGCTTGCCATGTATCAACCAAAGGCTGATCAGAAGAAAGGCTGAGAGGATGATGTCTTTTCACCCATTCTTGTTGTTTTTGTCTTTTACAGCAAGCGCATTGATAATTTTTGCGATTCTAACTCAAGAACACAGTAGTTTTAAAAATAAGTTATATACAGTTCTAGGAAGTATATTGCTCATATTAATCCCTTTAATTGAGCAGATAGATTTTATAAAAGATAATTTCTTTATGTTCCTGTTATCTTTTTTATTAGGATCAAATGCTTCACTCCTTATTTTAATGCTTGTCAAACATAGATCAACTCGTTCAACTGAAGGCTAACCCATGTCTGCCAATTTCTCCTCCTTGCTCTATCTGGTTGCGGGTGTGCTGTTTATTATGGCGCTGCGGGGCTTATCGCATCCCCAAACGTCACGTCAGGGGAATCGTTTTGGCATGATCGGCATGGGAATTGCCATTGCCACAACCCTCGTTTATGCGCCTCCTTCGGGGGTAAGCGGCTGGCTTCTCGTGCTTGTCGGGCTTGGTCTTGGTGGCGGGATAGGGGCGTTTATCGCGCAACGTGTGCCGATGACATCCATGCCTCAACTGGTTGCAGCGTTCCATTCTCTTGTGGGAATGGCAGCGGTTCTTGTGGCGGCTGCTGCGCTTTATGCGCCTCAAGCCTTCGGAATTGGCATGGTGGGAGCCATCAAAGGCGCAAGCCTTTTTGAAATGGGTCTTGGGGTGATTATTGGGGCACTCACGTTTACAGGCTCAATCATTGCCTTTTTGAAACTCGATGGGCGCATGTCGGGTAAACCGACTTTGCTCCCCTTCAGGCATGAAATCAATATCGTGCTCGCTCTTGCGCTGGTGCTGTGTCTTGCCCTCTTTATCAAAACTGAAAGTCATTTTCTGTTCTGGTTCATGGTGTCTTTGAGCTTTATTCTTGGGGTCACGCTGATTATTCCCATCGGCGGGGCGGATATGCCTGTTGTGGTGTCGATGCTCAATTCTTACTCAGGATGGGCAGCGGCAGGTATTGGCTTTACATTAGGTAATCTGGCGCTGATTATCACGGGGGCGCTGGTGGGATCATCGGGCGCGATCTTGTCTTACATTATGTGTAAGGGCATGAATCGCTCGTTTATATCCGTCATTGTCGGTGGTTTTGGTGGTGAAAGCGCGGTGGCCAGTGGCGCGGTTGAGCAGCGCCCTGTCAAGCAAGGCTCTGCTGAAGATGCCGCTTTTATCATGAAAAATGCCTCGAAGGTCATTATTGTGCCCGGATATGGCATGGCGGTTGCACAGGCGCAACATGCCTTGCGTGAAATGGCAGATCAATTGAAAGCGGCAGGTGTTGAAGTCAAATACGCGATTCACCCTGTGGCGGGACGGATGCCTGGACACATGAACGTTTTGCTTGCCGAAGCGAATGTACCTTATGACGAAGTGTTTGAATTAGAAGATATTAACGCGGAATTCGCGCAAGCAGATGTGGCATTTGTGATTGGTGCGAATGATGTCACTAACCCTGCCGCAAAAACCGATCCACAATCTCCCATTTATGGAATGCCCATTCTTGATGTTGAAAAAGCAGGGACTGTGTTGTTTATCAAACGCGGTATGGGATCAGGCTATGCAGGGGTGGAAAACGAATTGTTTTTCAAGAACAACACCATGATGCTGTTCGCCGATGCTAAAAAGATGGTTGAAAATATTGTTAAGGCGTTGGGGCATTAGAAGTTCAACTGGGGTAATAAATGAGATTTTTAATTGTGGGCGCATTCTTGATTTTAACTGGATGTGCTACTGAATCGCCAAAACCCGTTAAAGAAAAAAACCAATGTGAATCCGCATTGAGTCTAATTTCTGATCCATACGCTACATTTTTTCAAAAAATGATTGCGTATGATGTTTTGAAGGCTAACTGCATCAAAACAAAGCCTGCCGAAGTTAATGTATCTATTAGGACGCAAGAAATTCCGAAAAGCTCACCTGTTAGAGAGAAAGACGCTTTTGAAAAGCGCTGCTTACTATACCCCTCGTGAGTGAAGAGTTGGCGTTATCTTTTTATTAAGGTTGTTTTGATTCCAATTTGGTATGGGTACGCTTTTAGAACCAGACCAACGTCAGGAGCTTTTGAAACGCCACCGCACCG
>JBIKVP010000062.1:0-11800 GCA_044356745.1 Beijerinckiaceae bacterium | reverse complement strand
ATCCTTGGCTTCCTGAATACCACTTTTCCGCAAAAAGCACGATTATGGGTTGACCGCCTATCCGATAACTTCAAAATACTTCAGACACCAACTCTTCAAATGTGAGGGGTATACATCAATCATATTGTCGATATAAATTATATGAGAGAAAGGAATGGATGACTTTTATGGCATTATGTTTATTGTAAAATTATTAAATGGCTAAGCCAATGTCATCATTAAAAGACATATAAAAATGCAATGCCGCTTTACACTTGACGAATGGTGAGAGTCAGGTACTCTGCACTTCGAATATCATACTTTAGGTTGGGTTTTAACGTTGTTCGATTTAATTCGTCGTGAAACACCGCTCGCTCCACGTTTGCGTTCAGCGTCGCGTCGGCGTGATAGCCTTGATGATGAAGCGCGCTTCTTACGCTCATGGATTGAAAAGCCTCTTCAAACAGGTGCATTAATGCCTTCAGGGCGTTTTCTTGCACGTGCTATGGCCGCAGTGGTTGACCCACAGGCGCAAGGTTCTGTCATCGAGTTAGGCCCTGGTACAGGCCCCGTGACTGAAGCACTTATTCGCCGTGGTGTTGCTCAAGAAAAACTTATTCTCGTTGAATATAATACGGATTTTTGCACACTTTTGCGTAAACGCTTTCCTTTGGCGACAGTGGTACAAGGTGACGCTTACGATTTAGAAACCACGCTTGGCAAACTTAATGTACCTGCGTCCGCAATCGTATCAAGCTTGCCTTTGCTCAATCGCCCCGTCGCCGTGCGACTTAAATTATTTGAACAAGCCATTGCACTCATGGCTCAGAACGCACCCTTTGTTCAATTCACGTATGGCGTTGTACCGCCGATCCCGACTCAAGCTGCTGGCGCTATTGCCCATGGCTCACAGCGGATATGGCTGAATTTGCCTCCAGCACGAGTCTGGACATATCGCCGACCTCAATCATTTATGGCACAAGCTGTTGCCGCTGCGGCATGATGAATACGATCCCCCCCCGTGATAGGCTGATAGTTGCGCTTGATGCACCAAGCGTAGATGAGGCGCTGCGACTCGTGTCTGTATTGGGCGAGAGTGTGACGTTTTATAAAATTGGCTACCGTTTAGCATTCATTGGTGGGCTGCCTCTTGCCGAAGCGTTGATAAAACAAGGGAAAAAGGTTTTCCTTGATCTCAAGCTTCATGACATTGGTAATACGGTCAAGCAGGGTGTTGCTTCAATTGCCAGTTTAGGTGCAACGTTTTTAACAGTTCACGCTTACCCCCAAACAATGCGTGCAGCCGTAGAGGGTCGCGGATCATCACGCCTCAAAATTTTAGGCGTGACGGCACTCACATCTTATGATGATCAAGACATTCAAGAGGCAGGTTATCGCCTTGCAGTGCGTGATCTGGTGAAACTCAAGACAGAGCAAGCACGCACAATTGGTATTGATGGAATTGTTTGTTCTGCGGCGGAAACGTATCTTGTACGTGAAGCGGCGGGCATTGGTATGGCGATTGTCACGCCGGGCATTCGGCCAGATGGCAGTGTCTCTGGAGATCAAAAGCGTACTTTAACACCACGAGAAGCGATTTTAAGTGGCGTAGATTATCTTGTTGTGGGTCGCCCTATTTTAAATGCTCCTGATCCTGCCAGCGCGGCTGAAGCGATTGTTGCTGATATTGTATTAGCGCTTGAGCTGCGTGCATCGTGATTTTGTGATAGGAATTTGTGATGGATGTCATGAAATTAGCGGTTACGGGGGCAAGTGGGCGTATGGGGCGTGCTTTAATCCGTGCCATAACACTTGATCCCCATCTTGAATTAGTGGGCGCATTAGAGCGTGATGGATCAGAATACATCGGGCGGGATGCTGGTGAGCTGGCAGGGCTGGGTGTGCAGGATCTGAAAATCACCGCTGATATGGATATGGCATTTCATCATGCGCATGGTGTGATCGATTTTTCAGCACCTGCTGCAACGTGTGTTGTCGCTCAATGTGCAGCAAAAAATGAATTAGTGCATGTTGTTGGTACAACAGGTTTAAGTGAAAGTGATTTTTCTGCGCTACGTGAAGCGGCACATAAGGCTGTCATCATTCAATCAGGCAATATGAGTCTTGGTGTCAATTTGCTAGCGGCTCTCGTTGAAAAAGTCGCCCATACTCTTGGCTCTGATTTTGATATCGAAGTTTTAGAAATGCATCATCGGCATAAAGTGGATGCACCTTCTGGCACTGCCCTTTTACTTGGGGAAGCTGCCGCAAAAGGGCGAAGCGTTTCACTGTCTCAAACCGCTGTTAAATCGCGCGATGGTCACATGGGCGCGCGGCGTGAGGGTGATATTGGCTTTGCGACTTTAAGAGGAGGCTCAGTCGTTGGAGATCACTCGGTGATTTTTGCGGGAGCTTGTGAGCGTATCGTGCTTTCGCACATTGCTGAAGATCGCGCGATTTTTGCCAATGGCGCCTTAAAGGCCGCGTTATGGGGTCATCAAAAACGCCTCAATCAACAGACGGGCTTTTATACCATGCGTGATGTGCTGGGACTTAGCTGAACTGATTTCGCATTCTTCTCAGCTTTACGAAAACATCTTCGGGTGAAGCGTCGTCAGATAAATTTGCAGCGCGTTTGATTGTAGCCTCGTGCGTGCGCAAAAAAGGGTTAAATTGTTTTTCAGTGCCTAAAGTTGAAATACTTGTGAGTTGATGAAGAGAAGCTTGCTCTTGTGCGTGCTTGAGACGTGTTTTTAGATGTGATGAATCTGGCTCAAGTGTGAGGGCAAAGCGTGTATTGGTCAGCATATAATCGTGACCACAGGAGAGCCTTGTGTCATGAGGCAAGTTTACCAAGCGCTGTATTGACTGCCACAATACAGATTCATCACCTGTGGGTGTGCGGCCACATCCCATTTTAAAAAGCACATCGCCACAAAAAAGAAGTTTTTGTTCATTGAGCCAGAAGCACATGTGATCGGAGCGATGTCCTGGAGTATGAAGCGCTTTAATTGTAAGAGCGCCTAATGGGATGCTCTCATCATCATGGATGATATGATCGACACCACCAATTTCAGATGCTGTGAGAGAACCTGAAATGATATGAGGATCATAAAGCTTTTTAAGCTCGCTTATTCCAGCAATATGATCGTTGTGAGCATGTGTGATGAGAAGGTGCGTGAGTGTCCAGTTGTGAGCTTGTAAAACGTGATGCATGGGAGCGGCTTCTGATGCATCAACGGCGATACAGATACCGCTTGTCATATCGTGAATGATTACACCAATATTATCATCGCGCGTGCGGAACTGAAGAAATGAAATAGGCTCAGGATGAGGAGGTTGATCCACGATCAAGCCATCATAATGTAATAAGCGGGTTTTATGCCTCTACCGCCAAGGTCTTGACCATAAGGAAGCACACCACCATCACCCACTCCAGCCTCAGTGAGAACCTCAGCTTGCGCGATTTGGTTGGGCCCAACTTTCCCAGGTTCACCGTCTTTATAGCCTCCAGCGGCGTGGCCAAATTCATGGGCGACAAGGCCGACAAGACCGTATTTTGTGCCTTTAATCTGATCTAAATTGAGAAGGACAGTTTCTTCATCCTGCCCAATGCTCGCAAAACTATCGATATCACCGAATGTTGTTCTCACAATGTAGCGATTTTTCTTTTTGCGACGGCGTTTACGAGGGCCTGCTTGTGAATCATCTGGCTCTTCATCAGAGCCGCTACCACTCTCTTCATCATCGTCAACCCACCTGCGGAATTTACGGCTACGGGCATAAAGAAAATTGAGCGCATTAGCGACATCACGTGCGCGCGGTCCTTCAATATCAGCTTTCCCCCCTAAAGCAGTGGCGCGCGCAAGGGGTTGATCAAGAGAAAAGCCATTGAGCGCAAGGCCGCGAATTTGTTGTGAGATGGATCGAAAGGCAAGTTCTGGCGATTCGCCAATAGTGGCTGGTTTAGCGGTTGTGCTCGAACCACCTATGCCTGTGCGTGATGAGACTTTGTTATCGACCATATCGCGCGTCTAACACCTTTAACCCATACATTATTATATGGAAATCAGATGATTAATGTCAATATAATCACCTTAAATGTGGTCAACACAGCCCTTAGACAAAGGATTATAAAGCAACATAACAACCTGCTTTTGGGGCTTAATCCAAGTGTAAAAACACTTTAGAGCAGATCCGTCACAATCAGAGTTCATCGGCTTCGCTTTAGAATGATACTGCGCTTATCCTTAAGACGGAAGTAAAGCATCATATAATTGGCTTGAACCAATGCGGAAACTGCGGGGCGTCATCCAGTCGAGCCCCATCATTTTATCAATGAGAGTCATATAAGGGAGAACATCATCAAGTGTGCGCAACCCCCCAGAAATTTTAAGACCAACATCACGAGGCGCTTCTTTGATTATTTTCAGCAGAATTTCAGTAGCAGGTAGGGTTGCACCAATCGGACGCTTGCCCGTGGAGGTTTTGAGGAAGTCTGCACCACAATCAATCGCAAGTTGAGCGGCTTCTTGGAGGGGACGCTCTTGAGAAAAAGCACTGGTTTCAAGAATAACTTTTAAAATTTCACCATTTCTCATGATATCGCGTGCATTTTCGAGCATTTCGCGGGCATGAAGTTTCTCACCCTCTAAAAATCGCAAATAAGGGAACACCAAATCAATTTCATTTGCACCATCATCAAGCGCTTCTCCAATGTCATCCATGACACGATCTGTCGTAGCTTGACCTGACGGAAAGTTAATCACTGTTGCGGTGCGCACGAAAGAGTGTTCAAGAATATGACGGGCAACTGAGACAAACTGCGGCCACACACACACCGCCGCCACACCGCCATGGGGAGAATTCATTGCCTTCCGGCATAAGACATCAACACCTGTTTCAGTTGCGTGATCGTTCAAATCAGTGAGATCAAGCAAAGGGATGATGCGTGCAATCATGGGACTGCTAAGCGTGTCATCAGGCATGGTCAAGGCTCGCTGCAAAGTGGCGTACAATACGGCGTAGGGCTGCTGAAGCGGTTGTCGCTGTATCGCGCGTGTCTGTATGGCTTGGTCTTGAGCCTTCAACGCCGGCGGCAAGATTAGTGACAACCGATATAGCTCCAACGCGCAAACCATAACGACGCGCTAAAATAACTTCGGGAACTGTTGACATGCCAACAATGTCAGCGCCTAAGGTTCGTGCCATGCGAATTTCAGCAGGTGTTTCAAAGCTAGGCCCTGCAAACCACATATATACACCATCGTGAAGCGCAATACCTGTTGCTTGACCAGCCTGTTTTAAGCGCCAGCCAAGTGAGGTATCATAAGCGGCATTCATTGGCACAAAACGCTCATCCCCTGATTCACCGATCAACGGATTTAGACCTGTGAAATTAATATGATCACGCAAGAGCACAAGACTGCCAGGGCGAATATCTGCGCGTGCCGATCCAGCCGCATTCGTGAGTAAGAGTGGCGGGGAGCCAATGCGAGCCAGCACTCCGATAGGAATGCGCATGGCATCAACCTGACCCGTTTCATAATAATGAGAGCGCCCTTGCAAAATAAGCACGGGCTTCCCTTCTAGTTTACCAGCGACAAGGTGTCCGTTATGGCCTGAGACTTTAGCGTCTGGAAAACCGGGAATATCGCTATAAAGTAAAGTTTTGACGTCTGTCAGGTCATCGGTGAGTTTACCGAGACCCGTTCCAAGAACCATTGCTAAAACATAAGGACCGCCAAAACCTTTATCGATAAGCGCTTTTGCGGCTTTATCAATGAGCAACTCGTTTTTATCGGACATGGTTTTATCAGGGGGTGTGTGCTTTGAAGCGCGAGTTGTTTTCGAATCAGCCATGAGTGTCATCCTGTGATGCTTCGAGCGTGTCGCGTCCGAAAGCAAATGGCAAGAGTTGTTCCAACGTGAATTGGTGCGTAATACCGTTCGAACCTGCACACAAGATGCGTGTATCAGGTTTGCCAAATTCAGCAATGCGTTGACGGCACGCGCCGCATGGCACGAGGCCTTGCTTGTGCGATCCAACAACAAGGATGGTTGCGATATCGCGCTGCCCTGCTGCGATCATCGCACCGATAGCGTTTTCTTCAGCGCATGTGCCGGAAGGGTATGCAGCGTTTTCAACATTGCAACCACTTGAAATGTGGCCGTCAACGGTGAGAATTGCGGCGCCAACGTGAAAAAGTGAATAAGGCGCATAAGCATTGGCTTGCGCCTTCCTTGCATGTGTAAGCAAGATTAGATCCATATCATCATCTGCATGAGCCATGTTTTAGGCTGAACCTATTAATCAAGATCAGTGCGTTTATCATCAGGCGCAGGTTGCGGCGAATGGGACAAGGGATGATGAGAATGGCCAGCCCCCAAGAAAACATATTCAACTTTAAGATCAATGCGTATGGGCTTTTCCAAGCTCTGCTTTAAATCCGCTTGAGTTTCTTTAATGTGTGCGAATTGTTCTTGATCAAGTAACACCAGAAACACATCATGGCGCTGAATAATGTCAATCTGCGATGTAAATCGTTCACGTAACAACCGCCCAAATAAAGCGACTGACTCACGCCAGAGCATATCACCTGAATCACGCCGCACTTTTCCTGCAACATCAAGGCGTATCATCAGAACCGCATAATCTTGCTCACGCGCTTTTTGTTCACGCGCAAATTGAGACACGCGGCGATGAAGCCCTCTGATATCTTGTGATGCGGGTGTATTAGTCTCTGTTCTTATATCGTGAGACACATTATCTTTGAAATAATCTGCTGTCGCTTTGAAAGCAGCCTGTTGACCGATTGATGTTAAAGAATACTGATACACGTTGTTCACCTGCATTTTTTCAGCCGTCGTGTGTGCATGACAATCCATACACATAAAACCAACTGCTGATTCCCCCATTTCATGCCCACAATCTTCGTAGACAATTAATTGACCCGATGTGTCATAATCCCCGCCGTACTGCGTCAACTCTTGAGCGCATTTGGGGCGGTGCAACTGTGACACGCGAAGCAATCCCGACTGTTTGTCTTTATATATGCTTCCCAGATTTTCAGTCGGTGATTGTTTGGTAAAATCATTTTGCGTACCATGATAACCACAGGCAAAATGATGGATGAGTGGTGTATCGCTGATGTTGATTGAGCGACATGCGGCGCATTCTTCGCGTACTTGAACGCGCGCTGAATGACATTCAGGGCAGCATTGCACGCGGTCGAGTAATGCTTTTGTGAGCAAACCGTCTTCAATCAGCGACTCAGCAATTTCAGATAAAGATGAGAAAAGCGTTTCCTGACTATAGCGATAAAGTGTAGGCACATTCACATCGCGAACTGGCATAAGAGCGCATTGTCTCACGGCCATGTGTGCAAGAAGCATCCAAGATTGATTGATTGTTTTAAAGTAATCATCAGGAAGATTTTTAGCGGTGGCGATGAGCGGCGCAATCTCTTCAAGTGCTTTTTCAATTCCAAAACGACTATAGGGTGCGCTGACGTCACTCCGATCTTTTAATGTATGCGTTAAATCAATTATTGGAACAACTGCGACAACAGCGGGCGCAAGAATTTGACGCATGAGATCAAACCCATCCGCCCGCGTGATAATGACGGCATCGGGTATCTCACTTTCACAACGCACAAGTACCGTGTTTGTCGGCAGCTGGCGTACATGCAGCGGTTGGGGCAAGATAAGTAGCTTGATAGGCTGCACTTCAAGCTCTGGAGCAGGGTTGAGAACAGGCGCAAATCCACGACTTGAAGTTGCAAAAATACCTGCAACATCTAAAATGCGAGACGGTGACATAAGCGAAGAAAACATGGCATCAGCGGGACTTGCGGCAAGTGCATATGAATAAGCATGATCAGGATGCACCAACAATACAACACGGGGCTGACCTTGCGCATGGGTCTTAAGCAATTGCAAAAGAAGCAAAGTTTCCGCAACGCCTTCACGAGCATAAACTAGAATAAGTTGGAACGGTGATTTTCTTGATTGAGCATAGGCATCGTTTGCATCGTGTATGACAACGCAGGCAGCATCACGTCGCGCAATCTCACTAACTAGACCAGTGATCACGCTGGAGCGCGGCGCCACAACCATAACGCGTGTCATCGTTGATGCACTGATCGCACTGATGCCTATTGGCGACATTCAAGAATCCCCGTTTTGTTTTAATGACCTCTTTAAGCAAATTACCCCTTAATGAGACTTAAAAATTTAGCGACTAAGGTCACAAAAATGTCAAATAGGCCTTATTATAAAGTATTACAAGAAAAAGAGTAAATTTAGCGTCAACCACTCTTAATAAAGGGCAACATATCTTTCCACGATCAATCAACTAAAATGAAAATTTGATTTAAATTCTGGAGTCAACAACAAGACTATTTACACTCTTAACGTGTGTTATGTGCTCGACGAGGGGCAGGCATGTTGAGAGCGCAGATTGATCTTTAACGCCCAATTTCACTGATATATAGCGGATCAATATAACTGTATTGCACAAGGCCAACATAACCGTCTTTGGCGGCAATGATCATCATGCGATGATGCTTGTGAACAAGCGTTCCGGGGGGATGGTTATGAAACTCCTCCCACGCCACAGCATGACGCACAAACGCTTTAATGCCGCGCACATAAGCGATGCACTCTAATTTTCCGAAGGCCCGAACCGTGCGCATAATCGTGTTGACATCATCTTCGAATTTGATGGTGCGCTCGTCATCCGTCCATCGGTTCCAATATGTGCCATCCAGTTGAGGTTTGGCGCGTTCCCACATGTTCACAAAATCTCCCGCGACGCGCTGCGCGAGCTTACGTGTATTCATCTGTGTTTGAAGCATAATCTGCTCATGGCAGATATTTTCGCTTATCGGAAATAGATCCTGTGCCAGAATATCGCCAGTATCAAATTCTGGTGCTATTTTATGACACGTGGCGCCCCATTGTTTACGCCCTTCAAGAATTGCCCGCACAAAAGGGTAGGGGCCTCGACCTTCAGGAAGCGGGGAAGGGTGAAAATTAATGGCGTAGGGGAGGCGATAGCTCCAATCGCCAATCTTCCAAGGATAGCCAGAGCAAATAAGCACTTCACAGCCAAGATTAGCCAAATCTTTGTAATCATCGTTGTGAATGCGTGAGAGTTGTATCGGAATTTTATGACTGCGTGCCAGCTCTTCAAACCCTTTATTGCGATCAACAACACCATCAACAGGCCATGCGAAAGCTTTAACGGGTGTCCAACCAGCTGCCAAAAAGGCTTCAAATACGCCTAAATAAAGATCAAATCCGAGAATCGCAAATTTCATACCGCAAGTTAGCAGTGAATGCCCACAACGCAAATGATAGAAACTAACTCAAACAAGATCATTCACCACTTTTGTGCTAGGCCAACATTGACATATCCACCTTGCCGTTTGTCCGTATCGCGGTAAACGCCTGCGCTTATGTTCGCTTGACGTGCGCCAATCGTAATATTTGTCGCATGGATGCCGACACGGATTTGCTCATAGTCACGGCGCGTTGAAAATTCATGATAGATGCTCATTTCAGGGCCGACATAAGCATTTCGCATCATGCTGAAAAAGCCTGTCGTACCTTCAAAGAAAGCATATCCCCCCCGCAAACGTGACCACACGCTTTGTTGAGCCGTGCTTCCTGTCATATTAAATTGAATGAGCGTTTGAGGTGTCACATGATGCCAGACATCAACATCAACGCGGCCTCCAAGATTAACGTCGTTAGAGGATGTTTGCGTAAGAGTTGCAGCATCATTTTTAATGATACCTTCTACACCCAAGCCAGCACTGATAACGCCTTGCCCCGTCATCCATTGATATCCAAGTGCGGCGTGACCTTTCATCGTTGTCTCAAGTGCATTTAAATCAAAAATGTGTGCTTGCTGAATGCGAACCGCATTGACATCAATGCTGCGCTCTAGACCACCGCCGAACTGACCTTCCACAAAAAAGCCATTCTCATGTAATGATGTTATGACACTTCGTTTAAAGCCCACGGTCACAAACGACGCACGGGCATGATCAAATGACCCGTAGACAACACTGTGAGGCTTTTCCTGTGCCAATGTCTTATGCCCGCTGGCGCATACTGATAAAACAATCAGGGCTGATCCGATGATGGATAAGGATTTTACAAAAAAGAAATGATGAAACATAAAAGGCCCCGTTCTGGGACAGGAACTTAAAAAACTATTTAAATGACGAAAAAACCGAATTGTAAAGCGTCTATCCCCATCCTTTTTTGAGAATGTGTGTCATCAAATTGCATCGCCCCCTTTTAAGAGGCTAAGAAGTATGGATACTAAGTAATGAGTCGAAGTCTTATCAGGAGATGTTGCGTGAAGGATGATCGTTTTAAGATGACTGGGCTATTTCATATCTCTCATATGCTGTGCGCTGGTGCGGTTTTTTGTGCGCTTTCTAGTGTAGCTTATGCTCAGAGCAAGCCTAAACCAGCAGCTGAAAACAAGTCAGGGACAGCAACAACGCAAGCACTTCAACTCGAAACAAACGGGTCATGGACGGCTTTTTCATCGCAAGGGGTGCGCAAAGTATGTTATGCGATGTCTCAACCTAAAGAGCGCTTGCCAAAAAATCTCAATCGCGATCCTGGATTTTTATTTGTATCATCGCGACCAGCTGACAAAGTGCGCGGCGAAGTGAGTTGGGTTCTTGGATTTCCCGCCAAAGAAGGTGTCGCGGCTGAAGCAAAGGTTGATGATAAAGCTTATGCCCTGATCACGAAGGGCGATAAAGCATGGCTCAAAAATCCCGCCGAAGAGGGGCAGTTTATTGAGGCTCTAGAAGCTGGAACATCGCTAAGCGTTAAGGCAACATCAGGGCGCGGCAATAGTCTTACCGATAAATATATATTAACTGGATTCAAAAAGTCATGGGATCGCGCCAGCAAAGAATGCCCATAAAATAAATTAAAAATATTCTCAAAACGTTTTCATGAACGTTTTAAGTGTTTAAAAACATATATGTTTCTCGGGAACATATATCCGCTATTTAAAATAGAGGATTTTTTATTGGGCTTTTGGCTCCTCACCCCTCATAAGTCATTTTTTCCTCTTCTTTTACCTCTATTTTCCTCTTTTTTCCTCTCACAAGTCTCTGGAAGAGCGCTTGATGATCCTTTTTCAAGGGATTATCTGACGCCTCCCAGAGCTTTGCGAAAAGGTTTACAACATCTTTTCGCCGCGGCTTGATTGTTACTCTTCTTATTGGCTTTTTTCTCCCCATCCCTGCCTTCAAGGGTCATCATCAATGCGTTGTCAGTGCATTCATCACGAAGGGTGACATGGCCATGTCACCATTAGAATAACAGTGCCTAAAACAGCGGGGATAACTTTTTTTGGGAAAATATTAGCGGCGGCGAAGAGCTGATGAAACCTTTTGATCCGTCATCTGCGTTCGCAGTTTTGATTTAAAGGCAATGATTAAAGCTTTTTCTCAGTTTATAATGCACCTGAATCCAGTAAATAGGCACAAAAAAAGCGTAGTAAACGTGCGCCTTTTGATTGAAATGTGCATTGGAGCAATTAAATGCGGCCTAACAGCATCAATACAACAATGATAATCAGGATGGTTCCTAATGCACCAACGCCCGTATGACCAAAGCCATAACCGTAACCTCCAAAGCGTCCACTAAATCCACCGACCAAGAAAATTATCAATAAAATAATAAGTATACCCCTCGTGAGTGAAGAGTTGGCGTTATCTTTTTATTAAGGTTGTTTTGATTCCAATTTGGTATGGGTACGCTTTTAGAACCGGATCAACGG
>JBIKVP010000014.1:0-36317 GCA_044356745.1 Beijerinckiaceae bacterium | reverse complement strand
TGGCTTCCTGAATACCACTTTTCCGCAAAAAGCACGATTATGGGTTGACCGCCTATCCGATAACTTCAAAATACTTCAGACACCAACTCTTCAAATGTGAGGGGTATATATTTAAAATAAAATTTAGTTGCCGTCTATGCGTTCAAGAATGCCCTGCCAGCTCTGTCTACCGCCAAGGATACGGATGATGTTAACGGTCTCGTTTGCAAATGTGTAGATGATCAGATGCTCTCCGTGCGCGTGGATACGCACGGGGGGTGTAAATTCAGTGCGCTCACGCCCAAGGTTCGGTATAGAAGCCAACATATCGAATGTATGGGTCAGGTCATCTGTATAGCGATCCGCTTGCGCAACCGACCATGTCTCGGCGCTGTAACGCCAAATGTCATCGAGATCCGCTATCGCCTGTCGCGTCAGTTTGTAAGGCATGATTTTATCGGACAAGATGACGCTCGCGCATCCTCATCTTGAAAGTTACGGGGTCGAAATGATCTTCTATGCCGCTTTCCAGACCTGCGTCAATGGCGGCCTGTAGGGATGTTATAGCGCGCTGCCGTGCCTGATCCCTACGAATAAGATCCCGCACATAATCACTTGCATTGCTGTAGTGGCCTTGATTGGATTGAGCGTCCACCCATTCTTTCATCGAGTCTGGAAGTGAAACATTCATCGTCGCCATAACTGATCTCCTTTATCCCAAAATCTTAGCATAAATTGGCAAATATTGACAATAAGAATGGCGGAATATGACATTTTTTTATCGATGCTCTCTATAATCTTGTTTGCTCACATCCCTTGCCACACAATAACCCCTAAAAGGGTGGCAATAATCCAGAGCGCAAGTGTGCTTAGCTTGTGTGATATAGTCGCACGCGAGGGCGGAAATGTTGGCGTGTCTCGAGTCTCTCCACGTTCCATCTCATCTGCAAAACGATTAAGCGCATCGGGTAAACGGCTGGCTGCTTGAAGCAGCGACGCAAAGCCCGTTCCTGCATCGCGTAAACGCCCCTTAGGGCCAAGGTTATCTGTCATCCATGCCCGCACCACAGGCTCAGACGTGCGCCATATATCAAGGGCAGGATCAAGAGTTCGTGCAACCCCCTCAACCACGACCATTGTTTTTTGGAGCATCACAAGTTCGGTGCGGGTGCGCATGTCAAACAGGCACGTGATTTCAAAGAGTAAGCCGAGGAGGTTTGCCATCGAAATCTGCTCTGCCGAGCGGCCGTGAATGGGCTCTCCCACAGCGCGAAGGGCTTGTGCAAAATCATACATCGATTGATCTTTGGGAACGTATCCCGCTTCAAAATGCACTTGTGAGATTCGCAAATAATCGCGCGTAATAAATCCGAGCAGAATTTCAGCGAGAAAGCGTCGTTCTTTAACGCCTAAACGACCCATAATGCCGCCATCAACGGCAACAAGCTTCCCTTGAGGATCAATCATAAGATTGCCCTGATGCATATCGGCATGAAAGAAGCCGTCACCAATGGCTTGTTTAAGAAACGATTGCACCAGAACACGCGCTAAGCGTTTACGATCCTGCCCTGCATCATCAAGTGCCTTAAGATCGTGAATAGCGGTCGCATCAATCCATTCAGAGACTAGAATTTCGCGTGTCGTATATTCCCAGTTTGGTTCAGGAACGCGAAAATCAGGATCATCACGAGTATTTTCGCGAAATTCTGACAGTGCAGCGGCTTCCAAACGCAAATCCATCTCAAGCGTCATAGAGCGTTCAAGTGTTTGCACAACACTGACAAAACGCAGGCGAATAGCCTCATGAATGTTTTTTTCCGCTTGTTCTGCGACAAAACGCATTGCGGCTAAATCACGAGCGAAACGTTGGCGAATGTTTGGGCGAAGAATTTTCACGGCAACTTTGCGGCCATCTTTCAGTATGCCTTGATGAACCTGCGCAATAGAGGCTGCTGCAATAGGCTGTGAGAGAGACTGAAAATGATCTTCAAACGCGCCATGAAGCTGACCCTGTAAAATTGCAAGTGCCTCTTCCTGTGGGAACGAGGGCATACGGTCTTGAAGCTGGCCTAAATCCTGCGCGACTTTTAAACCGACAATATCAGGGCGCGACGCGAGAAACTGCCCAAGTTTGACATAAAACGGCCCTAACCGTGTCATAGCGCGCGCTAAACGCTCTCCCGCACGCGATGTCTCCCCAATTCCTAAGCCACGTCGTTCAAAGATGCGCATGAAACGCACCCCTGCACGCGCCCCAATAGGCAGCATATCAGGATCAATAAGCGAAAAAACCCCTTCACGAGAAAGGATATATCCTGCACGTAAAAGGCGAAAAAGATGCGGTAAGCCTTTGAACATTTAGATTTTCCATCCCGTATGAAGGGCAACAATACCGCCACTTAATAGCGTGTGAGATGTTTGGGAAAATCCTACATCCTTGATCATCTTTTCAAATGTTTTGGGCTTGGGAAACTGACGAATGGATTCAACCAGATATTGATAAGGCTGAGCGTCACCGGTCACTATACGTCCCATTTTCGGAATGATATTAAAAGAATACGCTTTATAAAATGCATCCAGTCCTGCCACATCGACATGGCTAAATTCAAGGCATGTAAAGATGCTACCATATTTGAGCACGCGATACGCTTCTGATAATGCAAGGGAAATGCGCGGCACGTTGCGTATGCCAAAAGCAATCGAGTAAGCATCAAAATGATTGTCGCCAAAGGGCAGGTTCTCAGCATTGCCTTCTTTAAAGCTCACGCGTGTTTCACCATGTTTTTGAGCGCGATCACGCCCCACGTTGAGCATATCGGTATTAATATCGCACACGCTCACATGGGTGTGCTCGCCCCCTGCATTGATGATGCGAAATGCAACGTCTCCTGTTCCACCCGCAACATCAAGGCTATGAAAGGGTTGATGTTTGGGCGGGCGTATTTTTGTAACAAGTGCCTCTTTCCATAAGCGATGCATCCCCAATGACATCAGATCATTCATGAGATCATAGCGTTGTGCGACCTTGTGAAACACATCATTCACACGCCACTGTTTCTCATCAAGAGGGACGCTTTCAAAGCCAAAATGTGTATGATTTGTGGATGATGACATGGTGCTCTCAGGTTGCTTATAATTGATGTATACTATGTCGCGGTGCGCAATCAAATGGTTTGAAAATTATATGGGTTTTTGAACCTCTCGCGTCATACCCGTGACAGGCTTTTACATGACGGCCTAGGTTAAATCCCTTCAACGCTTTACAAGCTAACACAACCACGGCACAAAGAGTTATGTTATACGATTACTTTATCGCGCCATTTGTCGAGTTTGAATTTATGCGCCGTGCACTTGTGGGCGCAGGGGCGATGGCGCTTTCGAGCGGCATCATGGGCGTATTTTTAATGCTACGCCGCATGAGTCTGATGGGCGATGCGATGGCTCATGCAATTTTACCGGGTGCTGCGGTGGGGTATCTGCTCTACGGCCTGTCACTGCCCGCGATGACGATTGGTGGACTTGTGGCCGGCGGACTTGTAGCAACCCTTGCAGGATTAGTCTCGCGTACCACAGCCCTAGAGGAAGATGCATCCTTTGCCGCATTTTATTTATTGTCATTAGCGCTTGGCGTTACGCTGGTATCGATGAAAGGCTCAAATCTTGATTTGTTGCATGTGTTGTTTGGCAGCGTGCTCGCACTTGATGATGCCACGCTCTACCTACTAGCAGGCACATCATCTTTGACACTGTTCACGCTTGCCATTATTTATCGCCCTCTTGTGATGGAGTGGGTTGATCCCGCTTTCTTGCAAGCGATGGGATCAAAAGCAGGAGCGATTGCGCACCTGATGTTTCTTGCGCTGATGGTGATGAACCTTGTCGCCGGATTCCATGCCCTTGGCACATTGCTCGCGGTGGGCTTGATGATGCTCCCAGCAGCCTCTGCACGCATGTGGAATACAGATCTTGTGCCGCTGATTTTAACTGCAACGGGCTTAGGTCTGCTCTCGGGGTATGTGGGGTTGCTGATCTCTTATCACATGAACGTGCCTGCAAGCCCCGCGATTATTCTTATGGCAGGGATGTTTTATCTTGCCTCCTTGATCTTTGGCCCTCGTGGGGGGCTTGCCAAAAGCCTGTATATCCGTCATCACCGCACAGGATGATATATTATAACATTGCAACGAAGGTGGTTATGAACAAGCGTGGTTTTATACAATCAATGTTGACGCTCGCAACAGCGTTGATGCTGTCCAATGGAATGGCCTTTGCTCAATCGGGGGCTTCGACACCTCAAGCGCCTAAGAAGGTTGTTGCTAGTTTTTCAATTCTTGGAGATTTGGTAAAAAACATTGCTCGAGATCGCGTTCAATTGACGATGTTAGTGGGAGCTAATGGTGATGCGCATGTGTATTCACCCACGCCCAATGACGCGAAAACGCTTTCTGAAGCGGATATGGTGGTGATCAATGGCCTTGGTTTTGAAGGCTGGATCAATCGCCTGATGTCTGCATCGAAATCAAAAGCAGTCAGAATTGTGGCTTCTGAGGGGATTAAGCCCTTGAAAGCGAAAGATGATGATCATGGTCATGCTCACGGCCATTCTCATGGAGCGAGTGATCCCCATGCTTGGCAAAACGTGATGCATGTCAAAACGTATGTGAAAAATATTCGCGATGCGCTTATCAAACTTGATCCAGAGGGGAGGGCGGTTTATGAAAGTAATGCTGCTTCTTACAGCGCACAACTGGATCAACTTGATGCTGAGATTAAAGCGCAGGTGAATGCGCTACCTGCTTATCGCCGCCGTATTTTAACATCCCATGATGCTTTTGCTTATTTTGGTACGGCCTATGGTCTTGAGATGATGAGTGTGCAAGGGGTCTCAACGGATGCGGAAGCCTCAGCGAAAGATGTGGCAAGCATGATCAATCAGATTAAAAAGAACCGTATTCCTGCCATTTTTGTCGAGAATATTAGTGATCCGCGTCTCATGGATCGCATCGCTAAAGAAACGGGCGCAAAAGTGGGGGGTAAACTCTATTCTGATGCTCTCTCTGATGCATCGGGTTCTGCAAGCACCTATATTCTCATGATGCGTCACAACATAAAAACCTTGAGTGAGGCGCTCAAAGCGAGTTAAAAATTAAAGATGCTCGAAACGCTTCCGTCATGCCCGCACTTGTTGCGGGTATCCACGTCTTAAGAACGATTTAAGTCGTGGACGGCCAGAACAAGTTGCTTCGCTGCCCTTCGGGGCGCTTACGCGGTTCTTCGGTTCTGGCCATGATGGCTAAGGCTCATGTGCAAAATTCAAAAAGGCGAACCATGTCTAATAAAATTCCTGTTACGGTTCTCACGGGTTATCTGGGGGCAGGCAAAACCACACTTCTGAATCGCATCCTGAGCGAACCTCACGGATTGAAATTTGCTGTCATTGTCAATGAATTTGGCGAAATTGGCATTGATAACGATCTGGTGATTGGGGCGGAAGAAGAAGTGTTTGAAATGAACAACGGCTGCATCTGCTGCACCGTGCGTGGGGATTTGATCCGTATTCTCGATGGCCTCATGAAAAAGCGTGGTCAGTTCGATGCGATTATTGTTGAAACAACAGGGCTGGCTGATCCAGCGCCTGTTGCGCAAACTTTCTTTATGGATCAAGATATTGGCAACATGGCGATGCTTGATGCGGTGATCACTGTTGCCGATGCGAAATGGCTCAGTGCACGCCTGATTGATGCCCCTGAAGCTAAAAATCAAATCGCTTTTGCCGATATTATTTTGCTCAACAAAGCTGATTTGGTGACGAGCGAAGAGCTTGAAAACGTGAAAGCCACGATCCGCACCATCAACCCTTATGCGCAGTGCAAAGTCACAACCCGCTGTGATATTCCGATTAAGGAGCTTTTGGGGCGCGGAGCGTTTGATCTGTCGCGTATTTTAGAGATTGAGCCTGATTTTCTTGAAGAAGGACACCATCATCACCACACCCATGCTGAGGATGTGCGTTCAATCGCTTTGAGTTATGAAGGCGACATGAACCCCGAAAAATTCATGAACTGGATTCACCCGCTCATTCAAAAAGACGGCGCCGATATTTTGCGCTGCAAAGGAATTATTGCGTTTGAAGATGAGCCTAAAAAATTCGTCTTTCAGGGCGTGCACATGATTCTAGAGGGTGATGTGCAAAAGCCGTGGCGTGATGATGAAAAGCGTGTGTCGCGTTTGGTTTTTATCGGTCGTAATCTCAATGAAGCAGCGCTGAAAGCTGATTTTCTCGCTTGTGTTGCGTAACGGGATAAGTCACGCATGACCCAGCCCGTTACATCGCTCATCGATTTCGTCAAGCCTTTATCGCTTGGTACTTATGTAAGTGCCAGCGCTTTTATCGGCACAAAACTCGCCTTTGCACTCGGTGATGGGCGTGTGCGATGGCTTGATACGACGCAACTTGATGCACCTTTTGAAGATGTGAACGCGCATCCTGATGCGTCCATTCTTCTTGCGGTGTCTGACCAAACGCAACTCATCACAGCGGGTGATGATGGGCGCATTGTGCGCCATACTTTGGGGCATGAACCACAAGAGATTTTTGCGTCAGGCGGCGCTTGGATTGATGCCCTCGCGCTCTCATCAACTGGCGCTATGGCGTGGAGTGTGGGTAAAAATGTTACGTCTTGTGATCCGAAAGGCAAGATCACAACATGGACAGCGCCATCATCGGTGCGTGGTGTCGCGTTCGCCCCCAAAGGGTATCGCCTCGCCATTGCCCATTATAATGGTGCAAGTTTGTGGTATCCCGCCACACAAGCGCAACCTGAAGTTCTTGAATGGAAGGGTGCACATTTAGATGTGAGTTGGTCTCATGATGGCCGCTTTGTCATCACAACCTTGCAAGAAAACGCGCTTCATGGCTGGCGCTTATCGCCTACAGCAGGGCATATGCGCATGACGGGTTATCCTGCGAAGGTGCGCTCCATAACATGGTCTCATGATGGTCAATGGCTTGCGACAAGTGGAGCGGAAGCGGCTATCATTTGGCCATTTACAACCAAGGAAGGTCCGACGGGTAAGCCCCCGCGTGAATGTGGCGAGCACACCTCTCGCGTCAGTGCTGTTGCATTTCATCCAAAAGCCCTTGTACTTGCCGTGGGTTATGATGATGGCTCCGTGCGACTTATTCGTCTCACTGACGCCGCTGAAATTCACATCAATGATCCAATAACACATAATGCGATCACGACACTTGCGTGGTCAGGTGAAGGACGACACCTTGCCTTTGGTGCAACCAATGGTGCGGGCGGTTTACTCACATTACCTTGATTAAGTTATCCCATACGCTGGTCGTGGATCATCAATCGCTCTTACAACGGGTTCGCTGATTTTCACGATAGGTGAGCCTGATGTTGGCCCCACCATGATTTGAAGCCGTGTGCGTATTGTACCACCTGATCCCACCATTTGATAGGGCGGGGTGTCGATGTACCCTTCCCACGCTTCATCAGGCATATGTGTTTCAACATTTTGAATGGCGCTTAAACCAGCAGCATAGCTCTCATTCGTGTACAGTGTACGGCCTGCGGCATAGCGCACATTATGGCCGCCATAAATCGTAAAGCTGTCCGCAGAGGGACGCAGCCATAAACGTGCCAAACGCCAATCATCATAGGCTGAGCATTCCGCAAACATGTGCGCGCGAAACCATGTCCCTGTCGCGAACGGATTAGCCAGTTCCGCCGAACCATTGACGGTGTTTGTGAATTGTAATTCAAACGTGCTCACACTTGCGCCGGGTGTGAAGGTTAGCACGAGTTTTTTTGTGCCATCTCCCAATGTTTCAACCGAGCTGACAACGCTGGCATCACCTATCGTGCGATCAAGGCGGTGATAATCGGGCAGCGTGCCGGTCACGCCTGTGCCTTTTGTCCCGCCTGATCCTGTAAAAAGCGGATTAATAATCACATTGCCTTGCGGATTTGAGCTTGCATTATAAGCTGCTGGCAACGGATAAAGCTCCTCACTGTAATCCGGAAAGCCCCATGCTTGCAGCACTTGAGCAACCGCTTTGCCAATATAATATGCGCCACGCGCAGTAAGGTGAATATGATCCACGAGCCAGAAGGCGAGCGGAATATTAAGCGCCGTGCCGCCCGTTAAAATCGGATTGGGATCAAACACTCGTACACGCGGATTACCCACATAAGCCGCCTGTAAAAGAGGAACAACATCAACAAGGCGTTGGCGATAGCCGTCGTCGGTGGGGTTGCCAATAATAAAGCTGGATGCATTGCCAGCGATACTCGCTCGCGTAATCGGACACATGAGCAGTACGCGTGAATTTGTGCCGTTCAAAACCGTGTTCACAAGATTTTGTAGCTTTGTTGAAAGGGATGAAGCGGTATCCGTATAGACATTACTTTCGCCAATACCGATAAACGTCAATTCTGGATCAAGCGCCACGAGCAAATCACTGTTACGTTGAGCGATTTCAATCAATTGACCGCCACGTGCTTGCATACCACCATAAAACAACCGTGCCCATGTGCTTTGTGTGGCGGGTGTATCGCTTACTTGCGCGATGATACGTTTATCAAGCGGGTTAATGGGGAGTGATCCTCCTGCATCACGCCAATTATCAAAATATCCACATGGGTGCAGCGCTCTTGCCCACGTAAGCCAACCATTGAAATTATGACTTAATTGTGAAATCGCATTTGGCGGTGATCCTGTGGTTAGAGAGCCCACCGCATCATGGGTCATGGATTGACCCGTTGCTGCTATACGCACAGGGGATGAGACTGAGGCCATGAGTCGGCGTAAAGGACGCGGTGCAAAACGGGGTATAATCATCATGAGCGTTACTCGGTTAGCGCGTGAATAGTCAGGCCACTTGTCGTGCCTATCGCCCAGACTTTACGAACAGCGATCAACTCATAGGTCAATCCAGACGCAAAGTTCAAGGTCACTGCTTCACTATCATCAAGAGCGGTGAGGGGTGTGATTTTAACAGTTGCTTCTGCGGTGGCGCTTGGCACATAAACTCTCAGCATTTTAGCATAACGCGTGAGTTGTTCGGTGTCGCTTGGTGTTACCAGTGCTGCCCGTGTGGCGGGGGCATTAAACCCCTTATGGGCGTTTAGCCATGGATCACGCTCAGATAAATAGGTTGTCATGTCAGGCTCCTTAATGACAGTTATGAAGAGCCTTCATCATCTCATGGCCTGAAAAGGCGGGGATAAGTTTTTTTAAGCGGTGTGTAACTGTCTCGATAGGATGTCATTTTTCCTTATCCAACGTACTCAGGACACAGTCTTACGTCCTATTTTTACACATCCAATTCTTTGGCAAAAGCAGCCCGTTCTTGAATGAAGGTAAAGCGGGATTCAGGCTTGTTGCCCATAAGACGCTCAACACTATCAGAGGTCTCATCACGCTCATCATGGGAAATGGCGACACGTAAAAGTGTGCGCTTTTTAGGATCCATAGTTGTTTCTTTGAGCTGTGCGGCAAGCATTTCCCCCAGACCCTTAAAGCGTCCGATATCAACCTTTTTACCTTTGAACTGCGTTTCTAGAAGCTGAACGCGGTGCGCTTCATCACGTGCATAAACCGTTGTGCCGCCCCATGTCAGGCGAAATAACGGGGGAACAGCGAGGAATAAATGACCTTGATCAATGAGTTTAGGCATTTGGCGATAAAAAAACGTAATCAGGAGTGAAGCGATATGTGCACCGTCCACGTCAGCATCAGTCATGATAATGATTTTATCATAACGCAGATCAGCATCATTGTATTTTGTGCCTGTCCCACATCCAAGCGCCTGAGCGAGATCAGCAAGCTGTTGATTTTGAGCGAGTTTATCACGCCCCGCGGAAGCAACGTTGAGAATTTTGCCACGCAACGGTAAAATTGCCTGATTAGCGCGATCGCGTGCCTGTTTCGCGCTACCGCCTGCTGAATCGCCTTCGACAATAAAAAGCTCTGATCCTGCAGCACCTGCATTTGTGCAATCGGCAAGCTTACCAGGTAAACGCAATTTACGCGTTGCTGTTTTGCGCAACACTTCTTTTTCGGCGCGACGGCGCAAACGCTCATCAGCCCGCTCAAACGTCCATTCAAGTAGTTTTGAAGCTTGTTGAGGGGAGCCCGCAAGCCAATGATCGAACGCATCTCGCACGGATGTTTCTACAATGCGTGTCGCCTCTAATGTTGCGAGTTTATCTTTGGTTTGTCCCTGA
This sequence comes from Beijerinckiaceae bacterium, assembly GCA_044356745.1. GTDB lineage: Bacteria > Pseudomonadota > Alphaproteobacteria > Rhizobiales > Beijerinckiaceae > JBIKVP01. The sequence goes on along the minus strand of JBIKVP010000014.1, from coordinate 26,097 downwards.
AATTCAGGCTCGCGAATAAACACCGAGAGCATCGCCGCACACGAGGCCATCACGTCATCTGTGGTGAGGTTAGTTGCACGCTTACTCTGTCCGATGCGATCGGCATGATCACGCAATCCGCGTAGCAACGCCATGCGTAGCCCGCTTTCGTGCGTGCCGCCATCAGATGTCGGGATGGTGTTACAATATGAGGATACAAAACCATCTTCCCCTGGACCCATCCATGCGATCGCCCATTCCAGTGTACCGTGACCAGATTTTTTATCTGACTTACCTGCAAAAATGGTATCAATGACGAGATTTTTACCCGTTAATTCAATCGCAAGGTGGTCTTTTAAACCGTCGGGAAAGCGAAATACTGCTTGTGATTTGACAAGATCATCATCTTTGATCAGTTCAGGCGCGCATTTCCAACGGATTTCAACCCCGCCAAACAAATACGCTTTAGAGCGCGCCATTTTATAAAGACGTCGGGGAATAAAATGTGCACCTTCTCCAAAAATTTGTGCGTCAGGATGAAAGCGAATTTTTGTGCCACGTCGATTAGGAGCGCGCCCGATGGTTTCTAAGGGCGTTTGCGGAATGCCGCGCGAATACACTTGTCGATACAATGTTTGTCCACGCGCAACCTCAACTTCCATGATGTCCGATAGCGCATTAACGACAGATACGCCCACACCATGCAATCCGCCTGACGTTTCATACACTTTGGAATCAAATTTCCCACCCGCATGAAGCGTGACCATAATCACTTCAAGTGCAGATTTATCGGGAAATTTGGGGTGCGGATCAATTGGAATGCCGCGCCCATTATCGGTGACGCTCAAAAAGCCATTCGCTTCAAGCTCAACTTCAATGAATGTTGCATGCCCCGCCACTGCTTCATCCATGCAGTTATCAATCACTTCAGCAAAGAGATGATGCAGGGCTTTTTCATCCGTGCCGCCGATATACATTCCCGGGCGACGACGCACAGGTTCCAAACCCTCTAACACTTCAATTGAGGACGCTGTGTATCCCGCTTCGGACGGTGTGCCTTGAGAAATGGATGCAGGTTTTGTTGCAGGTTTCTTGGCCGCAGGTACGCTCAACGCATCTGTGACCTGACGCGCCGCTCCGCCTGAGAAAAGATCTTGATCGTTGGACATATCACTCTCAAAAACGATCTATGGGTAAGAGACTACTCTGTTTAGAGCGAATCGATCTCTACAGACCATGATGCATAGGATATATGCCTCTAAACCCTACATTATGACAAGGGAGTTGACGTAATCCATGACCCATCATGCAAGGGCTTGTACAGCCTAGTCATGAGGCACAAGCACACTCATTTGCATGGGGTGGCGAATGCGACTGGCTATAAGGCGTGCATTCTCGCCTGATCCGACAAAATAATCAGCACGTGCTGCGCCAACAATTGCTGATCCTGTATCTTGAGCAACCATGAGACGCTTTAAATGGTGAGCGCGGGACATATGAAGGTTTGACAGATCTGTGTCTATCCATACAGGCAATCCATAGCTCCAGATGTTGCGATCAACGGCGAGCGAACGTTCAGGCGTGAGTTGAACGGAAGCAGCGCCTAAAGGCCCTTTGGCGGGATCAAGTTCATCCGCAATGCGAAAAAAAACGAAGGAGCGATTTTCGCGCATGAGCGCTTGCCCCTTCATGGGATTGGCGCGAAGCCATGCCATCAAACGATCCATTGTGGCTTCTTCAAGAGCAAGATAACCCTTTTCAACCGCACGCTTTCCAATTGAGGTGTAGGGGTGGCCGTTACGCCCTGCATAAGCAACGCGTATGTTACGTCCATCAACGAGGCGAATACGGGCTGAGCCTTGCACTTGAATGCTGAACGCTTCCGCTTCATCGCGGACATAAAGCAGTGGCGTTGTAAGCGCATCAATCGCACCATTTTCAATGGCATCGCGATCAGGATAAGCTTGCCATGATCCATTCTCGCTTAGACGTGCACCTGAATAACCTTCGGGAAGGCCTTTGCGTGTTTCACCTTGTGGGATCGTGATGAGATCACTGGGACGTGCCCGTAATGGCCAAGGGAATGCTTCGCTTTGTGTCAAAGACCCTTCAACTTCAGGTTCATAATACCCTGTCATAAAACCAGAGCCTGACGCAGGTGTGATGCGATAGGGCGTAAAATGTTTTTCAAAAAAGGCTTTTGCCTCTTGAGCTGTTGATATCGACGAGATGTGAAGGGCTTTTTGGCAAACCTTGATGAGGGCAGCAGAAGGAGGGCGTGCGAGCCGAAGATCAGGCTTGTTTTTGATCATCTGAACACATGAGGCACGAAATGCTTCAAATGCACTCATATGCTGATCAACTGCCCAGCCATCTAAATCATTAAATGATAACCGAGTGGGTATCACGTCTGGTGACAATATTTGAATTTCAGCAGGTTGTTGAGACGCATTTTGTGCATGGAGAGGTGACATCAAGCTGTGTCCCATGAAAAGCATTAATCCACATTGCACATATGCACATCTTTTAATCATCGCCACCTGTCGCAGCTAGAAGCCAATTTGGATCATCGCTTTTAAGCTGGCGTGCAAACGTCCACGTATCGGAAACCGTCGTAATCGTTTCCGGATTGCCTTCAATCACATTGCCCGCTGCATCACGCGTGGCACTGATTAATTGTGAGTGAATGGTAACGGTAATGGCAGCATCTTTGCCTTTGACGCTGACTTGATCAAAAGTAAGCTTATCAATGCCCACAAATGTGCTTTCAACGGTGTGCTTGTCTCGCTCTCGCTGCTCAATAACGTCATTAAAGCTATCAAAGACCTCCTTGGTAAGGAGGTCTTTCAATGTTTTGCGATCCCCTTTCGCAAAGGCCGTCACGATCATTTCATAAGCGTATTTAGCACCCTCAGAAAAATCTTGGGCATCAAAGTCAGGCTCAATGGCGGCGATGGCATCAAAGCCTTTGGCTTGCTCTGAATCAGCCTGTACAAGTGTACCCCAGCGCGGTCCTTCCTGTTCACGTGCCACGCGCTCTTGAGGACGCGCTTTCGCACTTGAGGGTAAAGGAACAACGTTGTCATTGCCATCAACCGTGCGCGCTGTATCAGAATCACGTGGTTTGAAAATCGGCTCGGGCGGTTTTTCATGTCCCGTTTTTTGACCAAGCACAGAACGCAAGCGCCACGCGATGAAAATCGCAAGACCAATGAAAATGATGGTGAGGGGATCAAATCCGTTTTGCATAACAACTCACTGATTGCGGTTTAAAGGAGAGCACTAACCCATTATGCTTTCATATAGTGCGGATGGATCAACGAATCCATCCCTATAAAGCGCGTTATTAAGAATATCCGATCAACCATGCGCTGAAGCGGGTGGAGCAGGGTGAGCATCATCATTGAGAATTTGCCCTTGGCTCAATTGCTGGATAAACGCTTTAAGGTCATCCATTGAACTAAACCGATAAAGTCCCTCTGACGTATTAGCCTCAATACTTCCATCGGAGAACATTGCGTACGTGTGCTCACCCACGGTGTAACGGCCAACAACAATAGGCTCTGATGCCTCGGGAGCATGCTCAGCAAGCATTGATTCTGGCTCTGCAACAACATGTGCATTATCAGCGGCTTCTTGAATGTCTGATAACGATTGTTCTTGATGATAAGTTGGTTCAGCAGCCGGTTGCAAAGCGGCATTGATCTGGATTTCAAGATCAGTTGCGCTTTCAGATAAACGCATATCGTGCGTTGGCTCTTCGCCCCGAAACTGTGCTTCGATGAGTGTTTCAACGGTCATGGCCGCAGGCTCATTGATGAGTGCGTTGCGTTGCTCGTCTTGTAATGGATCTTGGCTCTTATCGCTTGGGCGATGCTCTTGGTTCTCTTGGCTCACAGGGTGCGATAAAGGTTGCTCAACGGAAAAATCTCCCACTGGAGATTGCACGTCAGAATGTGCAATATTTATTTGCTCAATAGACACGGAAACATAATCAGCTGGATCATTCTCTGCGGGGGCAACTTGTGGAAGCGCAAGACGCGCCAGCATCGCGTCCAAATCAAAATCCGCTGAAGGGAGTTCAGAAGGGCCGTCATGGGTGGATGTATGCGTTGTTGTGGTGTTGCGTTCTTGTGGGTGAATTGGAGATGAAATGTTTTCATCATCCAATTCTTTGTACGCTTTAATCATGTAGCGTTCCTCATCAATTATTTGAGACGCTCTTTCATGATGTGGCGGTGGCGTCACTTCAAAACCAGCAAGCGCCGCTGAAATAAGCTGACCCATATCTGAGGTTTGATCGTTGGCCTCCCCTTGATACTCTTGCTGATTCGTCTGTAGCGAATCAATTTGCGCTTCATCAGCGGAGGAAAGTGCCGCCGCCATGTGATCAAAAGATGTTACAAGGCTACCGAGTTCAAGTGTGTCATCAACGCTTTGTTTAATGCCAATGGGGGCTTCACGGGAAGGGATGTCATCGCGCATTAAGGGCGACGCCATCACGGTGGCAATGATAGGCAAAACGGGGCGAACGACGGACGCAGCTTCAGTTTTATTGCTATTAGTTGGGATTGGTTCTGGAGTTGCTGGCTCGACCAGAGGAGGTAGTTGATTTGTCTCGCGCATCACACTGGAGGACGAATTTTCTGATGTGACTTGAGCATATGTTTCAGGTGTTAAAACAGGCTCAAAACGCTCTAAAACAGGTGATATAATAGGATCAGGCGTTATTACTGTAGGACTTTGAGCAGCTGGAGGAGGGGCATACTCAGTCGAAACTTGGGGGGGGGTGATGGGAGATGAAGGTGTAATAAGCGTTGGCATTTTCATACTCACGCGCCATGCATACAGCTCTGAAATTAAGTATGTCAGGTTCCAGATCAGAGCGCCCGTTGCGGTCAAGATACTGCCACTTATGATGAGAGGAGCGCCGAGCTCAACACGCATCAAAAACAAACCCGCCGTGAATATGACAATACCTGCTAATAACAGGGCGATCACCAGCCAGCCTTGTCTTTCGATCCCTTTTGCGTCAACGTGTTTCACCGTGCCACCCCATCGTCTTTAACGTCATTTATTGTCTTTTAACGTTTAAACAGCGTTGCTACCAGATGCAACGTATGGTTTTTTAAAGCTCATATCACCCGATTCACATTGACGGAGTAAACCAATGACATTTTCTTTGCTGGATCTGCCCTATGCTTATGACGCGTTGCAACCTTATATGTCACGCGAGACGCTCGAATATCATCACGATAAGCATCATCTTGCTTATGTGAATAACGGCAATAATCTGCTTAAAGGTTCTGAATTTGAAGGTAAATCTTTGGAAGAGGTTGTGAAGGGGGCATTTGGCAAAAATGCAGGACTCTTCAACAACGCGGGGCAGCATTATAACCACCTTCACTTCTGGAACTGGATGAAACCCAATGGTGGTGGCGCAATTCCAGGAAGTCTTGAGAAGCAGATTATTGCTGATTTTGGCTCTGTGGATAAAATGAAAGAAGATTTCATTCAAGCAGGTGTCACGCAGTTTGGTTCGGGCTGGTCATGGCTTGCAGTACAGAACGGCAAAATTGTTGTTATGAAAACACCTAACGGTGAAAGCCCGCTTGTTCATGGTGGAGCAAAGCCTATTCTGGGCTGTGATGTATGGGAACATTCTTATTACATCGACTATCGTAATCGTCGACCTGATTATCTCAAAGCGTTTGTAGACCATCTTGTTAACTGGGACTATGTCGCGCAAATGTTTGACGAAGCTGGAAAATAACGTATTTACAATTTTTGAGAGATCATCGGCGATTGTCGGTGATCTTGATGTTTTAATATTTCAACTGTGGATGATTGTGCATGGCTATGACCTCAGAAGAGATTGAGCGCTACATTAAAGATGCACTTCCCGATGCTGTGGTGGTGATCAAAGATTTAGCGGGAGATGGGGATCATTACGCGGCGACGGTGACCTCAAAGGAATTTTCAGGAAAATCACGTGTTCAGCAGCATCAAATGGTTTATGCTGCTCTCAAAGGTCACATGGGCGGCACGCTTCACGCTTTGGCGCTCACAACTGTGGTAGCTCAATAGTGTCATGGCTGTTGTCAATATTTTTAAAATTACCTTACCCATAATAGCAAGCAGTGCTTACACATAACAACAGACGTTGAGGGGAGACATTGATGTCCAGCGCTTTGGAACAGATTGATCAAGAAGTGAAATCGAATGATGTTGTGCTGTTTATGAAGGGCACGCCAAAATTGCCGATGTGCGGTTTTTCGGGGCAGGTGGTGCAAATTCTGAGCTATCTTGGTGTGTCATTCAAAGGAATTAATGTGCTTGAAGATGATGGCATTCGTCAGGGCATTAAAGATTATGCCAGTTGGCCAACGATACCGCAGCTTTATATTAAGGGCGAATTTGTTGGCGGATGTGACATCACGCGCGAAATGTTTCAATCGGGTGAATTACAATCCCTTTTTGAGCAAAACGGCATTCCTGTTCGCAAGCAGGACGCTTAAAGCTTGATTGTGATCATACCTCCATTATCGTGCAACTGCATCATAATGGCTTCAATGCACATTATTCACTGATTGATTACTTGTCTTTTGCGTTTGTTAATCGCAAAACTGAACGTGTCACATGGGGGAGTCATGGTGCGATACATCACGACACATCAACGCTTCGTATATTGCCTATTGCTATGGCTTGCAGGGGTTCTGAGCCTTTATGTGCTGATTGCTCCTCTACAAGCGCAGACATTTCAGACCAGTGCGCCGCAAGCCATTTTGATGGATGCCACCACACAAACAATTTTATTTGAAAAAGCAGCTGATGAATTTGTGATTCCCGCCAGCATGACGAAAATCATGACGGCTGCAGTTGTGTTTGAAGAGATTTCGCGCGGTCGTCTCAAGCTTGATGATGAGATGACTGTTTCTGAAAATGCATGGCGGCGCGGCGGCGCGGTGGCGGGGGGCGCATCAATGTTCTCGCTGACGGGCAATCGTATTAAGGTCAGTGACCTGCTCAATGGCTTGCTTGTTTCCTCAGGTAATGATGCCGCCATTACGCTTGCTGAAGGCATAGCAGGTAATGAAGCGAATTTTGCGCGTCTCATGACAGATCGCGCGCGCGAGTTGGGTTTAATGAAATCGGTCTTTATCAATGCGTCGGGATTGCCTCATGCAGAGCAAAAAGTGACATCGCGTGAACTTGCGCGGTTGGCTAATCATGTGATCACATCATATCCTGAGCTTTATCGCTTTTTCTCGGGACGTGAATTTATCTGGAATAAAGTGCGCCAACAAAATCGCAATCCATTACTTGGTATGGATTTTGGCGCGGATGGGTTGCAAACGGGGAATGTTGAGGACAATTATGGTCTTGTTGGCTCGGCGGTGATCGGGGGGCAAAGGCTTATTGTTGTCGTGCACGGTCTCAAAAATGCAAGAGATAGAGCCACAGAAGCACGTAAATTATTAGAATGGGGATCGCGCTCGTTTGAAGCCCGAACGCTCTTTGAAGCCGAAGAGGTCATTGCTGAGGCGCGGGTCTTTGGGGGAGATCAGATGACAGTGGGGCTTGTCGCTCAAGGCGGGGTCAAGATGCTTGTGCCTCGCGGTGCGCTTGAAAAAATCAATGCGCGTGTCGTGTATACAGGGCCTGTCAAAGCTCCTTTTCCAGCAGGGACAAAGATTGGTCGTTTGATCGTTATGCGCGATGATATTCAGGCGCTTGATCTTCCGCTTTATGCAAAAAATGAGGTTCAAGTCGGCGGACTGACCCGTCGCTCATGGGATGCCTTGAGCGAGTTGACACAAAAATGGATTCGTCAAGGATTTCGTAAAGTGATGGAAGCGCGTTCGTGAAGGGGCGTTTCATCACCCTTGAAGGCGGGGAGGGCGCTGGCAAATCCACGCAAGCCATGCGCCTTGCTGCGCATTTACGCCGTGAGGGCTATGAAGTCATCATCACCCGTGAACCGGGCGGGTCACCCAAAGCAGATCGACTGAGAAAAATCATTTTATCAGGCAAAGTCAAAAAGTTAGGGGCGCTTGCTGAAACATTGCTTTTCTCAGCGGCTCGCATTGATCATTTAAATACGCTCATTCGCCCTACGCTCAAACGCGGCGGCTGGGTTATTTGTGATCGCTTTATGGACTCAACACGGGTTTATCAAGGTACAGCGACGGGTTTAGAGAAAACAACCCTTGATACCTTGGAGCGTGTCGTGGTTGAAGATACCCGTCCTGATTTAACGCTCATTCTTGATCTGCCTGTTGAAATTGGCTTGATGCGCGCAGAGCAACGCAGTGAGCAAAGTGGTGTTGCGCTTGATCGCTTTGAGCGTGAAAATGTGAGTTATCACCAGATGTTACGGCGTGGCTTTCAACAACTTGCACAACGTGAACCAGAGCGTTGTATCTTGATCAACGCTGATGCACCTTCAAATGATGTTGAAGCTGATATCTGGACAGCCGTGCAAAAGCGGTTTTTGAGCAATGACAATGACCGCTGATATTCCTGAACCAGACAAAGTTGCTGGCACGCCTCATCCGCGTGATCGCATGGTTTTGATTGGGCAGGAGGAGGCTGAGCAAGCGTTTTTAAGTGTGTGTCGTCAGGGGCGTATGCCGCAAGCGTGGATCCTTGGCGGCGATGTGGGTATTGGTAAGGCGACACTCGCCTATCGTATCGCACGGGCTGTGTTAGCGTCAGGGGCAGATGTCCGCACGTTAACCACGCTTGATGTTTCAGTGGATCATCCTGTTGTGCGCCAAATATCGGCACAGGCGCATCCAGATGTGAGCGTGCTCAAACGCGGGCTGACAACAGATAAAAAAAATCTCTCAAGCGTGATTAATGTTGAGGATGTGCGCGATGTTCTGCATCGTTTGACCGCGACTTCAGGGGCGGGCGGTTATCGTGTGTGTCTTGTGGATAGCGCAGATGATCTTAATACAAGCAGTGCCAACGCATTGTTGAAAATGATTGAAGAGCCACCTTCGAAAACGCTCTTTTTGCTGATTTCGCATCGTCCGGGGCGCTTGCTACCGACAATCCGCTCGCGTTGTCGGCGTTTAATGCTTAAACCCCTTAACGATGCGCAGATTGTAGATGTGATTGAATCTTTAGGCACACCTTGGAATCAAGAGACATCACATAACATAAGCATTGCGCTTAAAAACGCAGAAGGCTCGGTGCAACGCGTGCTTCAAATGCTTCGTCCTGAAAGCCGCATGTTAATTACGTCGCTTGAAACGATGTTTAAAGCACTTCCCCAGATTGATCTTACCAAAGCCATTGCATTGGCGGATACGCTGAACACGAAAGCAACGGCGGATGATCTGGCCATAGTGCTTGATTATGCGCGTTCATGGGTGGCGAGGCAAGTTCACGCTATCAATCATGATGAGACAAAACATGGCAGGGGAAAAGCCCTTGCTTATGTTGAGGCGTGGGGTGGCATTCAGCAAGAAGCCTTTGATGCGATGACCTATAATCTTGACAAACGTCCACTGGTTTTAAGCCTTCTTAAAAGGCTGTCGCGCGCTTCGCATCACACACCGCAATAAACACTGGAAATCGCCCCGCACTTGGGTTTATAAGCGGTTAATTATTCAATCACATAAGCGTTTCATCAAGACAGGAAAAGATCATGCAAGCCACCCAAATTGCCAGTAACGGCCTCAAACACGAGTATAAAGTTGTGATGACAGCAGCTGACCTTGAGCAGCGTCTCGTGACAGAGTTGAACAACATTAAAGACAAAGTGAAGGTCAATGGCTTTCGTCCGGGTCGCGTACCTACTGCGCACGTGCGCAAGCTTTATGGTCGCTCAATTATGGCGGATGTTGTGCAGAATGCGGTGAATGAAGCCAATCAGCAGATCGTCAATGATAATAATTACAAGCTGGCTTTCCAGCCTCAGGTTAATCTGCCTGAAAACAAAGACGAAATTGAAGCCGTGATGGATGCGAAAGCGGATCTGTCATTTACGGTTGCTCTAGAAGTTCTGCCTTTGATTGAAGCAAAAGATTTATCTGGCGTGAGCCTCGTGAAAGAAGTTGCAACGCCTTCAGACGCTGATCTTCAAGAAGCGCTTGAGCGCATGGCGAAACAGAATACATCGTTTTCACCTAAAGCTGACAAAGCCAAAGCAGAAGACGGAGATCGTCTGACAATTAATTTTGTTGGTACGATTGATGGTGAAGCATTTCAGGGCGGCTCTGCTGAAGGCATTGACCTTGTTATTGGCTCAAACACATTTATTCCCGGCTTTGAAGAGCAGCTTCTTGGTGCGAAAAAAGGTGATGATCGCACGGTAAAAGTGACATTCCCTGTCAATTATGGCGCAGAGCACCTTGCTGGAAAAAATGCTGAATTTGCGGTGACCGTAACAGAGATTGCGACACCTGATGCGTTACAAGTTGATGATGAATTGGCCAAAAAATTCGGCATGGATACTCTTGATGCGCTCAAGGAAGCTGTGAAAAGCAGCATTCAGCGCGATTTTGATGCGGAAGCGCGTTTGAAGCTCAAAAAATCACTGCTTGACGCCCTTGATTCGCTTTATGATTTTCCGCTTCCTCCCTCACTCGTTGAGCAAGAATTTAACGGTGTTTGGGCTGGCCTCATGCATGAATATAAGACCGAAGGCAAAACTCTTTCCGATGAAGGCAAAACAGAAGACGAAGCAAAAGCCGAGTATCAAAAAATTGCCGAGCGCCGCGTGCGCTTAGGCTTGGTGCTTGCTGATCTTGCTGAAAAATCAGAGATTAAAGTGACTGATGAAGAAGTGACCAAAGCGCTGATTGAAAAAGCGCGTCAATTCCCCGGACAAGAAAAGCAAGTGTGGGATTATTACCGCAAAAATCCTCAAGCTGTTGCAGAAATTCGTGCTCCCATTATTGAAGAAAAAACCGTCGATTTATTGCTGACACAGATCACGCTCACAGAAAAAACGGTGAGCCGTGAAGAATTATTTGCTGATGATGCGGCGCAAGCTGCTGAAGGCGCAAATAATTCTGATGAAAAGCCAAAATCGAAGGGAAAGGTTAAGAAAAAAACGGAAGAGTAGGCCGCATCGCCTATACTGATAGGTGATTCGAGCAAGAGCACGGTGCTCTTGCTTCGCGCTTTATGAATAAGCGTGGGACGTTACATACAAGCCGAGGCCTATCATGAGAGATCCGATTGAAGTTTATAATTCAAACCTTGTGCCGATGGTGGTGGAGCAATCGGCACGCGGCGAGCGCGCGTTTGATATCTACTCCCGCCTGCTGCGTGAGCGGATTATTTTTCTGACGGGACCCGTTGAAGATTATTCTGCCTCTCTGATCGTCGCGCAGTTGCTATTTCTGGAAGCAGAAAATCCAAAAAAAGAAATATCATTTTATATCAACTCACCGGGCGGTGTCGTGACTGCTGGGATGTCAATCTATGACACGATGCAGTTCATAAGATGTCCGGTTTCAACGTTGTGCGTTGGTCAAGCGGCATCAATGGGATCACTCCTGTTGACAGCCGGTGCGCCTGGTCAGCGTTTTGCGTTGCCCAATGCTCGCGTCATGGTTCACCAGCCTTCAGGGGGTTTTCGTGGTCAGGCGACCGACATTTTGATTCATGCTCGCGAGATCGAAGCATTAAAACGTCGTTTGAACGAAGTTTACGTCAAGCATACAGGACGTAAATATGAAGAGATTGAAGCAGCGCTTGAGCGTGATAATTTCATGTCTGCTGAAGCGGCGAAAGAATTTGGCTTAATTGATGACGTGATTGAAAAACGTCCAGAGCCTGCTCCTGCTGCTACATAAACATACTGCAGTTTTTGACAGTTTATTGATTGATGAGCGCAAAGCCTTCTTTTGCGCTCATTTTTTTTAGATTGCATCTTGTTTTTGAGAGCGCGTCTCACCAATTTGATGAGTAGAACATTTTTAGAACGTAAGTTGTGATGATGGAATGACAGCGATGTTCTGATTTTTTTTAAAGCACGCGTTTTTTGCAACACTGCAAAACACATTTGCGCATTGTGCTCTAAATCACAATATAATCGCGTTTAGTGGTGATTGCTTAACACTTAAAATGATACGTTTTATTAGGACGAAACGCGCTAAAAAATCATAGTGACGACATGAGGATGATTCGGCATCGTCACACAAAGCGGAGATTGACATGAGTAAGGCCAGCAGCGGTGATGCCAAGAGCACACTCTATTGTTCTTTTTGCGGCAAGAGCCAGCATGAAGTGCGTAAACTGATTGCGGGACCAACGGTTTTTATCTGCGATGAATGCGTTGAGTTGTGCATGGATATCATCCGTGAGGAGTCAAAATCCTCACTCGTGAAAACGAAAGATGGTGTGCCAACCCCCAAAGAAATTCGCAAAGTGCTTGACGATTATGTCATTGGGCAGGATCAAGCCAAAAAAGTGCTCTCGGTTGCGGTGCATAACCATTACAAGCGCCTTAATCATGCCAGCAAGCATTCTGATGTTGAGCTTGCAAAATCGAACATTATGCTGATTGGGCCAACAGGTTCGGGTAAAACGTTGCTCGCTCAGACCTTGGCACGTATTCTTGATGTGCCCTTCACAATGGCGGATGCCACAACGCTTACTGAAGCGGGTTATGTCGGTGAAGATGTTGAAAATATTATTCTCAAACTGCTTCAAGCATCTGATTATAACGTTGAGCGTGCGCAGCGCGGCATCGTGTATATCGACGAAATTGATAAGATTAGCCGTAAATCGGATAACCCATCCATCACGCGTGATGTGTCGGGTGAAGGCGTGCAGCAAGCGCTTCTCAAAATTATGGAAGGTACGGTTGCGAGTGTACCGCCACAAGGTGGCCGTAAGCATCCTCAGCAAGAGTTTTTGCAAGTTGATACCACCAATATTCTCTTTATTTGCGGCGGTGCGTTTGCGGGTCTAGAAAAAATTATTTCATCGCGCGGCAAAGGCACATCCATTGGCTTTGGCGCGGCTGTGACCGCCCCTGAAGATCGGCGCACAGGTGAGATTTTCCGTGAGGTTGAACCAGAAGATTTGCTTAAATTCGGGCTTATTCCTGAATTTGTGGGTCGTCTACCTGTGATTGCCACACTTGAAGATCTTGATGAAGAAGCACTCAAGACAATTCTTAAAGAGCCAAAGAACGCTCTTGTGAAACAATATCAGCGTCTATTTGAGATGGAAGATGTTGAACTCAACTTTACGGATGAGGCATTGACCATTGTTGCTCGTAAAGCCATTGAGCGCAAAACTGGTGCGCGTGGTCTACGCTCAATTTTAGAAGGTGTCTTGCTTGACACCATGTATGATCTACCGGGCTTAGAAGGCGTGGAGCAGATTGTCGTTGGTCCTGAGGTGATTGAAGGCAAAGCAAAGCCGCTTTATATCTACACGGATAAAACAAAAGAAGCTGAAACTGCATCGGCTTAATGACATGAGAACGGGGGGCACGTTGTGCCTTCGTTCATCCTCTCATCACATTTTTCACTGATTTAAAGATTTAAATGCGTTTTCAAGTTTGATGTTTGTATTTAAACGCATCGCTTTGTCGCGTTATGTCATGCGTGTGAGTGTTTTAGGCGTCTCATCCTGATTTTAAGAAAATACACCTATTTTTCGTGAAAAAATCACACCAGAACAAAAAACTTATAGGTGTTTTAGTTCGCAACTCCTGTTTGAAACGGCTAAAAAAGCGTTTCTTAAATTTAAATTGTATCGCGTTTCTCTTGTGTGCTTTAGCGTACTGTCAACATAATAGCGTGACGATTCATGCTTAACACGTTGTCAATTAAGGTTTTTTTTGGAGACCGTTTGACGGGTGTTGTGAGTTTGTTATGTTAGGTTGAGATTTTATGTGATCATTTCTTGAGGATGCGAATGATCCTGACTTGAAAGTGTTAACGTTGTTCCCCACATGTGAAGTGTTGGGACAATGCTTTTTGTCAGGACGCTCAATGCATTTCTCATTCAAGTGAGCGTTGATAACTTTCAAGCCATAAGTTGTGGCGGATCAAGAAGGGATGTGGGTGATGACTTCACTCGGTTTACGTCGGAATATTATACTTGGTACGCGTGGTGCATTTCCTGTTTTGCCTCTTCGCGACATTGTCGTGTTCCCACATATGATTGTTCCACTGTTCGTCGGACGTGATAAATCAATCCGTGCTCTTGAAGAAGCCATGCGCTCAGACCGTCCGGTTTTACTCGTCACACAGAAAAACGCGCCTGATGATGATCCGACACCCGATGCAATTTACACGGCGGGGACACTTGCGACTGTTTTGCAGCTTTTGAAATTGCCCGATGGCACAGTCAAAGTGCTTGTTGAAGGGCAAGTACGTGCGAATGTTCGCCAATATACTCGTCACATTGATTACTATGAGGCAGAGGCGGAAGTCATCGCTGAAAATATTGGTGAAAATATTGAGGTTGAGGCGCTTGCTCGCTCTGTCATCTCCGAGTTTGAAAGTTACGTAAAACTCAATAAAAAGATTTCGCCTGAGATTGTTGCGGCGATTGGACAGATTGATAATCCTGCAAAACTTGCAGACACCGTTGCTTCCCATCTTGTTATTAAGCTGATGGATAAACAGGCGCTGCTTGAAAATCCGATTGTGGGCAAACGTTTAGAGACCATACTCGGCCTTATGGAAAGTGAAATTTCGGTGCTTCAGGTTGAGAAGCGCATCCGTACACGTGTCAAACGTCAAATGGAGAAAACCCAGCGCGAGTATTATCTGAATGAGCAAATGAAGGCTATTCAGAAAGAGCTGGGTGACGAAGAAGGCAAAGACGAGTTGTCTGAGCTCGAAGATAAAATCAAAAATACCAAGCTTTCAAAAGAAGCCCGCGATAAAGCGACCGCTGAACTTAAAAAGCTGCGTCAGATGTCACCTATGTCAGCGGAAGCGACAGTGGTTCGCAACTACCTCGATTGGATTTTAGGCATTCCATGGGGTAAACGCTCGAAAGTTAAAAAAGATCTCAATGATGCTGAACGGTTGCTTGATCACGAACACTATGGTTTGGAGAAGGTCAAAGAGCGCATCATTGAGTATCTTGCCGTACAACAGCGGGCGCATAAGCTTGCTGGCCCGATCTTGTGTCTTGTAGGTCCTCCCGGTGTTGGTAAGACCTCGCTTGGAAAGTCGATTGCGCAGGCAACAGGACGTGAGTTTGTGCGTATGTCTTTAGGCGGTGTGCGTGACGAAGCTGAAATTCGAGGGCATCGTCGCACGTACATTGGGTCTATGCCCGGTAAACTTATTCAGTCACTTAAAAAAGCAAAAACCACTAATCCATTGATTTTGCTTGATGAAATTGACAAAATGGGCATGGATTTCCGTGGAGATCCATCATCAGCTTTACTGGAGGTGCTTGATCCAGAACAGAATAGCACATTCAATGATCATTATCTTGAAATTGATTATGATCTCTCGAACGTCATGTTCATCACCACAGCCAACACGCTGAATATTCCACCTGCGTTGCTTGACCGTATGGAAGTGATCCGCATCGCAGGATATACCGAAGAAGAGAAAGTCGAAATTACTCGTCAGCATTTGATTCCTGAAGCGCTTAAAAAGCACGGTCTTAAATCAAATGAGTGGGCGATTGATAATGATGCCCTTCTCTTTCTCATCCAACGTTATACGCGTGAAGCGGGTGTGCGTAATCTAACGCGTGAGGTCTCAAATCTTGCTCGTAAAGCTGTTAAAGAGATTGTTGTCTCTAAGGTGTCAAAAGTGACCGTGACAGTTGCAAATCTGCCTGATTTTCTGGGCGTTCCCAAATATCGTCATGGTGAAGCTGAATCTGAGGATCAGGTTGGCGCAGTGACGGGCTTGGCATGGACAGAAGTGGGTGGAGAGCTCCTCACTATCGAAGGTGTCATGATGCCGGGCAAAGGCAAAATGACAGTCACGGGTAACCTCAAAGACGTGATGAAGGAGTCAATTTCTGCGGCGGCATCTTATGTGCGCTCGCGTGCAGTTGATTTTGGTATTGAGCCGCCTTTATTTGAGCGGCGCGATATTCACGTTCATGTTCCGGAAGGGGCAACGCCCAAAGATGGCCCTTCAGCAGGTATTGCAATGGCGACTGCCATTATTTCGGTGCTAACGGGTATTCCAATTCATCGTAATATTGCGATGACGGGTGAGGTGACGCTACGTGGCCGTGTATTGCCGATTGGTGGTCTTAAAGAAAAGCTGCTTGCGGCACTGCGTGGCGGGATCACAAAAGTGTTGATTCCAGAAGAAAACGCAAAAGACATTGCTGAACTTCCTGAAAGTGTGAAAAAAGGTCTTGAAATCGTGCCAGTCTCGCGCATGGATCAGGTTCTTGAACATGCACTCACGCGTATGCCAGATCCGATTGAGTGGGATGAAGCTGCCGCAGACGCTGCACTTGCTGCTAAGGCTGTTATTGTTGCCGATGAGGATGCAGTGGGACAAGTCGCGCACTAAGGCTATATTGCACTCTTTAACATATAAACGCCGCTTCATGCGGCGTTTTTTTATAACTGCGTATGTTAACTTTTTAACTAAAGTATTTAACAAAATATATTTCTAATGACTTGTAACCATTCCGCTTTTTACTTTTTCATTTACTTTATATTCTTCTTGCTGCTGCTGTTTAAAACGTTTAAAGTTTTTATAAGAGATCACAAGAGACAGAATAAAATCTTGTGAACTCTTTATGAATGCTCGTATTCGTTTTATCTTGTGACGCGCTTGGGTCCGCCGCATCTCCTGAGATTGCGCGCAAGGTAAAGGCTGCCCTCGAGACGGCAATGTGGCCTCCTCATCCATGTCGTTTCAGGGCAGCCGCCTTCATTCCCCAACAAGACAACTGACGCTGGAGTGCAAATGTCATTTTTTGCGCATTCTGGCACTCGCACACTTTGAGTATGCTCCGCTCCGATTTTTAAAGAATGCCATTTTCGCCGCAGCATGAGTTGTCTTGTTACACAACGTGAGTGCTTTGATGTTGTAAGAATTATTTGTGCATTACGATTCTTGCAAGCTGTTTAGATCCCCAAGCGACAAAGGCTTCATTGTGATAGCCGCGTGAGGCGTGGCCATAGTATTTTTCTTTACCTGTGACCTGTGTGAGGTAGCCACCAGCAGCGTTTAAAATCGCATGTCCTGATGCCGTATCCCATTCCATTGTTGGGCCATAACGCACATAAAGATCAGCCCGACCTTCAGCAATAACGCCAAATTTAATGCTTGATGATAGAGGGCGGGTGTGTGCAATAGAAAATAAATTGAGGAATTGGGTGCTTTGTGGGTCGCCACGGCGATGGCTGACAAGTGCTGTTACACCTTCCTGAGGCACATCGCGCACATAAATGCGACTTATGTGATCTATCCAATGATCACGTTGCGGTGACATCATGGCTGTGCCTCCACCAAACCATGTGCGTCCAAAAGCAGGGGCATGAATGGCGCCAGCAAGCGGTCTACGTTGGTCAATCAACGCAATATTGACGCCGTATTCATGCCCTCCCGTCAGAAAATTACGTGTTCCGTCAAGAGGATCAACGAGAAAAAAGGTATCGCTGCGATCAGGAGAATTCACTGCATGTGTTTGCTCTTCAGCGATGACATCAATACCGGGAAAGCGTTTGTGAAGATGTTCAAGCACAATATCTTGTGCTGCGACATCTGCATTAGAGCATTCGCTCCCATCGGCTTTCGTGGTGGATGTGAGTCCACTTTTAATCACGCTACGAATAACATCGCCCGCTTCAATAGCAATGCGAGCCAGCTCACGCGCGATAAGGTCGCGCTCAATATTCAACGGCATAGCACATCAATCCATCGTTTTGTTATTCAACTTTTTGTCACAATACAGTGAATTGAATTAAAAACATCTGTATCCAGAAAAATGGTAAAAGCTTGTAAACCTTTTCCTATATAGTCTGTTTGCATGATGGAAATTAACGCGAACAGACTATAGGTTTTTAGTTTAACGTGATTTTTTAACATAAAATCCTGCAAATTTTATTGAAAATCACTATAGTTACATTCTGTATTTTTTTGGAGAAGTCTGATGACCAAAGTGTCTCTTGATATGCTTGATCTGGCAGCCTTATTGTGCAGCCGCGTCTGTCATGATGTGATCAGCCCTGTGGGCGCGATTGTGAATGGTCTGGAGGTTCTGGAAGACGAGAATGAAACCTCAATGCGCGATTTTGCGCTTGATCTGATCAAAAAGAGCGCAAAACAGGCTTCTGCTCGCTTGCAATTTTGTCGTCTGGCCTTTGGCGCTGCTGGTTCTGCGGGGGCGATGATTGATTTGGGTGATGCGGAAAATGTCGCAAAAGGTTTTCTCAATGACGATAAACTGAGCCTGACATGGGACGCTCCGCGTCTTCTACTACCAAAGAATCAGGTTAAACTGTTGCTAAACTTATTACTGATTGCGACAAATGCGATTCCGCGTGGCGGTGTCTTGACTACAAAAGTTGAGATGCAAGGGGAGGAACCTCTTATCACAATCATTGCGAAGGGCATTAATGCACGCATTCCGGCTAAAGTTGAAAAACTGCTTCAAGGCGAGCATGAAGGCGACTCAGTTGATGCCCATGCGGTTCAGCCCTATTATGCAGGTCTTCTTGCGAACGCAGCCTCACGCACCATCACCTTTGAGATTGTTGAAGAGACCGTCACCATTCGCTCATTAAAACTTGAGCAAACGGCTGTGACATCTCTTGATGAGCAATCTTTGGAAACCGCGCCTGAAGCTGCTCCTTCTGAGGCTTCCGCAATACCATCACAACAATCTCCAGCCCTTGAGCCAACGGCACAATCATCGCTTGAAGATATGCCTGCACAAAAGGTTGCATCTGGATTTTAATCACCGTGCACTAAAATGCACGGCTTAGATCACGATGTTTTGCGTAAACAGGCGATGTAAAATCCGTCTGTTTTTGTCCGTGCGGGGGTAAGTTGTAACCCTCCTAATGGTGTTTTGATCTGCTCAAAAGGTAATCCCAGAGTGTTTGCGCGCTCTTGCAATGATACGCTTTTAAAATGCGGATTTATTTTCAGAAAAGCTTTTATCGCTTCATCGTTTTCTTCTGGCAAAATAGAACATGTGACGTAAACAAGTGATCCGCCTTTTTTAAGCAAGGCTGCGCCGCGCTCTAAAACCGTCGCTTGATCTTTACGTCGATCAGCAAGAGCATTGGGTCGCAAACGCCATTTCGCATCAGGATTACGTCGCCAGGTGCCTGTTCCTGTGCATGGCGCATCAATGAAAACACAATCGGCGCTTTGTGCCATATCAATAAGCGCATCATGGCCACGATTATGTGGTGCACGAACGATCACATTTGTTACGCCAGCACGTTGCAGCCGTTGATGAATGGGGGAAAGGCGACGTGTATCAACATCTGTTGCAATCACTTCTCCGGTATTATTTAACGCTGCGGCAAGCGCGAGGGTTTTTCCACCCGCTCCAGCACATAAATCAATCACCCTTTGACCTTCTTTCACATCGGCTAGAGCAACAGTGAGTTGTGAACCTTCATCCTGAATTTCATAAGCCCCCAGTTGAAAACTGCCCTCTGATTGCAGTGAAGGCCCACGCCCATCTTCGCCGATGTTAAAACGCAGCCCGAGACGCGAATAAGGGGTGAGCGTTGGTTTATGGTGTGCGAGTGCATCAAGCACCTCATCGCGCGTTGCTTTAAATGTATTGATGCGCACATCAAGGGGGGCGCGTTGCGCAAGGGCTTGCATTTCCTTGATACACTCATCACCGAAAGTACGCTTTAAAGAAGGGGTGAGCCAATCTGGATAATCTCCTTGCACACTCATTGATGCACGTGAAAGATCTGCTTTTGATAAATGCTCCCGTTCAATATCTGTAAGAGGGGAGGGGGCAAAGCGTACTTCTTGTCCACAGAGCGCGTCAATCGCTTCAAGAGGCACGTGGCGTTGTAATCTGAGCATTCCCAGCACAAGTGCACGCGGCGTTTCATCTTTCATGAGCCAAGCCGATGATGCTTTGCAGCGAAGGGTATCATAAACAAGGCTTGCAATCGCGGCACGATCGGAGGAACCTGCAAAACGGTGTGATAAGCCCCAGTCTTTGAGCGCATCCTGAGCAGGACGGCGACGGGCGAATAAATCAGTGAGCACCTCAATAGCAGCAGAAAGGCGGGCAGTCGGCGTCATACTCTTATCCTTTTATATGTTCTCTATGCGGTAGCGGGTTTATAGTGGGGATACAATGATGATCCGGATGTTGTTTTTGTTTTGTGGTTTGCCGCCTCACGCAATCATTGCAAAACACCGCGCATGTATGCGACATCATGCCTATTCAACTGACACATATTGAGTCTCGTCAGCATGACCCTTCTTGATTGCCGCGATATAACAAAACAAAGATACAAGTGGTACACATGCCGCGTGGGTGGACTTGTTCTTGCGTGCATCTTGAATTTTGCAATGTTAACAACGCATCTTTACGCGCAGCCTAAGACGACAAGTGCTCCGGTCGTCACATCTTCATCGCAACCCGTTATACCTGCCACACCCGATGTTCCGCTGCCCCCTTATGCGCGTGAATTACAACGCTTAGCTTATCTTTTAGGCGCTTTATCGTATCTTCAAACGCTTTGTATGGAGCAAAATGCAGGTTTATGGGCGAATCAGATGCAAGCGCTCATTGATTCAGAATCGGCAACCCCTTCCACTTGGCGCAATCGTTTGACAGGTGCATATAATCAAGGAGTGCAGGATTTGATGCTCAGTTATCGCACCTGCACATCATCAGCGCGTGCGCTTGCACAACGCCACGCCAATGAAGGACAGGCGTTATCCCGCGCTCTTGAGCGTAAATTTAGTGGGTAAAGCATGTGTGGCGCAACAACATGCGATACAATAAATATACTTCACAAATTTATGGGAGCTGCCATCGCTCGTGATTATAACCCTGAAGATATAAGAGCGCAGTTAAGTCGCCATGTGTAATGCGCGTATGTGCAGCACTTGCAACAGCGGGCTTTGCACGAAAAGCAACGCCTAAACCCGCTTCTTGCAACATATCAAGATCATTGGCGCCATCGCCTATCGCAAGCGTCTCTTGCGCTTCAAGGCCGAGCTTATCGCGTAATTCAATGAGTGTTGTGCGCTTTGCTTCTTTGCCGAGGATTGGCTCACGCACTTCTCCCGTTAAAAGACCATCACGCACAACAAGCTCATTGGCGCGATGTTCATCAAAGCCAAGCATTGATGCGATTCGTGATGTGAATACGGTAAAGCCCCCTGAAACAAGGCAAGTGTATGTGCCATGCGCTTTCATTGTGGCGATTGCAACGCCGCCGCCTGAAGTCAGGGTAATTTTTTCTGCAATCAGTTCATCGACAACCGTGATTGGCAAACCTTTCAGCAATGCAACACGTTCCCGCAAGGCAGGCTCAAACGCAATTTCACCACGCATTGCACGTTCGGTGATGTGTGAAACCTGTTCTTTTAAACCCACTTTATCTGCTAACTCGTCGATGCATTCCTGCTCAATCATGGTTGAATCCATGTCAGCAAGGAAAAGTTTTTTGGGTTTGAGGGGTGTTTCAAGAATGTGAATATCACAGCCTCTTTCTTCAAATTGCTGAAACATAGGAGCGGCATTGATCAAAAGTGGAATGGAACTTTCGATCAATGCAGCGTGTGCACTGTGTAACCATACAATTTTACTGCGATTGCTCTCGGCAAAAGCATTCAAAGATGATATACTATCTTCATGTCGAATCGTTAATTTGCCGACGTGAGAAGAAAAGTCGAATAAAACTGATTTTTTTTCCATTTTAATATGTTTTTTTCATATAAGCATTTAGTTTAACGAATAGGGGAAAGTTAAACTTAGTGGTTGTGTAGGGCGTTAAGTTTAGATATAGCCTCTCTAGAGGATGGCTACAAGAAGAGGTTGGTGTCTTGTCTCAAAAGATAAGTCCTATTTTATTTGCTCCAAGTCAACCACCGGTTGGCTCTCCAGCAGGTAACGATGTTGTTACTGGTTTTAGCCCTTTGAGTGGTATTACAAGTGCTGCCTCTGAGGTTCGCCCTTTTGTACAGGTACCCACAGCGACCCCAGAGCAACTTTCCTCACTTTTAAACGTTGGCAGCAGAGTCGATCAAACACCATCCCAGTTTTCTACAACTTCTACTTCTACTTCTACTTCTACTTCTACTGGTACTGCTGCTGGTGTACTTTCAGGCAATTTACAAATACCGTTTGCGCCTCCTTCCGTTGGAGCAATGCAAGTCACGTATGAGCCTCAAATGGTGTCAGTGTCTCCTTTATTTCCAGATAACCGTCTTAAAGCGCTTGACACTATTTTTGGTACAAACGACCCAAGCGTCTAATATATCTGATTGAACTTTTTCTTATTCTTGATGCACTTGTTTTTCTGGATTAGAAAGTTCAGAATTGATGCATGAAACTGCTTATCGGAAATAAATGTTATTCTTCATGGTCGCTGCGCCCTTGGTTGGTGATGCGGCACTTTAATATTCCCTTTGAAGATATTATTATTCCCCTTGGTCAAGGTAGCATCGCACCTTATGTGAAACATTATGCGTGTGACTCAACAGGGAAAGTGCCGTGCTTAATCGATGAAGCGAACGCTCTTTCTGTATGGGAGAGTCTGGCAATTATTGATTATCTTGCTGATAATTATCCGCAATATCCCATCTGGCCAAAAGATAAAGCAGCACGTGCCCATGCGCGCGCAATTTCAACCGAGATGCACGCTGGATTCGCGCGATTACGCAAAGAATGCCCAATGAATTTGGGGAAACGCTATGCATCGCGAGAGCGTGGCGAAGGCGTTACGGAAGATGTCGCGCGAATCAAACAGATATGGCGAGCAGCGCGCGAGCATTTTGGTGAGAAAGCAGGCGGATCTTTTTTATATGGTGATTTTTGTGCCGCAGATGCCATGTTTGCACCTGTCGTGACCCGCTTTCACACCTATTCAATTGCTGTTGATGCGCTTTCACAGTCTTACATGGAGGCAATTATGACACTTCCTGCATTTATGTCATGGCGCGAAGACGCCCTTAAAGAGACATGGATTCTTGCTCACAATGAATTTGATGAGCCCGTGCTTGAAACGTATCGTCATTTGTGAAAGATACACATCCTCTTTTTAATGCGTTGTCTTTCTCAGTTTTCATAAGAGCACATCAATATAAAAAAAAACCGCGCCAAAAGCGCGGTTTTTTGTAACAAGTGCCAAAACACATCAGCGTTTGGAGAACTGGAAGCTCCGGCGTGCTTTTTTGCGGCCATATTTTTTACGCTCAACCACACGGCTATCGCGGGTCAAAAAGCCTTCTTTTTTGAGGGCAGGGCGAAGATCTGGCTCGTAATAGGTCAATGCTTTAGATAAGCCGTGGCGTACAGCACCGGCTTGACCGGATAATCCACCGCCGACAACAGTCACATTGACATCGTATTGGCCAACACGGTTCACAATGCCGAAGGGCTGTTGCAAAATCATGCGCAATACAGGGCGTGCAAAATACACTTTAATGTCACGATCATTGATCGTGATTTTGCCACTGCCTGGTTTAATCCAGACGCGTGCGATAGCATCTTTACGTTTGCCCGTAGCATAAGCGCGTCCTTGAGCATCAAGCTTTTGAACGTGTTTAATCGCTTCGGGAGCGGCTTCTTTGCCAGCTATACCTAAATCAGAGAGCGTTTGCAGCGTTGCCATAATCATCAGCCCCTTACGTTTTTGCTATTGAGAGCGCCGACATCAAGTGCCTGCGGCTGCTGCGCAACATGTGGATGCTCCGTGCCTTTATAAACGCGAAGATTGCTCAGTTGCTGACGACCCAGTGGACCACGCGGCAACATGCGTTGGACGGCTTTCTCGACGATGCGCTCAGGAAAACGACCATCCAAAATGAACTTTGCCGAACGCTCTTTAATGCCGCCCGGATAGCCCGTGTGATGATAATAAACCTTTTGTTCGCGCTTGTTGCCGGTAAAAACAACTTTATCGGCATTGACGACAATGACGTTGTCTCCGCAATCGATGTGCGGGGTAAAGGTTGGCTTGTGCTTGCCGCGCAAACGAAGTGCAATCAGCGATGCGAGGCGGCCAACGACCAGCCCTTTTGCATCAATCACAATCCATTTTTTGTCGACATCAGCGGTTTTAAGTGAAAATGTTTTCACTGGAGAACCCTCATGTTTGAAATATGATATTAAAAAACGCGCTAAGGCGCTTCTACCTCGCTTGTCACTAATGTGTTGCATGTCATATGTCAACGCTTTTGTTTTTGTTTATTTTAGCTAATCTTCAATATATACAATGACTTAATCATTGCGGTACTATAATACCGCAATCAATTCTGGCTTTCTTTGTGATGCGCTTTCTTTGGCTGTGTTGAAGCTTTTAAGATTACCTTGCTTTTTCACATCATGGCCGCGCAAAATATAAAGAGGCAAAAGGGTGTTGCTTCTATGATTGCCTTACAAATGTCATACGAATCATCGTTAATAATTAGTGTCATCAAAGAATCCGTGCTTTTGGTGCTTTACAACACCATATCAGGCGTAACAGTGAGTAATGTGTCCTATCGGCTTGTTAATATCCATCGGATCAGTTAAGTTCATCGCCAGCGCAGCTTAATGTCCCTCGCCGATTTTTCCGGAGAGTGCGTCACGAACCTAAGGAGCGCACACACACAATGGATTTTCTCAAAACACGGTATACGCCCATGAATCGCCGTCGTCGCGTCTATGAAGGTAAAGCAAAAGTTCTTTATGAAGGGCCGGAGCCAGGTACGCTCATCCAGCATTTTAAAGACGACGCAACAGCCTTTAATGCCAAAAAGCATGAGGTTATCGATGGGAAAGGCGTACTCAACAACCGCATTTCCGAGTTTTTGTTTACGCATCTCAATAACATCGGCATCCCAACGCATTTTATTCGCCGTTTGAATATGCGTGAGCAACTCATACGCGAAGTGGAAATTATTCCGCTTGAGATCGTTGTGCGCAATGTTGCAGCAGGATCGCTTGCCCAACGCTTGGGATTAGAAGAGGGCACGCAGCTTCCCCGCTCAATTATTGAGTTTTATTATAAAAATGATGCTCTTAATGATCCAATTGTGTCTGAAGAGCATATCACGGCATTCGGCTGGGCAACGCCTCAGGAAATCGATGACATTATGGCGCTTGCCATTCGGGTGAATGATTTTCTCACTGGATTGTTTTTGGGCGCGGGCATTCGTCTTGTTGATTTTAAAATGGAATGTGGACGTTTGTGGGAAGCAGAGCTCATGCGCATTGTTGTTGCGGATGAAATTTCCCCTGATTCATGCCGTTTGTGGGATATAAAATCCAATAACAAAATGGATAAGGATCGCTTCCGTCGTGATATGGGCGGATTGATAGAAGCGTACACAGAGGTCGCACGTCGTCTTGGCATCTTGGGCGAAAATGAGCCCATCGGTGCAGGTGGGCCGCGCTTGGTCAATCTTGACGATGAAGCTTTGACAGTTGTTGACAGTGATTCTGAAGAGCAGGACACACAAGCATCAACTCCTGAAGCTTCGCCAGAGCAAACACATGAGCCAAAAATCTAACGGTTTTTGCTCCTAAGCAATTTGTCAAAATGCTCATACTCCGTTAAAACATAATCCGCTAAGCTGAAATGCGTTTAGCGGATTTGTTTTTAAAATGACTCCGACGGCTTTAAACAACGCACCTAAGGGCCTGTAGCTCAATGGTTAGAGCCAACCGCTCATAACGGTTTGGTTGCAGGTTCGAGTCCTGCCGGGCCCACCATTTTTCTTTGCAGGTTGCCACCCACCAATCCAACCTGCGTGCTCTGGTTCGCGTTATCTCCTCTCACCTCCACAACGCTCTTTTTCAAAAATTCAGATGTAAATATGCCGCTCAGTGGGGCAGTTCTAGGATTTTGACCTGTTTTTGAGGTCGGACGATTTAATGTTATTGTTTTTGATTGATATACCCCTCGTGAGTGAAGAGTTGGCGTTATCTTTTTATTAAGGTTGTTTTGATTCCAATTTGGTATGGGTACGCTTTTAGAACCGGATCAACGGC